>JBEGLX010000034.1:0-37943 GCA_041183345.1 Planctomycetota bacterium
GTCCAGCGCCGCCACCCATGCCTCCACCGAGGCCCTTCATCATCTCCTGCTGCAGCGCAGCGCCCGCCTCCTCGGCGCTGGTGAACTCGCCCGCCTTCACGCGGGCAGCCACGGCCTCGGCAGCGGCCTTCATCGGAGCCATCATCATCGAGAGCATCGGCGCGAGCTGCTGCATCTGCGCGGCCTGCTCCTCGCTCATCGTGCTGGCGACATCGAACTTCCAGCTGCCGGAGCGGCTGGTGAAGGTGACTTCCTCGCCATCGGCGGTCGTGCAGATCGCCGTGTCGCCATTGACCGACTTCTTGGTGAGCGACCGCATCCGCGCGCTCATCGCGCCCATTCCGCCCATGCCGCCGCGTCCACCGCGGCCCATGCCGCCACCAAGTCCCTCTGCGATCTTGGCGGCCTCGGCAGCGCCGAACTTCTCGCTCACGGCATCCATGAGCGGCTTCATCATGTTGGCAGCGCCCGCCAGCATGTCCTTCATCGCCTTGCCGGCAGGCGTCGAGTCATCGATGTACTCGACCATCCCCAGATTCGCGGCGGCGTCGCCCTCGGCGGCGTTCATGCGCGCGATCAGGGCGTCGAGGTCTGCCTCGCTCGCGCCGCCCGCGCCCGACATCGAGCGCCCCGACGACTTCGAGCCCGACGCGACCTTGGTCTCGGCCGCCTTCGGTGGGTTCATCAGAAGGTCGACGGTGAGACCGTCCGCCATCTTCTTGACGCCATCGACGTAGCCCTTCAGGCTCGCCAAAGCAGGATCCTCGCCGGCGCTCGCAAACTGCTCTGCTGCGGCGGTCGCCTTGTCCTTGAGCTCGGTGATCGCGGCCTCGGCGGCGCTCTTGAGATCAGACAGTCCCGCAGCCTTGTCGCCGCCCGCCGAGGCGAGCATGCGGCCCTGCGCGCCCATGCCCATGACCTGGGTCACGCGCATGCGGAGCTCGTCGGACAGGATCGAGTTCTTGAGCGCATCGCTCTCGGTGTCGCCGGCGGCGGCAGCCATATCGGCGGCAGCGGCTTCGTAGGCGGCCTTGAGGGCACCCGCGCGCTCGTCTGCGATCGACTTCATCAGGTTCGACGCCGTCGAACGGAGGCTCTTCGCCACGTCGCGGGCCTTGGCGGCCTCGCCGTCGATGCTCGACTCGAAGGAGTTGATCAGCTCCAGCGCGCTCGTTGCAGCGTCGCGCTTGGCCTCGGCCTCCTGCAGCTTTCCGCCGACAACCTTGCCCTCGCCCGCCATGGCGTCGGCCTCGATCTGGTTCATCGAGGTGGTCTTGGCAAGATTCCGAGCCTCGGTCTTGATAGCGGCGGCTTCCTCGACGAACGCAAGCCCAGCTGACGCGCTCGACTCTCGTGCCTTGCGCAGGAGCACGGCGGCCTCCTGTCCAAGCTCGGCGAGGCGAGAGTTCGCCTCGGAGATCTCGTCGTTCAGCGTTCCGGCAGGGCCCTCGAGCTCCTGAAGCGCATCCTTCAGCGCACGCGCCTGGGAGGAACTCTCCGACTTCGAGCCTTCATTCGTGCTTCGGGACTCGGCGAGATCCATCGCCTCGGCTGCAGAGGCAATCGCCTCGAGATCGGCGGCGAGGCCCGAGGCGCTGCGGGCGAGGCCGCGCACGACCTCCTCGCTCGATTCAAGCCAGGTGGCGCGGGCGAGCTGGATCGACGCAGACGTCCGCATGACGCTGGCGGCGAGCTCGCGCGCGGCCTTCTGCTGTCCCGCCGAGCCGCCCGAAAGTCCCTTGGCCTTGTCCGCGACTGCGCGCAGCGCGGCGATCGACTCCTCCGAAGGGCTCACCGAGAGGAGGTCGGGGCGTCCGCCCATGACCTCGGCGTACTCGGCGGCGACCTGCTTGAACTGGCGCTCGAAGGCGGCCTGCCGCTCGAGCTCAGGGTCGTTGCAGCCGACGACCAGCACGGTGGCAAGGCAACCGGCGACGAGGGTGGCAAGCGAGCGCGCGTGAACGAACGAGAGACGATGAGCCATAGGACAGTCCTGCTTTCAACGGACGAAAAGATCCGAACCGGGGATCCTCCGCGGGAGAGCCCCGAGGGGTTCCGCAAAGGTTCCGCAGTGTAACGGAAGGGCGGCGAAAATGGGTTCTTGCGGCGGGGCGGAGGCGACGGATCGAGCCCCTCGCGCACCCCACGCCGAGTGCCGCGGATCAGCGATCGGGTCCCGTGGGAACTGGCGCCTCGCGAAGCCGGAGCCCGGGCGGGACATACTCGATCGGATAGTCGCCGCGCGGCAGCCGCATCGAGCGGATCCAGTCGACGAAATCCTCCTGCAGGTTCTTCCGCCCGCTGGTGAGCGCAGGCGACCAGCCGCGCACGTCGGGATGCGGCCGCCGAGCCTCCGTCTTCGGAAGCGCGTACTGGAAGAGAAGGCTGTCGGTCGGCTTCTCAGGGTCGACCAGCGGCAGCGTGTCGAAGCGCGAGCGGAGCAGGATCAGCAGGTTGGTGTAGCGGGGATTGTCATCCCGCGAGTCACGGTTGTGCAGGAAGAAGCGACCGGCATCGGGGCCGCCGTGGCAACGGCTGGTCGCGCAGTTGGCGATCAGCCAGCCGTCATGCACGCGGCGCTTGAAGAGCGACAGGGAGTCAGGCTCGGTGACGACCTTGATCTCGCCGTACAGGTCACGCGCCTTGAGCGCGAACAGGGTCTTGACGATCTCAAGCGGCTCCTTCGAGAAGAAGGCGTCCTTCTCGGCCTTCTTCGCGGGAATCAGCTCGTTGTCCGCGTACTTCTCCAGCATGGTCCGGATGAGGCTCTGCGGCACCTGGACGCGCGGCGGATTGGCGATGTCCAGCTCGTAGACCCGGATCAGGTTCACCTCTGCGTCGGAGAGCAGCGGGCTTCCAAGCAGTCCCTTGGAGTCGACGGCGCGCTCGCGAACGCTGCTCGGGCCCTCGCCCTCCTGCTCGCCCTCGGCGGGTCGCCCTCCTTGGGCGAGAAGATCGATCTGTGCGTTGACCTCCACGAGCAGGCGCTTCGCCTCGTAGTGGTTGGTCGCGTCGAGCAGGCTTTCGAGCTCTGTCTTCGCCTCCGCATACATCTTCTTGTTGTAGAGCCAGAGCGCGAGGGTGTAGCGGGCGCTGTACTGGTCGGGCTCGAGCGTGATGCGGAAGCGCTCGTACATCTCGCGATCGGTCGGGTAGGGTCTCACGACCGCCACGGCCTCGCGCGGATACTTCGTCTTGATGCCCGAGATCTCGACCTCAAGGTGCTGGTAGCCGTCGTCGACGAGGTTCGCGACGACGACGCGCCCGTCGTTGAAGTAGATTCGCACGCGCCGTCCGACAGGCCCCTCGAGCAGGTAGGTGACCGAGATCACCCGCGACTTCGAGAAGCTCTTGATCCGGCCCTTGTCGTCGCGGAGCACGATGATGGCATCGTCGTCGGTCTCGATCTGGCCTGCCGTCGCGGTGACGCGATCCACGACGATGTAGGCGCGCTTCGGCTTCTCCTCCGGGAGAGCTTCCTCTGAGGGAATGCCTGCGGGATTGATCGGCGTCGACGTGGAAGGGGGCGTGGCAGGTGCCGCAGCATCGGGGGCAGCTGGCTCAGGCTTGGGATCGCCGGAGGTCGGCGCAGCAGCCGGCGTCGGCTCGGCCGCCGGAGAGGAGGGCGCGGGTTCAGTGGGTGGCGTGGGTTGCGGCGCGGGTTGCGGCGCGGGCTCGGCCGGCGGAGAGGAGGGCGCGGGTTCAGCGGGTGGCGCGGGTTGCGGCGCGGGTTGCGGCGTGGGCGCTGGCGTGGGCGCTGGCGTGGGCTGAGGATCCGTCGGTGGTGCGGGCTCGACCGGTGGCGCGGTGGGCGGGACCGACGGTGGCGCCGTCGGCGGCTCCGATTGCAGCGCGAGGAGAATTGCGAGCGACACCAGGATCATGAACCACACATGGTACGGCTTCAGCGCCCGAATCGCCGCAGGGCGCGCCCAACTTCACGCCGTTCGGTGGTAGTTTTCGGTCCTCCCGAAGACTCCAACGAGAGAGGTACCCATGAAGCTTGGCGTAATGGCGGCACTGTTCAACGGCCGCAAGCTCGAAGATGTCGCCGCGTACTGCGCGGAGATCCGCCTCGACGCGATCGAACTCCCGGTCGGCGGCTATCCCGGCAAGACCTTCTTCGACCCCGCGAAGGTGCTGGCCTCGAAGAAGGAGCAGGACCGCATCAAGGGGATCCTCAAGGACCATGGCCTCACCCTCTCTGGGCTCGCCGTGCACGGCAACCCTGTGACTCCCGACAAGAAGCAGGCGACCGCCGATCACCGCGACTTCGTCAACGCCGTCAAGCTCGCGCCCGCGCTCGGGACCGACGTCGTCATCACCTTCTCGGGCTGCCCGGGCGGTTCGAAGACCGACAAGATGCCCAACTGGGTGACCTGCGCGTGGCCGCCCGAGTACCTCGCGATCCTCGACTACCAGTGGAAGCAGGTGCTCGTGCCGTACTGGTCGACGCAGGCGCGCCTGTGCGCGCAGCACGGAGTGAAGGTCGCCTGGGAGGCGCACCCCGGCTTCTGCGTCTACAACCCGGACACGCTCATCCGACTGAGCGAGGCGTCGATGAAGGCGTCCGGCCTGAAGGGCAAGCCTGTACTCGGCGCGAACCTCGATCCGTCGCACTTCTTCTGGCAGGGCATCGATCCGATCGAGAGCGCGCGCGTTCTCGGCGAGGCGGGGCTCCTCTTCTACTGCCATGCGAAGGACACCGAGCTCCACCTCCATCAAGGCCGCATCAATGGCTACAACGATGCGCGTCCGTACACCGACCTCAACCGGCGCTCGTGGAACTTCCGCACCTGCGGATACGGGCACGGCCACGAGTTCTGGAAGCCGTTCGTCTCGATGCTGCGCCGCCAGGGCTACGACCACGTGCTTTCGATCGAGCACGAGGACGCGCTCATGTCGGTCGAGGAGGGCCTCGAGCGCGCTGCGGCGTTCCTGAGCGAGGCGATCATCGTCGAGGGCGCGGGCAAGGCGTGGTGGTGCTGATTCGCCGCGCATCCGCGCGGCGAGCCAGGCCCAGTCCGATCCAGTGATTCTTGAGGCGGAGCCACGAGAACGATGAGCATCGAGGAACGTCGTGCCCTGCTCGGTGACATCGAGCCGACGCAAGTGCGGGAGTCGTCGAACGCCCGCGTGGCGATCGTGTTCGCGCTGCTCGCCGCCGGCGGGATCGGCGCGAGCGCATGGCTGTGGACTCGGCTCGATTCCGAGCGCGAGTCGCTGCGCGAGGCCGAGGCAAAGCTCGCCGCGGAATCAGCGGCGCGGGCGGCGGAGTCGGCCGATGCCGCGCGGCGCTTGAGCGCCGCCGAGGCGGATCTCGGCGCCGCGCGCGCGAGCGCCAAGGAGGCGGAGGAGGCGCGCATCCGCAACGAGAAGGCAGCGGACGCGCTGATCGCGAGCTTCCTGCGCTCGTCGCAGGTCGAGCTCGGCGGATCGAGCACGGGGCTCGCGCGCGAGATCCTGCGTGGCGGCGGGCTCGACGAGATGTCGCGCACGCTGCCCGAGGGCAAGTATCTCGCCGTCGCCCTTGCGGTGATCGAGTCGCTGGCGCGGGAGCCCTCGGCCGGGAACACGGCGGAGCTCTACCGCGATCTCACCTTCGCGGCCGACTTCGCGGCGCGCGCGAAGGCAGCGATCGACCCGTCCAGCCCGACGTACGGCGATGCCCTCCACGCCGTCGCGCAATTCATGTGGGCCGCGCGGAGGCTGCCGTTCGTCGAGGAGAAGGTGGCGACGGCGCTGCGCGGGGACGCCGCGAAGTTCGCGGCGGCCGCGCTCGAGGCGCGGCGGTCCGCGGGCGGCCGGCGGTTCGCGGTGACGCTCGTGCTGCTCGCCGAGTTCGAGCGCGAGGCGAAGCGGCTCGACGATGCGGCGAAATTGCTCGCGGAGGCCGACCTCGAGGTCCTGAAGGACGGGAGCGAGCCTGAGAAGGCCGCCGTGGAGCTTGCGCTGGCGGAGGTGCTCTTCGAGACGGGGCGCGGGCAGCAAGCTGTCGAGACGCTTGAGGCGCGCGCCAGGAGCGTGGAGCGCTTCAATGAGCGTGAGCTTGCCGCTGCGCCCGCGATCGCGCTGCGCCTGCGCGAGACGCGCATGAAGATGCTCGATGCAATGGGAGTGCCGAAGGCGGAGCCGCAGCGCTGGATGCTCGAGCAGGTCGCGCTTGCCCGCGCCCAGTTCGCAGCGAGGCGCTACGCAGCGGTGTACGAGTCGATGCCTGCGATCCTGAAGGGCTACGAGCGCGATCAGTCGCGCTTCCGCGAGCGGCTCGAGTGCGTGCTGCTCCTCGCGCGATCGATGGACGCGCTCGGCTCGCCGAAGGCGGCGCTCGAGACGCTCGACCAGCGCCAGTTCGTCGACGACGCACGCGTGCTCGGGGCCGAGCAGCCGCTGGCGAAGGACTACGAATCGCTGCGTGCGGAGCTGCGTGCACGCCGCGAGTGATCCGCCAAGGCCCTCCGTCAGTCTTCCTAGCGCGTCGGGCGATTCACTCGCCTGACGCGCCGCCAGAGCGAGCAAAGGCGACGCTCCTGAAGCGGGCGGAGCCCGTTTCAGTGCGTCGCCAGTTGCGAGCGCTCCGATTTCCGTCAGCCTTCCCAGCGCGTCGGGCGATTCACTCGCCTGACGCGCCGCCAGAGCGAGCAGAGGCGACGCTCCTGAAGCGGGCGGAGCCCGTTTCAGCGCGTCGCCAGTTGCGAGCGCTAAATCCCCGCCCGCGCGCCGCCGCGCTCGAGGAGCGCAGCGATGTGCTCCTTGTCGGCAAGCCCCGACGCGCGCACCTTCGCCACGATCTCGCGGTTCGCGAGGTCGCTCTTCATGTAGCGTCGGGCGAGGTCGGCGATCTCGGGCGGCGTGCAGCCGTCGAAGAAGTCCATTCCCTCGCGGTACGCGATCGAGCTGGCGAGCCGATTGGCGATGATCCAGGTCTGGTACGACGCAGGCAGGCTCTTCCACACGCGGTCGCCGGCGAAGTCGAAGAGGATCTTCGGCAGGTGGTCGCGGATCATCTGCTTGGCAAGCTCGCGGTCCTCGGCGGGCCAGCTCGGCACGCCAGCGGCGATCGCGGCAGCCGTCGTGTTGATGACCTTCGAGAGCTCGACCGAGATCTTCGGCAGCGACATGCTCGGGTGCGTCTTCGCGGCGCGCATGAGGAACTCCGCCTCGACGCGCGCGAGCTCGCGCAGGCGCTCGAGCACCTGCGACACGTAGGTGTCCTTGATCGAGAGGAACTCATCGTCCGACAGCACCATGCACGCGCTGATCTCGTAGCTCGAGCAGATCACGCCGCACTTGTTCGCCGACGAATCCTTGATGATCGTCGCGCCGCGCTTGCAGAGCTCCTCGCGCGCGCCCGGCGTGAGGAACAGGTTCGCGCCCTCGGAGATCACCATCGTGCTCGGCTTGCCGTCTGCGGTCAGGAAGTCCTGCCAGTTGCCCTCGTGGATGGTGGCGGGGCGGCCACCGCCAGGCACGAACGCATCGGTCACCAGGCGGTTGTGCATGGTGTTCCGCAGCTGCGCGCCCTCCGGCTCGTCGACCGAGACGATGCGGCCCTTCGCCGAGAGCTTCTTCTTGTCGAAGCTCGCGATCGGCAGGCCTTCCTTGAAGAGCCGCAGGAGCTCGGCGTGGTCGAGGCCCTCGGGGTCCTCGCCGCAGCCGGATCCGTCGCCCACGCCCACGATCACGGCGTTCTTGCCGTAGTCGCGGTTCAGGATGCGCATCATGTTGCCGGCGACGTCGCCGTCGGGACCGCCGGTGATCTTGATGGTGAACTTCTGCTTGCGCGGGTCGATGCCGCGCGCCTTCAGCGCGATGTCGAGGAAGACGTTCACGCCCTCGCTGGTCACGCCGTAGACCTTGTGGTTGATGCCTGCGCCCGGCTTCGAGCTCATGAACGCGGTCGGCATCGAGTAGCCGCGCTTGCGCGCGCGCTCGACGATCCACTCGATGTGGGCGGGGGTGATGTTCTCATCGGGGCCGAGGTAGATGAGCTCGTCCTTGCCGAAGCGGTCGACGACGAGCTTCTTCACCTCGGGCACCTGCACGATGAGGTCGAGGATCGAGTTCACGAACGCCTTCACGCAGCGGTCGACGGTCGCGCCAGGCTCGAGCAGGATGGCCGCCTTCGCGCCGCCCTCGGGAATGTCCTTGTTCTTCAGCTGCTGCGCCCACGAGAGGCCGTAGACCTCGTCGAACAGGCGCTCGCTCTCGCGCGTGTGCTGCGCGGGGTTGCTGGTGCGGATCACGCGCAGGCCGCCGCGGGCGATGTCCTGGAAGCGGTTGTGGAAGCCGTCGAAGCCGCGGCCGTGCACGAAGAAGGTCGCGTACGGGCGCTCGGGGCGGTCGGCGTTCGCGAGGTACGCAGGGTCGATGCGCAGGCAGAGCGCGAAGCGGTCGGGCAGGAAGTAGTTGGTGCGCAGCGTGGCGGTGACGCCCTCGAGCATCTTGGTGAGCACGGTGCGGTTCATCTCGCCGGGCTGCTTGGCGATCTCGACCTCGGCCTTCGCGCGCTCGGCGGCGAACTCGCCGTCGGTGAGCGGCTTCACCGGGTCGAAGCGGGCGATGAGGAGCTTGACGATCGTGGTCGCCGCGCCGATCGACTCCTCCGCGAAGCCCTGGATGCGCTCGCGCGTCCAGAGGTAGCGGTTCTGCGGCGAGAGCACCTGGTGCGCCATGTTGCAGAGGCCGACGAGCGCCTCCGCCTGATCGATCGAGAGTGTCGCGTGGCGCCCGGAGAGCTCGATCGCCTTGTCGTCGACCCACTTGATGCGGCGCAGGTCGCGCACGACGGTCTTCCAGCCGTCGCCGCTCGGGTTGATCGCCTTGCCGTCGGCGCCCTGGACGACGAATCCGACGAAGGTCACCGAGCCGCCCTTGCCATCGCGCACGATGTCGAGGTACGCGCGGTGGATCGAGATCTGGTGGCGCGCGAGGATCTTCGCGCAGCGCTCGAGCATGGTGCGGGTGCGCGCATTCTCGACGACCACGACGATGCGGCTCATCGTCTGGTGGCTCTCGGGCTCGAGCTCGACGATGGTGCCGTCGGTGCCGCTCACGCGGCTGAACAGCTTCCAGTGCGCGGCGACGCGCAGCGGGGTGCAGGTGAGCACGTACTCGGCGCTGCAGCCTGCGAAGTAGTTCGAGATCTGGTCCGGCGTCCAGTCGAGCTTCTGCTCCTTCGCGTAGCGGATGGTGTCGGTGAGCTTCGCCGACTGGCGCGGATCGCGGCTATCGAAGGGCTCGGGGTCGCCGAACACGAAGGTATCGAGCACGAGCTTGCCGTCGAAGCTCGAGTGGATCTTGGCGGCGCGGAGCGAGCGGTCCATCGGCAGCTGCGAGACGAGCTCGGCGAGGATGCCGGGGAAGTTTCCGCCTCGGATGAGCGTGAGCTGGCGGCCGTCCTCGCTCTTCAGCGTGAGGTCGATCGGGCGGTCCGACGCCTTCGCGGCGATGATCGCGCGCAGGTGCGCCAGCTGGCTCGCGCGGTCGGTGTCCTGGAAGTACATCGGCGGCATCTGCGACACGAACCAGGGCACGACGCTCTCGGCGGTCGCGCGGAAGGAGCTGGCGAGTTCGCCCACGATGCTGGCGGAGTCGGGGTGGGCCGAGGTCGAGGATGGCGCGCTGGTCATTTCGTGTATGTTCCGAGTGTGGCGAAGGGGGTACAGGATACCCTGACCCCCGATTGTGCCGCCGCTCGCGGCGGGTTCGCATGCAGGCATTGGTCATCGGCAACTTCGACGGGGTCCACCTCGGACACGCCCACCTCCTCCGCCTCGCCCGCGAGGCTGCGAACGGGGGGCGGGTGGTCGCCGTGACCTTTGAACCCTTGCCCGCCGCGGTACTTCGGCCGGAACGCCCGATGGGACGGCTCACGCCGTCTGCGGAACGCCGCCAGTTGCTCCTCGACCGCTGCGGGGTCGACGAGGTGATCGAGCTCGATCCCAGTCCGGAGCTTCTCGGACGGTCACCGGAGGCGTTCATCGCAGGGCTCCGCGAGCGGGTTCGATTCGACTCGATCGTCGAGGGTCCCGACTTCCGGTTCGGCAAGGCGCGGGCGGGCGGGCTCGACACCCTCCGCGCGCTGGGCGCCCTGCACGGCTTCCGCGTGATCGAGGCGCCGCCACTCGCGGTCGACCTGACCGACGGCTCGCGCGTCGAGGCTCGGAGTTCGGTGGCCCGTGCTCTGCTGGCGGAGGGGCGCGTCGCGGATGCAGCATGCGTCTTCGGACGCCCCTACGAGCTCCGCTGCCGCACGACCCGCGGCGATCAGCGGGGGCGGACGATCGGCTGGCCCACGATGAACCTCGACTCGTCGGGACGCATCCTGCCCGCCGACGGCGTCTACGCGGGGCAGGCCACGTTGCCCGACGGCACCAGGGCGATCGCCGCGATCTCGGTGGGAACCAAGCCGACCTTCGGCGAGAGCGCACGCACATGCGAGGCGACGCTGCTTGCGCGCGATGGCCGCCCGCTTGCGTTTCCGCTGGATTGGTACGGGTTCGAACTCACGCTGCGCTTCCACCGCTGGATCCGAGGGATGGAGCGGTTCGCATCGCTCGAGGCGCTGCTTTCCTGCATGGAAGGCGACCGTTCGGCGGTGATTGCTGCAGAGACGGGCTGAGTTCCGTCGATTTCGGGGAGAATCGAGCGTCCATGAGCTACCAGACGAACAGCACGATCGACGCGCTCGCGCGTGAACTCCGCGCCGCGAGACGTGTCCTCGTGACCACGCATCAGAAGCCCGACGGCGATGCGCTTGGCTCCGTGCTCGCGGTCGTGCGCGCGTGCCAGTCGGTCGGTGTCGCCGCCGAGGGCTGGGTCGTCGATCCTTGCGAGGGCAACCTGCGTTCGTTCGAGGGCGCGACGAAGGTCGTGCACGTCCACCCGCGGCAGCCAGCGATGCCCGTCGGAGACTTCGATCTCGTCGTCGTCGTCGACACGGGCGCCTGGACGCAGCTCGAGGTGATCGCGCCGTGGCTTCGGGAGCGGCATGAGCGCGTGATCGGATTCGACCACCACGCCCGCGGCGATCTGGTCGCCGCGCGGCGCGTGATCGACGTCGGCTGCGGTTCCTGCACGGCGCTGCTCGCGCGACTGGTCGAGGCGATGGGCGTCGGCTTCGCGTCCGGCGCCGATGGGCGCGGCCGCGGCTCGATCGCAGAGGCGCTCTACATGGGACTCGCCACCGACACCGGTTGGTTCCGCTTCCCGAACGCGCGCGCCGGCGAGTTCGCGCTCGCTGCGAGGCTCCTCGAGGCAGGCGTCGACAAGGACGCGATGTACCAGCAGATCGAGCAGTCGAGCCGCGCCGAGCGCGTCGAGCTCCAGGGCTGCGCGCTCTCGAGCCTCGAGATGGTGGTGGGCGGGCGCATCGCGCTCATGCGGCTGCGCGCCGCCGACTTCGATCAGACCGGAGCGATGCTCGAGGAGACCGCAGGCATCGTGAACATCCCGATGGAGATCGCCGCCGTGCGCGCGTCGATCCTCGCCGTCGAGGACACCCAGTCGGGCGTGATCAAGCTGAGCTTCCGCTCGAAGCCCGCCGACGACTCGGGCGCTTTCATCGATGTGAACGAGCTTGCCTCGCGGTTCGGCGGTGGCGGCCATATCCACGCTGCAGGCGCGAAGCAGAAGGGAACGCTCGACGAGGTCCTTGCGCGGGTGCGCGCGGCGGTTGATGCAGGGACCTGATCTCAAGCGTCAGCGAACAGATTGCCGCGCGAGGTCGGATGAGAACAGACGCATCACGACCAGGTTTTGGCTCGCACCGACGACCGCACCCCCACGGAGCGGACGAAGCGCACGCGGTGACGAGCCGCATGCATGAAGAGGTGCGACGAAAGCCCGTCGGTATGCGCTCGCGCGCGTGTAAATCGTTGAAAAACTTCGCGTTGCAAGCGCGACGCGGATCGTCGCGTGGGCGGGCGCAAAAGCACAGCCGGCGTCCGGTGAGACCGGACGCCGCCTGTGGATGCTGCCGAGCTTGTGCCTTAGCGTCGGCGGCGTGAGATCAGTCCTGCGATTCCGATCAGCGCGACGGCGCCTGGCGCCGGCACGGTCATGAACATGTCGCGCTCGGAGCCGGTCGCTGAGTAGGTCGTGGTCACCTGGCGGTCGAGCAGTGCCTGGAACGAGGCGTATTCGGCGATGCCGGTGATGCTGCCGCTGTTCGTGTTCGTTCGGTAGAACTTGCCGCCGTACGACCAGAACGAGTCGCCGAAGCCGTAGGTGATGCCGTAGTTGAACGAGGTTCCGACGCCGGCAAGGAGGTTTGCGAACGACGAGTAGCGCGTCACCGAGGCGCTGCCAGAGGCTGACGAGCCATTGCGGTAGAAGTTGCCTTCGCTGTCGGCCCAGAAGTCGTCGTTGGTCGACCAGATCTGCGACAGGTTGTGCGTGGAGATCACGTTGCCCGTGATCATGTTCGTCAGGCTGCTGCCGTACTGGTAGATCTGGTTGATGCCCGATGCGGACTGGCTGGTGCGGTAGTAGTTGGTTCCATCGGTGAAGAAGTAGTCGGCGGTGAAGGCGACATTCGCGCTGAAGGGGAGCGACGTGTGCGCGTTCGCGGTCACGGCCGAGGCCATGTCCTGGATCGACGCGAATCCGTGCAGCGTCGAGTGCTGGCTCCCGCTGACGTAGCCGCGCATGAAGATGGTGTTCGCATGCGTGGCGGACGCGCAGCTGGCGGCGACCATGATCGAGACGAAGAGGAGAGAATTGCGATTCATAAGGGAGGGACTCGGACAAAGTCCACGCCATCGCCTTGCCGAAGCTCGAAACAGCTCGGAAGACCATCGCCAAGGCAGATCGGAACGGGACAGGACTGGACGCGTTGGGACGAACAGCAAGCGGGACAGGAGGACGATCGTTGGGGACGAAGCCAACGACCGCTCCGCCGGATGCGCTCCTCGCTGCATGGACGTGCAGGAGAGGAAGCAGGCCTCTGGCTCACCACGATCGTGCGACAGACGTGCTGCGATCTGCGTCGCAACGCCCCATTTTTTCAGGAGATGGCTCGATCACCCGCGCCGCAGCGATCGCATCGCGCCGCTATCGGTCGCGGCAGGCTCAGCCGTCGAGCTTGTAGCCGAGCTTCTTGATCGCAGCCGCGACCGCGTCCTTCTGCTCCGCGGGCGCGATCACCTCGACCTCCTCGGCCTCGTGGCTCGCCTTGCAGGCGGTCACGCCCGCGATCTTCCCGACCTTGTCGCAGATGGCGCTCTCGCAGCCCTCGCAGTGCATGCCCTTCACCGAGAGCTTGAAAGACACAGGCTCGGAGAACTTCGACGCACCTGGGCTGCCGTCGCACGCAGCCAGCAGGGCGGAGAAGCACACGGCGGAAAGCGCGGCGATTCGCATGCGCCGATCGTAGCGGGTCACGGCGCTCCCGCCAGTCAAGACATCGCCTTGAACAGCCCGGGATTCATGAACTTCCCGCGGAGGATCTTCTCGGACGGCGACTTCATCCAGTCTTCGAGCACCGAGGCGTACACGGAGCGGAAGTCGACGCCGAACTTCAGGTCGCCTTGGTCGAGATCGGTGAGCGACGGATGGTTGCCCCAGACGCCGGGCTTGACCGCCGGACCGATGAAGAACATCGGTGCCGCGGTGCCGTGATCGGTGCCGCCCGAGGCGTTCTGCTTCACGCGGCGCCCGAACTCGCTGAACACCATCGTCGTCACGCGCGCGTCGTTGCGCTGCTCCTTCAGGTCGCGCTGGAAGGCAAGCACGGACTCGCTGAGCTGGCGCATCAGGTTCGCGTGCGGGCCGAGCTGTCCGCCGTGGGTGTCGAATCCGCCCATCGACGCGTAGTAGACGCGCGTCGGCATGCCATCGCGGATCATCGCGCCGATCATCTTGAGCTGGTTGGCGAGCCCGTGGCCCGGGTACGGCACCAGCGGCGGCTTGGCGACGGCGGCGCGGATGCGGTCGCTCGAGACCTGCGCGTCGAGCGCGGTGCGCATGAGGAACGCCTTCTGGGTGTCGGCGGCGTCGCTCGCGAAGCCGCCCGCGCCGGTGCGGTTGAGCGTGTCGTACGGCTCCTTCAGCGAGCCGTGGAGATCCTGGCCGTTCCAGCGGAAGAGCGACGCGTTCTCGAACGCGACCGGCTTCTGCACGTCGCCCTCGAGGGCAAGCGGCGCGTTGCGCCCGATGGCGATCGCCGCCTCCGGCTTCGGCGTGCCGTTGCAGGTGTTGTCGAAGTAGCGGCCGATCCAGCCCGAGCCCTTGGCGTCGAGGCGTCCGGTCTGCCAGATGTCCATCGAGGTGAAGTGCGAGCGGTTCGGGTTCGGGTAGCCGACGCCCTGGATGATCGAGAGCAGTCCTTCGTCGTAGAGTTCCTTGAAGCCGGTCAGGTTCGGGTGCAGGCCGAGCCCGCGCGCGCCGTCGAGCGCGAGCGCCGCGGGTTGCCCGTTCTGCGGCGCAGCGCCAGGGCCGCGGATGCCGATCTGCGGGCGGGCGCGGAAGTAGTCGTCGCTCCCGAACGGGACGACGGTGTTGAGCCCATCGTTGCCGCCGCCGAGCTGGATGATGACGAGGATGCGCTCGTCGGGCACGCCTGGATTCGACGAGAGCAGGGGGTCGCCGAGCATGCCGAGCGCGCTGCGCTCGATGAAGCACGGCACCGTCGCCGCGAGCGATGCGAGTGCGCAGCCGCGCTGGAGGAAGAGCCGTCGTGTGAATGCGGGGTCGTGCATCGTGGGACCTAGCAGAGCTGGTATTCGGGCATTGCGGTGATGAGGCAGAGAAGCGCCTGCAGCCGCTCGTTGTTGATGGTGGGATTGGGCGAGCCGCCGATCGACTCGAGGTAGCGCTCGAGCTCGGCGATCCGCGCGGGGCCGGGCTCGGCGCCGAGCATGAAGGACGCGACGCTGCGCACGCACTCGCGCGCATCGAGGACCCCTGCGGAGTCGCGCAGGTGCTCGACGAGGTGCATGGCGTCGTAGGGCTCGTTCGTGCCCCCGGTGGGACCGCGGTTCGTGCGCCCTGTGATCAGGAACACGGTGGTGTTCTGACGCGTGAACACGGTGGCGGTGTTGATCCACGAGCGTCCGCCGACCCAGCCCTTGACGCTCGGTGGCTGGAAGAGCTCCTGTCCCATCAGGTCGCCGGCCTCGACGAGCCGATCGACGCTGCGGACGGGCGTGCCCAGGCTGCGCACGGTCTGGACGATGAGCTGCGCCGGGCTCTTGATGATCGACTGGCGGTTGTCGCGCGCGTAGAAGTGCTGCGAGCGGAAGAGCGCCTTCAGCGCGGGGCGGAGCTCGTAGCGGTTCTCGCGCAGGGACTTCGCCAGGCGCTCGATGGTCTCGGAGCCGTCGCGCGAGATGACGGGCGCGTCGGAGACGAAGAAGCGGTAGAGCTTGAAGGCGATGAACCGCGAGCATTCCGGCTGCTCGAGGATGATCGACACGAAGTCGTCGCCCGTGAAGTTCCCCGCGCGGCGGAGGATCTGCTTCGCCCCCGGGTCGAACTGCGCCTTGTCGAAGAAGTAGTCGTTGCCGCGGAAGGTGCGCCCCGTCAGCGCGCGCGCGCCCTCCTTGATGTCGCGCTCGGTGTAGCCATTGCCTTCGCCGAGCGTGAAGAGCTCCATGAGCTCGCGCGCGAGGTTCTCGTTCGGGCTCGACTTGCGGTTCTCGTCGTTGTCGAGGTACTTGAGCATCGCGGGATCGCTGATGATCCCGCGGGCGAGATCGGCGAAGTTGCCGGCGCAGTTGGAGCGCAGCATGCCGTTCTGCCGCAGCATGTGCCAGCTGTTCTCGATGGTGCGGTAGCCGGTCGCGAAGTGGCCGTGCCAGAAGAGCGTGAGCTTCTCCTGCAGCGGCCGTCCCGTCTCGATCATGCGGGCGAGCCACCAGCGCTTCATGGCGCCGATCTGCGCGCGGTCTGCGTTCTGGCGCTCCTGGCGCTCGCGCTCGATGCGGGCGATCGTCTCGGTGTCGTTCATCACGCGGGCGCGGCGGAGCGTTTCGCGCTCCTCGGGCGTCTGCTCGCGCAGGATGTCGCTCTTGAAGTCGATGCCCTCGTTCGAGACCCTCTCGCCCTCGAAGTCGACGAGGTAGTCGACGGCGCGGTCGAGCCCGAGCTCGACGAGCGCGCGCACCTGCGCGGGGGTGCCGCCGAAGCCTGCCCGGTTCAGCAGGTGCTGCGCGGCTCCGTAGTCGAAGTCCTTCTTGGAGATGGCCTGGAAGGGATTGCCCATCGCGACGTCCGCCGTTCATCGGCAGGGTACGGGGCGTCTCGCGCGAAAGCGAGGGATTTCAGCGCCTGCGGCCGAAGAGCGCGACCGCGAGGAGGGGCAGGATGACCGCGAGTGGCGTCGCCAGCGACGGCACGTCGTTGAACGAGCGGTCGAGGAGGGGCGTCACCGCGAGCAAAGCGATCGCGAGCGCGATGAGGGCTGTGGCGCGCGGGCGCCCGCCTGCACGGAGCGCGAGCGCTGCGTAGGCTGGGAAGAGCAATCCGTAGAGCCCGAGGAAGCGGAGGTAGGTCTCGCGCCCTGGAGCGGCGAGGGCGGCGAGAAGCCCGATGGAGCCGGCTGCGACACCGAGCACGAGCCGCGTGTTCGGACGGATCGCCGCGATGCGGAGCTCCGACAGGTGAAGCGCGGAGGTCAGCGTGAGCTGCACGAGCATGTGCGCGCGCACGGCGGGGTGGTTGAGCCCACCGGGCGACGCGAGGTAGCAGCAGGTGAGGACGAGCATCGACGCGAAGGCCACGCCGAATACGGCGAAGTTGGTCGGTCGGGCGCCTTCGCTGCACTCCTGCCGGGCGCGATGGAAGGTGAGGTCGAGGTTCGGCGAGAGCATGAAGCCGAATGCCACGGTGGGCAGCACGAGAAGCACCGCGCCCGCCGGCCACTCGCCCTGCGCCGGGATCGCGTGCATGTCGCCCCACGGCAGGAAGGCGAAGGTGAGGAGGCTCAGCGGGTAGGCGATCGCTGCGAGCACCCACACGATGTGCCGTGGAAGTGCCGCGAGGAGGACCGCGCCGGCGAAGATCGCGCCGGAGGCGACGGAGGTCCCGAGCTCAAGCGTCGTCGGCAGGGAGTCGCGCAGCACCGGTCCCCAGAGCCAGCCTGCGAAGAACACCTGGTACGCAACCGTCGCCGCGGTGAAGATCGACATGGCGAGCGCGTGATCGCGCGTCTCGCGGCGGGACTGGTCGGCGCTGCGCAGGTAGCCGAAGAGCGCGCAGCCGAGGATATTCGGCACCGCGAAGGCGAGGATGCCAGGCCAGCCCATGAGCGAGCCGATCAGGATCGGCGCGAACATGCCGATGCACCAGGTCCAGCTGGTCGCGAGGGCGAAACCCGAAAGAAGCGTCCTGACGCGCGAATCCGTCACGGCTGGCGCGTCTCCGAATCGCGCGCAGGCGCGGTATCAGCGTCCCCGCGATCGAGGGCGGCCCGCTTCTCGGCACGCGCCTTGCGCCGATCGGCGCGCTCGCGGACCATCGACTTCGGCGTGCAGTGGAAGACGATATTGCAGCGTCCGACGAGGAGTTCCTCGCGCTGCTTGACGAGCTTCTGCTGGTAGATCTCGAGCTCGAGCGCGACGTTGAACTCGCCGCCGGCCTTGACCTTGTCCTCGACGTCCTCGCTCCTGACCACGCGGTAGACCGCGGGTCCGAAGCAGGGGCGGAGGAAGCGGTAGTGCATGTCCTTGCAGACGACGGTGTAGTCGCCGCCGCAGACGCTGAAGAGGTACATGCCAGCCGCGACTTCCGAGTTGCCGAGCAGGGCCGCGCCAGCCATGGCGTCGTAGAAGTTGCGGTTGAAGCGACGGAAGGGAAGGACGGCGGTGAAGCGCTCGGTCGAGAGCTTCTTCAACCCGCTCATTCGGATGCCCGAGCGGAACGCGTAGGGCAGCCAGACCAGCGAGAAGACGCTGTGCCAGAAGTTGTTCTTGATCGACAGCCGGCTCGCCCACGCCTCGAGGCGCTCAAGGCGGGAAGGCGGTCGCGTGGGACGCGGCACCGACGGACCCGTCTGGATTGGACCCGCGGGCGGGCCGCCGGCGGGATCGGGGCTGAGGTTGGTGGCATCCACGGCGGAGTTCACAGGGGAGGCGCATCGTAGTCGCGCTGCGTTCGGATTTGGCTCGTCGCGATCGATGGAATCGGGGAAACCGACCCTCTCGGGGAGTTTTCGGAACCGCCTTGGCGCAGTCGCTAGATTGCGCCCATGCCGATCGCCCGTGCGCCCATCGCCGTCTGTTCCTGGAGCCTTCAGGCGAGTTCGCCCGCGGAACTCGTCGCCCGCGTGCAGGCGACGGGTGCTCGCGCCGTTCAGCTGGCGCTGACGCCCGTCGCCGAGAAGCCCGAGATGTGGCGCAGCGTGTTCGATGCGCTGCGTACGGCGGGCATCGAGGTCGTGAGCGGCATGCTTGAGACGGTCGGAGAGGATTACTCGACGCTCGACACCATTCGCGTCACGGGCGGCGTGGTGCCCGATGCGACGTGGCCGGCGACGCGGATGCGCGCGGCGGAGGTCGCGCGCGTCGCAGGCGCGCATGGCATCAAGCTGGTGACCTTCCATGCAGGGTTCATCCCGCATGAAGCCGGAGCCGAGCGCGCAAAGCTGCTCGCTCGGCTCCGAGAGATCGCTTCGCTGTTTGCAGCGGTCGGCGCGCGCATCGCCTTCGAGACGGGCCAGGAGTCGGCGGAGACTCTCGCGCATGCGCTCGATGAGCTCGGTGATGGGTCGATCGGCGTGAACTTCGACCCCGCGAACATGATCCTGTACGGCATGGGCGATCCTGTCTCGGCGGTGAGGGCGCTTGCGCCGCGGATCGCGCAGGTGCACGTCAAGGATGCTCAGCCCACCGCCGTGGCTGGCACATGGGGGAGCGAGGTGCGCGTCGGCACCGGCGCGGTAGATTGGACGGCATTCCTCGCGGCGCTGGGCTCCGTTCCCGCTCCGATCCGGATCGCCGTCGAGCGCGAGGCGGGCGACGACCGCATTGGTGACGTTCGCGCAGCGCTAGGACTGCTCAGCGCGAGCGGAATCACGCCATGTTGAGCAGCTGCATGGACTCGTGACGCTGGGACGCGAGCTTCCGCTTCATCCGCAAGAGGGCCTTTCCCAGGATCGACAGCGGCCGGATGCGCAGCTTTGCCATCGGTACTCGCTCCAGCTCCGCGTCATCGACGGAATCGGTGGCGGAGAGATCGAGCAAGAGATCGACGAGGCCGTCGAATGTCCCCGCAAGACGCAGGTCTTCTTCGGAGGTGCTCCTTCCATCCAGCAGACCTACGTACGTTCGCGTGCGGTCGAACTCCGCCGGCGCAAACGGTACGAATGGCATCCACTCGGGGGATGACGATGACCAGCCCTCCCACGGCAGGACGACGGCGCGAACCCCCGAGGCTTCGATCGCCCCGACGACCGTCGTGGAGTACGTGAACCACGGCTGGCTTCCCGCCATGGCGGCGCAGGGAATGCGGATCGCGAACCGCTTCGCGCCCGGGAGTGCCGCAAGACGAAGCATGAGCGATGGCGAGAGTGGCATGTGCAGTGTCTGGCTCTCTGAGGCCCGCGCATTCCGCTCGAGATCGCCAGCGACAGGCACCAGTTCAGTACCGCGCGCCGCTGTGGTCTTGCCGCTCCAGCGGCAGCTCGATCCCGGCTTCGCCGTTCGCGGAAGAGTGAAGCCATGGCCGAAGTGAAGCGACGGCTTCGCTCGCGTCGCTCCCGTGGTGCAACTCCCCGCCGGCAGCTCTATGACGAGGGTTGGTTCTGAGGTTCCCGTCTGTATCCCCGCCTTCGCGGGGAGGATGGCCGCGGAGCAAAGCTGCTCAAGGTCGATGGCGAGAGGCACGGGTGGCACGATGCGCTGCCCGCGCCTCGTGCGCTGACGGAAGTCCTCGCACGTGAATCGCATCGACCTGTGGCCATCGAGCTCGATGCCGCTCCACGCGCCCTTGATTCCATGGTTCATGAGGAGCACTCGGCCGCGTCCGCCTTCGGATGGGACCGCGTCGTGCGCGAGGATCCCGCAGGCCATCGCGATCGGATTGCATAGATCCAGCGGGCAGTGGAAGGGCTCCAGGGCAGTGCCGCTGAACTTCCAGAGCGCGCTCCACATGCCGCCGAGATCGAGGTCGCGGAATTCGTACCCGTACCAGAGCCGCTTGAGGTGCGCCTCGGCCCGCGCGCGATAGGGCGTGTCGCCGAACGCCGCAACTGCAGCCACCAGCGGGAGCATCGCGGCATGCAGATCGCATCCGAGCAGGTCCTCGTGGTGGCTGAGCTGGCTCCGTTGCATTCGTTCCGTGCTCATGGAGCATTCCCCGTGTTCGTCTGCGTCTGTTGCATGTGCGGGTTGTCCGGAGGTGAAGCTCCGAGGCGCTTTGCGATATCAGCCGTCTGCTGCCAAGCCGCTCGCGTTGCGTGCTCGTGGCTTGCAGCGGAGTGAGCCTTTCGCTGGCGCCGAGACTCCTCGCGGAAGAACTTCTCGAGCCCTGCGCTCTTCCAGAGCCCCTCCGCCTCCGTCGCGCTTACGGTCGCGAGATACGCGAGTCTCCCTGCGAACGAGGTCGGAGGCATCGGTTGGCCGTTCCAGTGCATGGGCTGTCCCTGCGCCATCGCGTGTGCTGCCGCGCGGAGCTTGCGACGGTCGCGGCGCGGGAGATTCGGTCGGTCGTTGACAACCAGCCCTGTGACGAGCTGTCGGCGCCCGCTTCGGTAGACGTGCGTCTTATCGGGGTGCAGTTCCAGCCCCACTGCACGCAGGGTGTCGCGCACGAGCGGGAGAATGCGCTGCACCGGACCATCGGCGCCGGAAAACGTGAGATCGTCCGCATAGCGCGTGTATCGGATTCCGACGCGGGTTGAAGACTTGTCGAGGATTCCATCGATATGCCGCAGCGCGATGTTCGTGATCATGGGGCTCGTTGGCGCGCCTTGTGGGAGCGAGCCTGCCCGGGTCACGACCTTCACGAGGAGATCGACGGCCGCGGGAGAAAGCGCTCCGCGGCGTGACTGAGCGATGGCCGAGCGGACCCGTTCGATCGGAAGCGATCCGAAGAAGTTGCGGATGTCGACGTTGAGCACCACGCGCTGCCGCGTGTGTGCGGTCGCGTTGGTCCGGATACCGCGCCCGCGGATGAATCCGTGAGCGTTCCGCGAAAGAGGGATTCCCGCCAGCATGCGCGCCAGGATCTTTCGCTGCAGCCGCTTCAGGTCGGCGTCTGGCTCGTTGATCTCCCGGATCCCGCCTCGCTTCTTCTGGATCCGATGGGTGATGTAGCGCGAGTCGAGCGACTGGGCGAGTGCGGCGTCGACCAACTGCGGGAACTCGTCCGCGAGTCCGTGGTGCGCGAGCTCAAGTGCGACGGCGATGGCCTCGTTGATCCGCTTCTGGTGCTCGGCCGTCCCGCGGCGCTGATGCCGACGGCCGATGATCGCTGCCCGCATAAGGTCCGCCGAGTCTCGCCCGCCGACGATCCGTGTCAGCTTCTGCACGGTCTCGAGTGGCACCTCGCAGCGGCCGGAGGACAATCCGATGATGCGTAGCAACGCGCGCGCGACGTCTGCGCGGCGTCGGGTCGGCTGTGGGATGGGAAGGGGTGGGCCCTCGGGACGCTGTCCGCGAACCGCGCGGCGCTCGGAATCTGCGCGAGGAGTCGCGGCCATCAGCTCGCCGCCGCTCGCGGAGACCCGCTCAGCCACCGTCCTCATCTCCCGCTGCACAGCCGTGAGCGCGGTGCAACTCGAGCGACATCGGAGATACTCCTTCCTTCCATCGATGGTCCCGCGAAGCTCACCCGGGTCCGGCGGCTTTCCGGCAGCAGCAGCCGCCTTCGCTCGATTCGCGGATTCGAGGAGCAGTTGGGTCAGGCGAGCCCCGTCATCCTCACCGCAAGCCGTGATGACAAGTTGCGCGATCATCGCATCGTCAAAGGAGCGGATGACCTGCTTCCCACCGGCACGTGCAAGAAACGCCACATCGTGAGCATCGCGTACCTGCAGCAGCAAGCGTTGCGCAATCTCTGAGTCGGAGAGCAGGATGCGCGCGATGTCGCCGCGCCTCTCGCCGCCTCGTTCGGCGCCGCTGTCCCCGCCCGAGGACTCGGGCGCACGAGTGCAGAGGCTCCGCAGCGTGAATCGCCCACGTTCGATCGCGCGGAGCACCGCTGCGCGTGCTGGATGGGGAGTTGCAGAGCGATCATCCGTCCCATCCGAGCAACCCGTTGTCTCGGCGGGCGAACTGCGTGCGAGACGCCGCCACGCATGGGTCCAGACCACCCGCGCCTTCGGACCGCCGTAGCCGAAGAGCTCGCCTACCTCGAGATCCGACGCCTCGAGCTGATCGAACTCCTCTTGCGGAAGAGCGGCGGCGAGAGCGCGCAGAGGCACATGCTTGCGAACGACGGAGTATGGAAGCGCCCTCGCGGCAAGGGCGATGGTGCCGAGGAACGCTCCGAGCGAGGTGACTGCACGTCCTTCCGCTCGGGATGGAGTGGTCGTGTTTGCCGCTTCCTCCGTGCTGGGGATGTGATGGCTCGCGTCCTCGCCGAATCTCGAGATGTAGGCCATGAGGTAGGCCCTGCGGGCCGACTCCGGAAGCTGGTCGAGTTCGGCAGGCGCCAGCTGATTCAGCAATCTCGCTTCCTCAGATCGGTGAGGGAGCGGATGTCCCGGGTTGAGCCGAAGCCAAAGTGCGAGCCACGCGTTCGGCTCAAGCTCTGGCTGCGCGAACTGTGGCATCAGCTCGACGGCCTTCGCTCCATGGTCGCGGAGGAGTCCGAGGCGGATCCGGTCGATCACTGAACTCGAGAGCGGGGCGTGTTTGAGAAATGTCTCGAACTCTGCACTGGAGAGTCCTGCAACGCAGTCGACCGCGCGCCTCGCTCCGAGCTGGACCACCGCGATGCCCGCGTCGATGATGGGAAAGAGCTCTCCCGACAGATATCGCGTTCCGCGCGCCACGGAAATCTCAGCGGCCTTGAACGCGCGCGGTGCGGAGCCGGGATCGGCGATGGTGGGTGCTTGGACCCTGTGAGGCACGAAGGCGAATCCACCGATTCGGGAGATCGGGCCTGCAGCGGAGGCGCTCCACGCTTCATCCTGCGCGTCGTGTCTCCTTGGGGCGCCTGCGGAGGTCGACGGATCGCAGCCGAGCCACTTCACAACCGCCAGTAGATCGTCGAGCGGCAGGATCGCACGTGAGGGAGCGAGTTCGAACCCTGGTCCAAGCGGGTTCGATGGTCGAGGTTGGCTCACGGGCTTGAGTTCGGGTGGCGCGCTCTTCGCGGCGCGTGTCCTGGCCTTGCGCGAAGGTCGCGAATCCAATTCTCGAATGCGAAGCGCCGCGCCGATGAGCCCGATCGCGCGTAGGCGGAACAAGCTCGGCCTCTCCCGGGAGCTTCGAGCACCCTTCGTCGCCGTGGACGCCCCCGGGCGCTGGTTTGACGTCATGCCCGCCTCCAAAGGGAGTGCATTCGGGAGGAGCGCCTCCGGGAGAAGCGCCTCTGGGAGAAGCGCCTCGGCTAAGAGCTCGTGCCTTGGGGTGCCGCGGAGAAGGCTGCTGAGGAATTCGATGAGCGCGGTCTGGTTCGCCTCGGGCAGGGATACCGTGGCAGTCTCCGTGCGGATTCGACGCATCCGTACCCGCGCGCCTGATCCAGCCTCGCGCTTGGCCCCCTTTGGAGCGCTCATTTCAAGCGCAAGATCGATGACGCCGCCGATCTGTCGCTCCAGGCGCTCATGTGCCTGTCGGAGATCGAGCCACTCGGGCAGCACCCTCTCGTTCCGCTGAGGCGCGTACTCCTCGGCTCTGATGCGGGCATCATGCAGCATGATGCTGTCGAACAGCGCCGTCCGGCCATCTCGAGCGGCACGCAGGGCCAAGGGTGCACGCTCAATCAGCCATGTCGCTGCGATCCGTCGGACCAAATCCTCCGAGGTACGTCCTACTTCCGAAGAGGATCGGTGTTCACCCGCGTCATCCAGCAGCGTCCTGAGCTTGAGCATGCCGTCGAGTACCCAGAGCCCGTTGGTACTGTCGAGCTCAGCTGCACTGAACGCGAGCCAGCGCGGTGTGTTCGAGGCGCCGCTGCAACGGAGCGCGTCGGTCAGCAGCATTGCCTCCTTGCAAGGCAGCAGCAGGCGCTGTCTGGAAGCATGGCCGACCTCCTGTACCGCCGTCTCTGCCGCGGTGATCGCAGGTCGTGCGAGATACCCAGCGCTGATCTCACTCAGCAGGGCCTCGCGTCCTCCAAGCGTCGGATCGATGGGTTCACTCGCCAGCCGCGCAAAGTGCTTCGCATAGATCCAGGTCAGCAGGCACTCCGACTCCGACTGAGCGCCGGCATGGAGCAGGCGCAGGTTTCCAAGCCACGTGGGCTCCGGGAGCACGGCGTGCATCCGTCGAGCGATCGCAGTGAAATAGCCCGCCGGATGAACGAGGAGTTCGTGTCTTGCGCGGACGAGATTGACAACGCGCGAAGGATCGAGGGGGAACTCCATCGCGAAGTGCGTGGAGTTGTCGCGCCGACCCTGGAGCCGAGCCAGCAGCAGCTTGCTGGGTGGACCGCCCCGATTTGCGTCCGCGGAGGATGACGGTGTCCAGAATGAACTCATGGGCAGTTGGCGGAATCGAAGGGATGCGGAAGTGCCGGAGATTCACTGAAACGCTTCGCTGTGATTTCGGGCGATCGGCTGTGGAATTCGCCGTCGCCCTTCCAGTTCGCTTGCATGCGAGGCTTGCATGCGAGGCTTGCATGCGAGGCTCGTTTGCAAGGCTTGCATGCAAGGGCTGGCGCTCCCAGGTTCCTGAACGGACCTCACGCGGGAGGTCGCGGGCAGAGCCGCGCTTCCGCGGCGGCGAGGAGCCACCGCGACGCAGCGCCGCGGAAGCGCGGCGCTGTTCGCGACCTTCCGCGAATCAGTGCCATTGCTCCCGCCTGGCGAAACACCAGGACAAACGATGTCCTGGGAGCGCCAGCTCGCGCACGCGCGGGCCGGCGATTGAGTAATGAGGAAACAAGCCTGCGAGTTGAACCGGCGGGAGCCAGGCGGCACGCCGCCCTCCAGCCTTCGCGCGAGTCTCGTGTGCACGGTGGTGCACGCCGCATGCGACGCCTCCGTCGAGTCTGGAGTGCGGAACGCGAGGTGCTGTTCCGTCCGAAGCGCATCCGCGCCTCGAGCCTCAGTGCGCACGGCTGCCCCCTTGCCCACAGGCGATCATGGTTCCAAACGGCGGCTTGAATCCTCGGAAATCGGCATCCGGGACCAGCCATATCACAGGCAGGGAGGGTTGCTCTTCAGGGAGCGGACCGCATCCATCGGTCGCGATGACGAGGCCTGCGAACGACTCACCTCGCCTCATCTGCTCGGTGACATAGTGGAAAGGCACCCGCAGGTCTGTTCCGCCGCGCCCTGGCATCTCGAGAACGCCTCGCGCGATCGGGTCTTGAAACTCGTCATACTTCGAGATCTTCTGGATCTCGGTGTCGAAGTGTGCGATGGTGAGGGAGCACGCGGTCGCTTGGCGAAGCTGATCGATCTGGTCGGCGACTTGACCGAGCACTTGGATGCCCATCGATCCAGATGTATCGATGGCGAACAGGATGCGGCCGATCCCCTTTCGGGCGATGGAGGGCAGATACACCCCGCGCCACAGATGCCGCTTTGAGAATGGAAAGGTCTGGAAGTCTGTGGGCACCAGGCCCGAGAGCCGTTCGGCGAAGACCCGCTCCCAAGGGACTTCGCGAGTGCGTGCACGTCGTGCCATCTCGCTCCAGCGGCCAGCTTCGGTTCCAGCCAGCTTCCCACTTGAGTTCAGCGCCTCGGCGATCTCCTGGATGACCAGCGCTCGGTCGAGATCAGAACACTCGACATCTGCACCGAGAGCGAACTTGATGTCATGTGCGTGTCCCGACTTCTGCGGATCGCCTTCGAACTCTGGGTTCGGGCTTGAGGCAGAAGACGCCCTGGCGCCCGGCTTGCTCGATAGCGCGCGCACGTACATCGCGATCGGATCACCGTCTTCGGGAATCCCAGAAGCTGCAGCGGGTGGACTGCTGAGATTCGAGTGGCTCTGACTGCGCCCGCCGTTGTCTTCGGCGCATTGAGCTCCGTTCGAGGTGTCCGCGCAAGGCTGATCGCTCGCGGTCTGATTCGTGGTCGTCTGATTCGTGGTCGTCTGGTTTGTGGTCGTCTGGTTCGTGGTGGCCTGGTTCGTGGTGGCCTGGTTCGTGGTGGCCTGCACCTCTGCACCTGTGGCTCCCGCCGCGGGCGTTCCCGCGCTCGCATCTCCGCTTGCTGGATGGCCCGACTGAGCGTTCGGCTGCCGCGGACTCGTCTGCCGAGGATTGCCGGAGCGCGTGTTGCTCGAGCGAGTAGCGGATTGCCCGCTCGGGGATCTCCCGATGATCTGCGTCGAGAGGTGGTCGTAGATCTGCTCGCAGGACAGGCTGCCAAGTTGAGTCACGAGCGACTGAAACGTCGTCGAGTGCTTCGGCCGAGGGTCGTAGTCGACGTAGTTCAGTACCTCTGGCGAGAGCAAGGGGTCGATCATGGCCGCCGTAGCGATATCGATCGAGAGGTCCCAGAGGCAGCGGACGCGTGATCCTCGACGCTCCAGATGCTCGAAGAGAAGGTGGATCAGGTTGTGTGCGTAGGCGTAGCTGATCCACGGGTCCTCCTTGAGGCGAAGCGCCTGCGAGACGACGATCGCGCCGCGCGCCACGCCGATGCCCGCAGGGAGCTGATCCGAGTGGATCTGCACCACAGGAATGCGCATCACTGCGGCAGCGAGCGACGGCTGCTCGAGAAGCAGCCGCGTACGGGCCCGCTCGATGGTCTTCGCGAGCTCAGGGTCCTCGATGCGAACCAGCGAGCCATCCGCTATGCCCGTGCCGCCCGTATCGGGCGCGCTCATGATGCAGCCCTCGCTGGCTGGGTCGGCTGCCTACGTGGACTTGCGGTTCCGATCAGGACGTCGGCATGGCGCTTCGCAAAGGCATCGACATGTGGATCGAAGGCGAGCATGGGGTCGATGCGCAGCACGTCACGGGCGAGTCGGACCGCCCACTCTGCGCCGAGCCGATTGAGCAGGCTTGGCAGCGCCGAGCGGACCTTCGGCTCACTGATGCGCTGTCCGACGTGCTTCACAAAGACCCAGAGATCGCCGGCAGTGGTGGGAAGGACCGCGACTTCGGGTGCGGCCAGGATGCGCTCGATGGCTTCAATCGAGAGTGACTTGCGGGCATGCTCGAGGAATTCGATCGCCGCGCCCTTGCCAACGCAGCCCTGGTAGACCTCCAGCGCGCCGGTCTCGGTGCCGATGACCTTGAACGCGTCGCTCAGCATGTGCCACGAGCGCGGCGTCGCGAACGCGACTCCATCGGTCTCGCATGCCTTTGGCGCCAGCAGCTCGCGGCGGACCCCGAGGAATGAGATCACGGTAGGGGATACCCCCGCCGGTCCCGCCCACTCGGACCAATCATCGAAGTGCGCCTCGAAGTCGATGTGCGCGAAGCGGTTGGCGAGCGCCGACGGCATGCGGTAGACAACCGACTTGTCCTCAGCGCGGTTGCCCGCAGCGATGATCGACCAGCCAGGAGGCAGTTCGTACTCGCCCACGCGACGATCGAGCACGAGTTGGTAGAGGCTCGCTTGGACGAGCGGCGGTGCCGCATTGAGTTCGTCGAAGAACAGGATCCCGGGATCGTCGCCTTCCTTGGGAAGGAACGAGGGAGGCGCCCACACGGCGCGGCCATCGACGACCGCGGGGATGCCGCGAAGATCGGTGGGATCGAGCAGCGGAGCGCGGATATCGATGACGGGGCGCTCCAGATCCGCGCCGAGCGCGCGGACGATGGCGCTCTTGCCGACGCCGGGGGGACCCCAGATGAAGGCAGGGCGGTCGACATCCATGAGCAACTTGAGGACCTGCGTGACTCGGCTGGATCGCATCTTCTTTTCCTTGCTGGGCTTGCGTGATTCTGCGTCGAGGCCTGAAGCGGGAGGATCTATGCCCCTCCGTCCCCACGCTCAAAAGAAACGTCGGCGTTGCGCGATTCCGCGACCGAAAATCAGAACGCGGAACAAAACGCGGACCGCGCACTCGAACTTCGAAGCAGCCATCTTTTCACACCAAACCATGACCTTGCGGGGGCTCGCACTGTATCAGACCGATCCGCGGCAAGCACAAAAATCTCGTCAGTTCATCGCGGATTCGCGCATTCGATCGCAAGTGCAGCGCTGCCAATCGGTCTCAGCCTCAATCCCTCGAGATCGTCTTGGGTCCCTCGCCCGCGGTCTTCTCGTACTTCCCGTCACCGACCTTCTGGTACTTCGTGAATCCCATCCGGTCCAGGTTCGAGTCGGACAGCTTCCGCTTGTCGGCCGCGTCCGAATGCGCGCCGCCCACCATCGGTGCCTGCGGCACCCGCCGCACCGGCTCGCCGGTCTCGGGGTGCTTGGCCAGCGGCTCGTCGCTCATCTTCTGCACCACCTCAAAGTGCTCTCCGAGGCTCCCGTCGGGCTTCACGACTGCGTAGACATACGTGGGCATGGGGCGCATGGTAGAACGCTCGGACCCGCGAGGGAAGCCGCCTCCTCCGCCATGTCGAAGAAGCCCGCCCAGACCATGCACGACAGCGCCGAACCCGCGCGCATCCGCGATTTGCGCGAGCTGCTCGCCCGCGCGAACACGGCGTACTACGTCGATGCCGCGCCATTCATGACCGACCAGGAGTTCGACACGCTGCTGGCGGAGCTTTCCGAGCTCGAGGCGAAGCACCCCGCGCTCGCCGACCCGAACTCGCCGACCCAGCGCGTCGGAGGCAAGCCACTTGAGGGTGAGTTCGAGACGCGTGCGCACCGCGTGCCCATGAAGTCGATCGACAACACCTACTCGGTCGACGACTTCCGCGCCTGGTACCAGCGCTGCGCCGACGCCCTCGGTCCCGTCGACGCGCTGTTCGGCGCGGGCCCCGCGCTGTGGGCCGATCCAAAGGTCGATGGCCTCGCGATCTCGCTCCGCTACGAGCAAGGGGAGCTCGTCGAGGCCCTCACCCGCGGCGATGGCGAGAAGGGCGACCTCGTCACCAACAACGTCCGTGCGATTCGCGCGATCCCGCTCAGATTGCGTGCGCCGCGCGAGAAGAAGTGGGGCGGCATTCCCGCCGTCCTTGAGGTGCGCGGCGAGATCTTCATGCCCATCCGCGAGTTCGAGCGCATCAACGCCGAGCGCGAGCGGCATGGCGAGGAACTCTTCGCGAACGCCCGCAACTCCTGCGTCGGCACCCTCAAGAACAAGGATCCGAAGGTCGTCGCCTCGCGCGGGCTCTCCTTCGTGGCCCATGGGCGCGGCGACGGCGAAGGCCTTCCCGCGCTCGAGTCGCATTCGGAGTTCGTCGCATATCTCAAGTCGGTGGGTATCCCCGTGTCCGAGCTCGGCGCGCGCCACGACTCCGTCGGCAGCGCGGTCGCGGCGATCGAGGACTTCGCGCATCGGCGCGACTCGCTCGATTGCGCGGTCGATGGCATGGTCGTTCGCATCGATCGCTTCGACGAGCAGGCGAAGCTTGGCGTCACCGCCAAGAGCCCGCGCTGGGCCGTCGCCTACAAGTACCCCGCCGAGCAGAAGGAGACCGTGCTCGAGAAGGTCGAATGGCAGGTCGGCAAGGGTGGAACGATCACGCCGCGGGCGACGATGAAGGCGGTGCAGGTCGCGGGCACGACCGTGAAGCATGCGACGCTGCACAACATCGAGGAAATCCAGCGTCGAGACCTACGCATCGGCGATCACGTCATCGTCGAGAAGGCCGGCGAGATCATTCCGCAGGTCGTGCGCGCCGTCGTCGAGAAGCGAACGGGCGATGAGAGGCCGATCGAGCCGCCGGCGACGTGCCCCGAGTGCGGCGGCGCCGTCGAGCGCGAGGGACCGAAGATCTTCTGCGGGAACGCCTCGTGCCCGGCACGGTTCAGGGAGCGGCTGATCTGGTTCGTCGGACGCGATCAGATGAACATCGATGGGCTTGGCGATGAGCTCATCGATGCGCTCATCGATCGTGGCGAGGTCTCGGGCTTCGCCGACGTGTTCAGGCTCGACCCGATGGCCACGGAGCGCGCCTTCTCGGTGACCCGTGCGAGGAAATCCGCCGAGAAGAAGGGGCAGGACGCCGAAGCCGCCGAAGCGAAGGCGCTTGCGAAGGTCGCGAAGGAGGGCGTCGGCACGCAGGTGACCTCGCTCATCGAATCCGCAGCCGACGCCGCGAAGAATCGAGGGCTCACCCGCGTGCTCGCGGGCCTCGGCATCAAGCATGTCGGCGCGAGCGCAGCGAAGACGCTCGCGCGGCGCTTCCGCAGCGCGGACGAACTGCTCGCCGCGACGGAGGCAGACCTTGCCGCCCTGGACGATTTCGGCGAGGTCACCGCGAAATCGGTCGCCGCCTGGCTCGGCTCGAGCGAGGCGAAGCACGTGTTCGCAGACCTCGCGAGGGCGGGGGTCGACCTCACCAGCCGCGAGCCGAAGCCGGTCGAGGCGGGCGCGAATGCGTTCGCAGGCAGGACCTTCGTCGTGACCGGCACGCTCGAGAAGTTCGGCCGCACCGAGATCACCGAAGTCCTCGAGCGCGCTGGCGCGAAGGTCGCCGGAAGCGTCTCGAAGAAGACGTCCGTGGTGGTTGCAGGCGCGGAAGCCGGCAGCAAGCTTGCCAAGGCCACGGAACTCGGCGTCGAGGTGTGGGACGAGGCGCGGCTTCTCAAGGAACTCGCGGCGGCTGGTCTCGCGTAGACTGCTCGCCCCGTGTCGCAGGTTCTCCTCGGCTTCCGCAACCTCGCTCTTCGCCTCGCGATCTTCGTGGCGCTGGCGGCGCTCCTCGTGTGGTTCCTTGGCGGCAGCCTCTTCGCGCGTGAGAGCGTACTCGTGCTCGGCGCCGCGTCGACGGGCACGGTCTCCGGCGAAGTCGATGTCAGGCTCGAGCAGGTCGTGCTTCCTGCGAGTGAACTCGCAAGCGACCGGATCTTCCTGCGCGTCGCGATCGGCGAGGCGGGAGCGCTCGGGAAGAGCGCCAGCGCCAAGAACTGCACCACGCAGGACCGACTTGCAGAGGCGACCAGCTTGTTCGTCGCCGACCCGGGCGGCACCTCGCGGGCCGTCTGGTTCGCAGGCGAGCCGCTCGCAGCCGGCGGTGGACGTGCGGGTCCGTGGCGCGTCTACCGCGTCACGCCGTATGCCACCTGCCCGGAGACGATGCTTGAGGTCTCCGATCGGCTCGAGGCAGAGCGTCAGCTCGCCCGCGTGAAGGCGGGGCTCCCTCTGCAGTCGCCCGAGGCCGCCGCTGCGGCGCGTGATGTCGTTCTTCGCGCGGGGGATCCGAGGTGAGGAACATCGAGTTCAAGTCGGAGCTGCGCAACATCGACCTTGCGCGGGCCATCTGCTATGTCGTGAACGCACATCGCGTCGGCGTGCTGCTCCAGACTGACGAGTACCTCATCGTGCCCGAAGGCCGCCTGAAGCGGCGGATCGAGCGTGACGAACAGACCGGCTCCGCGCGTGAGGAGTGGATCTGGTACGACCGCGACGACCGAACCACCGCGCGTTCGTCGCGGTGGACGCGGCTCGACGAGCAGCAGGTCGCCGTGCGCTGGCCGAACCTCGAGCGGCGCATCACCCGCGTGATCGTGAAGCGACGCGAGCTCTGGCGCGCGGAGAACATCCGCATCCACTTCGACGCCGTCGCCGGACTTGGGACCTATTTCGAGCTCGAGGGGGTCGTCGGAATCGGAGACGATCCTGCGGAGACGCGGCTCAAGGTGGGCACGCTGATCGACAAGTTCCGCCCCGCGCTCGGCGAGGCGGTCAGCGGCTCGTACGCCGACCTCTGATCAAAGCGCCATGCGTCCGCTGAAGATCGCGGCGCCGAGCGCCACCGCAACGGCGACGCGCCACCATCCGAACGCAGCGAATCCGCCGCGCGACAGGTAGCCGACAAGCCACTTCACGGCGATCGCTGCGGAAATCGCGGCGACCAGGATGCCGACCGCGACCGGCACGGGACCGCCCAGCGTCTCGACGAATCCGCTCGGATCATGCCGAGCCGACTTGAAGAGCTTGTAGGCGCACGCGCCGCCGAGCGTCGGAAGCCCGAGCAGGAAGCTGAACTCCGCGGCTCGCCTCGGCGACAGCCCGAAGAGGATTCCGCCGAGGATCGTCACCATCGAGCGGCTCGTCCCCGGCCACATCGCCAGAGCCTGCATGAAGCCGATCGCGAGCGCGTGCTTGAACGTCAGCATCGAGAAGTCGTCCTTCTCGTTCGTCTCGCGATCGACCAGCGTCTTGATCCACGGTGAGAGCACCAGGAGCAGCACGCCGCCTCCGCCGAGCGCCATCAGCACGGGCACCGGCTTGAACAGCCGCTCCTCGATCCAGTCATCGAGCAGCACGCCAAGCACCGCAGCAGGCAGGAATGCGACCACGAGCTTCAGGAAGAGCAGCAGTCCCGCGCGGTCGCCGCCGGTCAGCCCCTTGATCATCGCGGCGACGCGTGCCCGATAGAGCCCGAGCACAGCCAGGATCGCGCCGCCCTGGATGATGATGTTGAACGAGTCGACCGCCGCCTTCTTCGCCGGATCGTCCTGCAGCCCGAGCAGCCATGAAGTGATGATGAGGTGCCCCGTCGAGCTGACGGGCAGGTATTCGGTGATGCCCTCGACAAGGCCGAGGAGGATGGCTTGGAGGATGGTCACGCGGGGTCTATCGGCGCGTCACCTGCGCCTGCCGCCGAAACGGTGCGGTCGGAAGTCAGGCATCCTTCAGCCACGGCATCAGCCCGCGCACCGTCGCGCTCGCCCGCTCGATCGGATGCCCGCTCGCGGCCCTGCGCCACGCGCCGAACTCGGGGTGCCCGGCGTCGTGATCGCGCATGAACCGTGCGGCGAAGGCGCCGCTTCGGACATCGGCAAGCAGCGCGCGTAGCTTCGCCCGCAGCGCCTCGTCAACGAGCGCCTCTTCGGCCACGAACGCCCCGAACTCCGCGGTGTCCGAGATGGCCCGGCGCATTCCGTCAGGTCCGCGCGCGTACAGGAGATCCGCGACCTGCTTCACCTCGTGGCAGCACTCGATGTAGGCGACTTCGGGGGGATAGCCAGCCTCGACCAGCAGCCGGTAGCTCTCATGCACCAGCGCGAGAAGCCCGCCGCAGAGCACCGCCTGCTCGCCGAAGAGATCGCTCTCTGCCTCGGCGGCAAAGGTCGTCTCGATCAGTCCGCTGCGCGCGCAGCCGATGCCAGCGCCCCACGCGATCGCCAACGCGCGAGCGGTCCCCGCAGCGTTCTCGCGCTCGACCGCGAAGAGAGCCGGAATGCCGAGCCCCTCCTCGTAGCGCGCGCGTACGGTGGCGCCCGGTCCCTTCGGCGCGACCAGCACGACGCCGAGGTCCGCGCGCGGCTCGATGAACCCGAACCGGATCGCGAAGCCGTGCACGAATCCGACCACGGCGCCCGGGCGGAGCGCGCCCTCGATCCACTTGCCCCAGGCGGCGGGCTGCGCCTGGTCGGGCAACGCGACGACGGCGAGATCGGCCTTCGCCGCGGCGGCGGAGAGCTCCATCGCCTCGAAACCATCGGCGCGCGCCTGCTCGACCTTCGCCGAGCCCGGGCGCCCGCCGACCACCACCTGCAGTCCCGAGTCCCGGAGGTTCAGCGCATGGGCGCGCCCCTGATTCCCATAGCCGAGCACGGCGATCGTCCGTCCCCGCAACGGCTGCAACGGGGCGTCGGAACCTCTGAGGATCGCGGTGGGTGGGGAGGGCGGTGGGCTGGGACTTGCCACGCCGCGAAGATAGCGGGGGCGCGTCGAACGCGCAGAACCTGCGGAAATCACCCTGATGCGGTCGGTTCGACCCCGTCCTTCAATGAAATCTCGAGGACGAGCCGATGTACCCCGTGATCCGGAAGGGACCGCCATGGAAAGTAGCCACACGCAGCCGATCGCAGACCGTCGCGCCCACGACCGCTTTGTCGTGGAACCGATGTACTCCGCCGTCCGCGTGACACCGCGTGCCGCGAAGTCGTCGGATCCGCTTGATGGTCACATCTACGAGATCTCGCTCGGCGGCATGCGATTCGAGCTCGACGAGGCGCTGCCGCGCGACTCGGTCGTGACCGCTGAACTCACGCTTCCCGGCTGCGAGGCGCCCATCACCGTCGACGGGCGCGTGCTCCGTGTCTTCGATGTCGTCGATGATCCTGGTCCGCGCCGCATGGTGCTCGAGTTCGAGACCTTTGCGGCGGGCGCGCGCGAGTTGCTCACCCGGTATCTCGACCAGAAGTGGCTCCGCCGGGCGCCGACTCAGTCGCTCGAACTCGAGCCAGAGCCGACCTGCGAAGTGATGATCGAGACGAACGAGGCCGCGTCCAAGGCTTCTGGCACCCGCAAGTCGGTCAGCGCCGCGTAAAGCGGTCGCCTCGCCTCTGCCACCACCCCGATTTCCTCCACGACGCCGAGCCCGGTCAGGCTCGGTCGGTCGCCTTCTTCGGCGCGCAGACGCGCAGCGAGCACCTCGAGCGGAGGATCGAGGAAGACGACGAAGGCGCGCCCGGCGATCCGCGCGGCGGCGAGAAGTTCGCTCGCGCCAGGCGCCGTCGGCGTCCCGCCGCCGAGCGCGATGACCTGGGCGGGCTGCGACAGCACCTCCGCGAGCGCGCGCGTCTCCGCCTCGCGGAATCGCGCCTCACCCGAGCTGGCGAACGCCTCACGCACGTTCGCCGCGCCAAGAAGCGCGCGAGTCCGGTCGTCGAGGTCGACGAAATCCGCCCCGAGTGCACGAGCCGCCGCGCGTCCGAGCGTGGTCTTGCCGGAGGCGCGAAGCCCCATCAGCACGAGATGTCGTTGGAGCGGCTCGCTCGGCATGCCCCGTTCCATCGGTTCAACAGGGTGAAAAAGGACACGCGCGACCTCCAGCGAGGCCGCGCGTGGGTTTGGTGTCGTCAGACCGATCGATCAGCGGGTCTTCAACGTGCGACCGAGACGGCGCTTCGAGTTGATGATCTTGCGGCCCTTGCGCGTCGACATGCGGGCGCGGAAACCGACCTTGCGGATCTTCTTCGTGCGGCTGATCTTGTGCGGATAGTGCATAAGGACCTCTATGTGGGATCGAGGAGTGTAATGCAGCCGATTCTGATTCGCAATGGCATGGCAGGCGCGATTTTGCGCGTTGGGGATAGTCTGCCTTCGCAAGCACCGAGATTGGGCTAGATTACGAGGGTTCCGGTGCTCTTTCTCCCGTCTCCGCGGCGTTCGCGGGGTCTGGAGAATCCGCTTCGGAACGACAACAAGGAGCCGTCCCTCCAGGGCGGCGATGTCATGAGCGAAGCGATCGAGCTCGAAATCATCGAGCAACGAATCGGTTATCGGTTCTCCGACCAGACGCTGCTCGCGCAGGCGTTGGTGCATGCATCCGTCGCACCCAGCCGCGTCGCGAGCAACGAGCGGCTTGAGTTCCTCGGCGACGCGATCCTCGGCGCGATCGTGTGCGAGCATCTCTATCGCCGCTTCCCCTGCGATCTCGAGGGCGAGCTGACGAAGATCAAGTCCAATGCGGTGAGCCGGCGCGTCTGCTCCGAGATCGCCATCGACCTCGGTCTCGCCGATGCGGTGCAGCTCGGGAAGGGCATGGGCGACCGAACGATGCTGCCGCAGTCGCTTCTCGCGGCCCTCTTCGAGTCCGTGGTCGGGGCGATCTACCTCGATGGCGGGCTCGCGCCGGCAAGCCACCTCGTGATGCGTTGCCTCGAGTCGCGCATCGAGGAGTCGACGAAGCTCGGGCACCAGCAGAACTTCAAGAGCGTCCTCCAGCAGTCGCTGCAGCGGAAGGACCTGGGGACCCCTTCGTATCAGGTGATCGCCGAGAAGGGTCCCGACCACGCGAAGCACTTCGAGATCTGCGTCGAGCTTGCGGGCAAGCGCTTCCAATCCTGCTGGGGCATGAGCAAGAAGGCCGCGGAACAGCTCGCGGCCCTTGAGGCCCTGCTCGAGCTCGGCTTCGCCGAACGGTCTGACGGCGGCGAGGTCCGGATCGTCTTCGCTGCGTGAGTCCGCGCGTCGTCAGCCGAAGATCATCCAGGCAATCAGCAGCGCATCGACCGCCATGGCGACCATGAGCGCGGTGATCCAGATGGGCGTCCAGTCGCGGCCTTTTCGCCGAGACATGCGCTCCGACGGCTTCGGGATCATCTCGATCGTCGCGGCGGCAGCCTCGAGCGGCTCTCCGCGGCGGGCGCGATCCTGTACGAGCGCGAGGATCAGGTTGGCGTCGAACGCCCGGATGCCCAGGCGATTCGCCATCGCGAGCAGCCTCCGCCGGTCCTCGAAGGCGAGCACGGCGCCCTGAAGGGCGCGCTGGGTCTCGGTCGCGAGCTGCCAGCGGGCGTCGGTGGGATCGAAGGTTCGGTCGCGCGCCGCCTCGCGGGCAAGCAGCACCTCATGGGCCACCGCCTGGCGGAACACGCGTTCCGCGCGGGTATCGAGCGCGGCACGCGGCCGTCGGTCGACAGTCAGGCGACTGGTAGCCCGGTTTCTCATCTCGTCCTCATGAACTCGCCACGCGCGCCGCCTCGGTCTGGCGGCCTTCCCTGCACGCCCGACGAGCATACGCGGTCGCAGTGGAAATGCGAGTCCCCGACGCAGCTTCCCGCGCGAACGAACCCGAACAGACCGCATAGACCGACCTTCTGGATCGACGCGCGGGCGCGCTGTACCAGCTCACTCGGCGCCGTGGCGCACGAGCCGGCCCTCGACCAGGAACACCGTGTCCTCGGCGATCGCCGTCACGATGTCCGCCAGGCGCTCGATCCGCTGGGCGATCGCCAGGAGCTCGATCGCGGCGCCCGACTTCTCGACGTCCTGCTCGATCCACTCACGGCTCCACGCCACGACCTCGCGGTTCAGGTTGTCCACGTAGGTATCCGCCTTGCGGATCTCAAGACACAGCTTGATGTCCTCGTTCGAGAAGGCGACGAGCACGTCGCGCAGCATCGCCAGGGCGCCCTCGGCCATCTGCACGAGCGCGGAGGGATAGCGGTAGCTTCCGCTCTCGACCAGGCGGATGACCCGCTTCGAGATGCCCTTGCACATATCGGCGATGCGCTCGAGCTCGTTCGAGACGCGCATCGCGGTCAGGATCATGCGCAGGTCGCTCGCGACCGGGCTGCCGAGCGCGAGCAGGCGCATGCACTCGTTCTCGAGGTCGAGCTGCATCTGGTCGATCTCGGCGTCTCCCGAGCGGACCTTTCGCGCGAGATCGACGTCGGCATCGCGGATGACGACGATGACGTTGGCGACGCGCTGCTCGACGAGCGCGCCGAGGGCGAGCAGGTTCCTGCGGAGGTCGATGATGCGCGACTGGAGGTGGACGGGCATGGGCGTGTCTCCCCTTCGGTTCAGCCGAAGCGACCGGTGATGTAGTCCTCGGTCTGCTTGTTCTTCGGCTTGTTCCAGATCGATTCTGTCGTTCCCGCCTCGATCAGGCGGCCTTCGTAGAAGAACGCCGTCTGGTCGGACACGCGCGCGGCCTGCTGCATGTTGTGGGTGACGATGACGATGGTGTAGCGGTCCGCGAGCGTCTCGATGAGCTCCTCGATCGCGAGCGTCGACTTCGGGTCGAGCGCCGAGCAGGGCTCGTCCATCAGCAGCATCTCAGGGCCGACTGCGATGGCGCGGGCGATGCACAGGCGCTGCTGCTGGCCGCCGGACAGCCCGAGTGCGGACGCGTGCAGGCGATCCTTGACCTCGTTCCAGATCGACGCCGAGCGGAGGCTCTGCTCGACGAGCTGGTCGAGCTCGGCGCGCGTGTAGTGCTTGTGGAGGCGCGGTCCGAAGGCCACGTTGTCGTAGATCGACTTCGGGAACGGATTCGGCTTCTGGAACACCATGCCGACCCGCCGGCGCAGGTCGACGACGTCGAGCGACTTCGACAGC
>JBEGLX010000035.1:0-37597 GCA_041183345.1 Planctomycetota bacterium
CCCAAGCAAAGTGCCGCCCGCGCCGCTTGAGGTCTCGAGCCGCAGTGCGGCCTGCTCGACCTCGGACAGCGCCGCAAGATGCTTCTCGTAATCGGCGTAGCCGATCCAGTTCATCGTGACCGCATCCGACTCATCGATGCCGAGCTCGACCTTCTCCTCGCGGGCTTCCTCAGCCTTCAGGTCCTCGGGCTTCTTCTCCTCCTCCTCGCGCTGCATGCGGCGGATGTTCAGCTTGCGCTGCATCTGCCGCTCGCGCTCGAGCCGGCGTTCGTTCGCCTTCTCGCGCTCGAGATCGCGGGTCGGTCCCTTGAGCCCGGGCATGGCGCGCCCGAGCGAGGTCTTCGTCGAGTCGCCGTTCTGCCTGCCAAGCCCGGCGATCTCGATCAACGGGAAGAGCACCGCCATGTGGATCAGCAGCGACAGCGCGGCTGCGAGCACGATGGGGAGGTTGCGGTGGACCCACGAGAGCATGGTGCGGATCAGGGCGTTGGAGGGGCTGCCGGAATCGGCGCCGATGGTGAATCGGTCGGGAGCATCTCGGGACCTGAGTTCCGGCGGCCCACGATGCTGACGTTGAACTTCCCTGGCTGCAGGCGGTCCCAGATGTCGAGCAGCAGGGCGGAGCGGTCGACCTGCGACGCTCCGTCCGCGAGCGCGACATACACCACGAGGTCCGGCGAGGTGGTTCGCATCGGCTCGAGCTTGGGGACGAGCTCATCGAGTCCCACGGGCATGCGGTCGAGGAAGAGCTGCCCATCGAGGTCGATCGAGATGGTCGCTGCGGGCGCGGGCTTCGCCGCCGTGCCCGAACGGTACGCGCGCAGTTCCATCGGGATCAGGTCGACGCGCTCGGTCACCATCACTTGGTAGATGAAGAAGGTGAGGAGGAACAGCATCACGTCGATCAGCGGCGCGAGCTCGATGCGTGGCTCATGCTTCTGTCGGCGGATGCGGAACATGCGCTACTTCCCGCCTTCTGCATCAGGTGCGGGAGCATCCGCGCCCGCCGTCTCGCCCCCGCCCTCATCGCCGCCCTCATCGGCCGGAGCGCTGGCGACGCCGACGACGAGGTCGCCGTCCTTCAGTCGCACGACGCGGACGCCTTGCGTGTTGCGTCCGATCTCGCGGATCTGCGCGGCGGGCGTGCGGACGAGCATGCCTCCGCTCGAGACGACGACGACGGAATCATTCGTAGAGATCGGCAGCACGGCGACGACATGGCCGTTCTTGTCGGTGGTCTGGATGTCGATGCGGCCCTTGCCGCCGCGCGACTGCGCGCGCGTCGAGCCGTCCTCGCTCTGCACGAGGTACTCGCTGAAGGCGGTCCGCTTTCCGTAGCCATTGCTCGTGACCGTGAGAAGCGAGCGGCTGTCGTCGCAGCGGACGATGCCGACGACCTCGTCGGTGTCGGCGAGCTCGATGCCCTTCACGCCCGCGGTGTCGCGGCCCATGACGCGAGCGTCGTCCTCGTCGAAGCGGATCGCCATGCCTTCCTTCGTGGCCAGCAGCACATGGTCGTTCCCGGCGGTCGAGATCACGCCCATCAGGTTGTCGCCCTCGTTCAGCGCGATGGCGATGATGCCGCCGCGGTTCACGTTGCGGTAGTCCTTCAGGCTGGTGCGCTTCACGCGGCCCTTCTGGGTGGCGAAGACGAGGTAATCCTCCTTCTTCTCGAAGTCCTCGATGGGCAGGAAGGTCTTGACCTTCTCGCCCTCGCGGAGCTCGAGCAGGTTCACGATCGCGCGCCCCTTCGCGGTGCGCGCCATCTCGGGGATCTGCCACACCTTGATGCGGAAGACGCGGCCGGTGTCGGTGAAGCAGAGGAGGTCGTCATGCGAGCCGCAGACCATCACGTGCTCGATGTAGTCGTCCTCGCGCTGCTCGGCGCCCTTGACGCCCATTCCACCTCGCCCCTGCGTTCGATAGGTGTCGAGCGGCAGGCGCTTCACATAGCCCGCGTGGCTGACGGTCACCACGCAGACGTGCTCGGGCACGAGCTCGCCCATCTCGAAGTCCTCGGCCTCGTTGCCCTCGATCGAGGTGAGGCGCTCGTCGCCGAAGCGCTCCGAGAGCGCGACCGTATCGGCGCGGACGATGGCGAGGATGCGCGAGCTGTCGGCGAGGATCGCCTCGAGCTCGTCGATCTTCGCCAGAAGCCCGGTGAGCTCGCCCGCGAGCTTCTCGATCTCGAGGCCGACGAGCTGGATCAGGCGCAGCGCGCCGATCGCATCGGCCTGCACACGCGTCAGGCGCACTCCGCCCTTGCCGGCCGCGAACAGCTCCTCGGCGCGCGCCACCAGGCGGGCCGGCACGATGTCGATGCGCGGGTACGACGGCGGGATGCGGAAGGCGCGCTCCATCAGCCGCGTGATCGCCTCCTCGCGGGTGCGGCTCGTGCGGATGAGCTTGATGACCTCGTCGATGTCGCAGACGGCGTAGATCAGGCCTTCCAGCTTGTGGGCCGCCTGGCGCGCCTGGCGGAGCTCGAACTCGCAGCGGCGTCGGATGACGTCGCAGCGGTGGTCGATGTAGCACTGGATGAGCTGCCGCAGCGAGAGCGTGCGCGGCTGGTGGTTGACCAGCGCGATGTTCTGGATCGAGTAGCTCGACTGGAGCGGGGTGAACTCGTAGAGCTGCTTCTCGACGATGCCGAGGTCGGCGCCCTTCTTGAGCACGATCTGGATGCGCGTGCGCGCATCGCGGCCCGAATGGTTGCGGACGTCGGAGATGTCCTGGATGCGGTCTTCCTTCGACGCCTCGACGATCTTCTCGATGAGCGAGGACTGCGAGACCTGGTAGGGGATCTCGTCGATCACGATGGCGTCGCGGCCGCCGACCTTCTCGTGGTGGACCTTTCCGCGGACGACGAGGCGCCCGCGCCCCGTGGCGTAGGCCTCCATGATGCCGCGGCGGCCCATGATGATGCCGCCGGTGGGGAAGTCGGGACCGGGGACGAACTCCATCAGCCGCTCGACGCCGATGAGCGGGTCGTCGATCGTCGCCACGATCGCGCCGCAGATCTCGCGCAGGTTGTGCGGCGGCATCGTGCTCGACATGCCGACGGCGATGCCCGAGGAGCCGTTGACGAGCAGGTTCGGGAACTTGCCGGGGAGCACGCACGGCTCCATGAGGCGCTCGTCGTAGTTCGGCTTGAAGTCGACGGTCTCCTTGTCGAGGTCCTCCATCATCGCCATCGCGGCGTGGGTCATGCGCGCCTCGGTGTAGCGCATCGCCGCCGGAGGATCGCCCTCGATCGAGCCGAAGTTGCCCTGCTTGTCGACGAACATGTAGCGGGCCTTCCAGTCCTGGCCCATGTTCACGAGCGTCGGGTAGATGACGCTCTCGCCGTGCGGGTGGTAGTTGCCGCTGGTGTCGCCGCAGATCTTCGCGCACTTGATCTGCTTGCGTCCGGGCGAGAGCTTGAGGTCGTTCATCGCCACGAGGATGCGCCGCTGCGAGGGCTTGAGGCCGTCGCGCACGTCGGGCAGGGCGCGATCCATGATCGTGCTCATCGCGTACGTGAGGTAGCTCTCGTGGAGCTCGCGGTCGATGTCGAGGTCGAGCACGCGGTCGTGCATCGGCGCGGCCTGCGCGGCAGGGTCGGGCTTCGCAGGATTCGCGTTCGGATCGTTGGGATTGACGCCGTCGGCCATCGAAAAACGCACCTTTCAGGCTCCCGGCGCGGGGTGCGTCGGGAGAGCCGAAAGTATAGCCGAACGGGCGGCTTCCCGCCCATCGGACGGGCGGTTTCCCCTCCGTGGACCCTGCGCGGAAACGGCTTGTTTTGCGGGGTTTCTACGCGTCGCGCACGCCGACCACGGCGATGCCGAGGCGGTCCGCCGCGGCGAGCACCGCAGGGCGGTCGACGAGGATCACGCGCCCGACGCCGATCGCGATGCACCCGCCGCCCGCGGCGTGCATCTTCTCGACCGTCGAGACGCCGATCGTCGGCACATCGGCGCGCATGTCGTGGCCCGGGCGCGCCGTCTTGAGCAGCGTCCATCCCTTCTTGCGGCAGAGTTCGCCCGCGCGCTCGATCATTCGGTCGGTGCCCTCGACTGCCTCGACGGCGATCACGTCCTTCTCGCGAACGGCGATCGACTGCCCGATGTCGAGGGAGCCGACCTGCTTCAGCAGCGGCCAGCCGAAGGCGATGTCCGACTCCTGCTCGGCGGTCGGCGCTCGGCGCGTCATCGCGCCCTCGCTCGCCATGTGGTCGGGGATGAACGTCGTCGAGTCGATCAAGACGAGACCCTCCTTCGCGAGGTCTTCTGCAAGCGCCGTGAGCAGCGTCGCCGAGCGACGGTCGTGGCGAAGCTTGCGATACCAGAGGTTGAATGCGCGCCAGTCGGGCAGCTGCCGGAAGACGCGCAGCGGATCGTGCATGCGCGCCTTGGAGACGCGCCCGACCATCACCGCCTCGCGCACGCCGAACTTGCGCGCAAGGCGCAGCCACTTGCCGAGCTGCACCACGCCCGCCTCGGCGAAATCATCGCAAAGCGCGGGCAATTCAGGCACATATTGATCGGCAAGCCCGATGCAGCACACGCGGCGGCCGGCGGCGCGCATCCCGCGCGCGACGATCACGGGCAGCGCGCCCTGACCGGCGATCAGCCCGATGGGCGGCGTATCGCTCATGCGTGGTTCGACTTCGGTCCCATGGGAAGGAACCGCTCCGGGTCGGCGAACACGGGTTCCTTCACCGAGCGCTCGAGCCAGTCGACGAGCATCCCGAGATCGGTGCCGAAATGCAGTACCTCCCGGACGGCCTCGCGGGCGAACCGCTCGTGGATGGCATGGTCGATGAGGGCCTTGAGCGGGCGGTAGTAGCCGTGGTCGTCGAGCACCGCGATCGGCTTCGCGTGGTCGCCGATCTGCCGTCCGACGAGCGTCTCGAAGAACTCCTCGAAGGTGCCCATGCCGCCCGGCAGCACGAGGAAGCCATCGGCGCGCTCGACGAGGATCCGCTTGCGCTCGCGCATGGTCTCGACCACGACGAGTTCGTCGCAACCGAGCCAGCCTTGCTCGAGGTCGAGGAACTTGCGGGTGATGATCCCCTCGACGCGCCCGCCCGCCTCCTTGCAGGCGCGCGCTGCCTCGCCCATGAGTCCGAGTCCGCCGCCGCCGTAGACAAGCGTGATCCCGCGCTGCGCGAGGAGCCGCCCGGCGTCGCGCGCGGCGACCGAGAAGTGGGGGTCGAGGCTGCGTGAGCTCGAGCAATAGAGGGTGACGGATCGGAGGGCTGTCATCGCGTGTACCTTACCGACAGATGGTTGGGATCGTCCTCGCCCTCCTCCTCGCGGGCTTCGCGATCGCGGCTCCGCTCACGGGTCTTCTCGTGCGCGTCGGCGCGCGCGTCGGGGCGCTCGACTCCGCCGGCGCGAAGGGGCACGTGAAGGAATTGCGTCCCGTGCCGAACATCGGCGGCGTCGGGATCTTCTTGGCGTCGATCGGACCGATCGCTGCGGCGCTGCTGGTCCTCTGGCTCATGCCTGGCTCGGTCGGGCAGTGGCTCCCGTCCGTCGCGCCCCACGTCGAGCACGCGCAGGCGACCATGCAGAACTGGGTCGTGATCGCGGCGGGCGCGCTGGTGCTTCACCTCGTCGGGCTCTGGGATGACCGCCGCGCGCTGTCTGCGTGGCCGAAGCTGTTCCTGCAGGTCGGCGTCGCGCTGGCGACGACGCTGCTTTCCGACGTGCGCCTGCTCGCCCCGCAGCTTGTCGGCGGCGGCGAGATTCTCGGCATCGCCTGCACGGTGGCGTGGATCGTCGTGGTCGTGAATGCCGTCAACTTCATCGACAACATGGACGGGCTCGCGGGCGGCATCGCGTTCATCGCGGCGCTCTGCTTCATGGTGGCGACGATCCTGAATGCGCAGTGGTTCATCGCCATGGCGCTTGCGCTGCTCGCGGGCTCGCTCGCGGGCTTCCTCGTCTGGAACCTCGCGCCCGCGCGCATCTTCATGGGCGACGGCGGCTCGCTCTACGTCGGATACATGCTCGCGTGCCTGACGGCGCGCACCACGTTCATCGAATCCGGGAATCCCGACTATGCGCTGGGCACGGCGTGGTACGGCGTGCTGATGCCGCTGCTCGTCCTCGCCATCCCGCTCTATGACGGCGTCTACGTCACGATCTGGCGCATTCGCCGCGGGAAGAGCCCGTTTGTCGGCGGACACGAGCACATCTCCCACCGCCTGGTGCAGCTCGGGCTCTCGAAGCGCCGCGCGGTGCTTGTGATCTGGCTGCTGACTGCGGTCACGGCGACCAGCGGCATCGGCCTCGGGTTGATGAAGCCGTGGCAGGCCGCGATCGTGGGCGTGCAGCTCGCGGCGATCATCCTCGTGATGCTGGTCCTCGAGACGAGCGTCTCCCGCGAGAGGAGCGAGCAGTGAGCGCGCGGGCGCTGCGGCTTGCGGGGCTCGCCGGGATCCTCGGTGTCGCAGCGATCCGCGCGCTGGTCCTGATCGAGCCGAGCGTCTGGTTCGCCGACGTCGATCCGTCGGCCGACGCGATGCCGCTCCTCGCGCTTGGAGCGGCTGGATCGCACGTGCTCGACCTCGTGCTCGTGATCGCAAGCGCCGTCGCGCTGGTGGGAGAATGGCGCGCTGGCCGCGGGATTCATGGATGGATCGTGCTGTGCGCGCTGCTTCCCGCGCCGGTCGTGCTCCTCCAGGGAGGTCTGCTCGGCGCAGGCAACGCCTTCCGAGGCGACACGTGGCTGGCCGCAATGTGCGCGTTCGCGGCGCTCGCCCACCTCGTGCGCGAGCGATCGATGCGGGTGATCGCGCTCTCCGTGCTCGCGGCGCTCACGGCGATGCTCGCGACGCGCGGCGCCGTGCAGGTGCTCGTCGAGCATCCAGCCACGGTCGCGCTCTACGAGGAGACTCGCGCCGCGTTCCTCGCCGATCGTGGCTGGCTTCCCGACTCGAGCGCTGCGCTCACCTACGAGCGACGGCTCCGCCAGCCCGAGGCATCGGGTTGGTTCGGCCTGTCGAACCCGTTCTCGACCATGATGGGCGTCGGCGTGCTTGTACTCGCGGGGCTTGCGGTCCTCGCCCGCCGGAGGCAGCAGGATGGCAACACGCTTTTTCTCGCGCTCGGCGCGGCCGCGTGCGCGGCGCTGCTTCTCTTGAACGGAGGAAAGGGCGCGATCGCCGCCACGCTGATCGGTGCGGGCGTGCTCGTCGCGTCGCTGCGGACCGGTCGCTCCATGCATGGCGCGTGGATCTTCGCGCTCTGTGCTCTCGCGCTCATCGCGGTGCTTGCACGCGGCGCGATCGGCACGGCGATCTCCGAGAAGAGCCTGCTCTTCCGCTCGTACTACCTGGACGCCGGGTGGACGCTGCTCCGCGACCGCGATTTCAGGCTGATCGGGACTGGGCCCGACCAGCTGCAGCAGTTCTTCGCAGCGGCGAAGCCGCCGCAGTGCCCCGAAGATGTGAAGAGCCTGCACTCGGTCTTCGCCGACTGGATCGTCACGCTCGGTCTCGGCGGAGTCGCGTGGATCGCTGCGTTGATCGCTGGATTCAGCGGAAGGATCGAGGAGCGCGACGACACGGAGTCCGACACGCCGCTGCTGCGCGCGTCCATGTGGATCGCGCTGGCCGCAGGTTCGATCGCGACGGTCGTGCAGGCGTCCGTCGAGTCGCCGACCGTCGATGTCTTCTGGGTCATCACGCGCGCGATCGGGCTTGGCGCGTTTGTCGCGCTCGCGGCCTTCGCGGCGCAGGCTTGCGCCGAACTCTCGACGCGCGTGCTTGCACTCATCGCGTTCGCGGCAGCCGTGCTTGTGCTCGTGCACGCGCAAATCGAGACGGTTGCGTGGATGCCCGGATCGTGCGTGCTCGCCCTCGCGCTCGTCGCGGCGGGGTCGACGATCGCGCCCGGCTCGCCCGCCCGTGCGAAGTTCTCCGCCGTCGCGGCCGTACTCGCGGTTCCGCTCTTTCTCGTTGCTGCGGGCGGCATCGCCATCGGCGCGATGTCCGCGCGAGATCGCGAGGCGACGGTCGCCCAGGCTGCAGCGCTGCTCACGCCGCTCGCAGCCGCGCGCGGCACCGACGCCGCACGCACGCCCGAGTTCCGCGCGCAGGAGATCGAGGCGCGGATCGCGGCGGCGAGGCTTCTCGAAGGGATCTGGAACTACGAGGCGAAGGAGGACGCGGTGCGTCAGTGGCTTGCGGTGGCGTCGCTCTCGCCCGAGCGCGCCGATGACGCGCTTGAGGCGGCGTGGAAGATCGCGAATGACCGCGTCGTGATGCGCGGGCCGCGGAGCGCGCTGCTGCGCGCGGACGTCGCGCTCGCGCGCCTTCGGCTCGGGAAGCCCGAGTGGATCTCGACCGAGGAAGCCGTCGGCGTCGTCGCCGCTGCAGCCCAGTCGCAGGCCTCGAATCCGAGGCGCTGGATCGAATGCGGCATCGCGCTCGAGGTCTACTGGCAGCGATTCCCAGGGGCTGAGGCCGTCAAGGCGAGCTTCGGGAAGGGTAGCCCGCTCGAGGCTCGCGCTGCGTACGAGAAGGCGCTCGCCGTCAATGAGCTCGTTGCGCTCGATCCGCTCGCGCAGCTCTCCGATCGGGAGATCGCCTTCGTGCGCGCCGCGATCGAGCGGGTGACGCCCGCGAACTAGACGCGAAGCGTCGAGCGCGCGAAACCGCGCGTCATCACGATGCCGCGGGCGGGCGGGAACTTCGCAGCGCCCTCGGCGCGCAGCGGGATGGCTGGTCCGCTCGCATAGGCGTCGAACGCCGCGCGCGACGTGAAGTGGTAGCGCGTCTCCACGTCGCCGATCGTGCCGTTCTCGGCGTCGAACTCGACGATCTCTGCATCGAGCGCGCCCGCCTTCACGACATCGGCGAGGTGCCCTCCGCGCAGCCATGCGAGGAAATCCGCGCGGACTTCGGCGTTGGTGAACGTCGATCGCACCGAGTAGAGGAAGGTCTCAGCCACCGATCGCGCCTTTCTTGCGGGCTTCCTCGATCGCGGCGAGGACCTGCGCGGGCGTGTATTCGGTCGCGTTCAGGACCAGCGAGCCATCGCGCGCGTAGATGAGAAGCAGGGGAATCGTGACCCGGTTCGACGCCTTCAGCAGCGCGTTTCCATCGGTGTTGTTGCCCGTGAGGTCCACCTTGATCGGCTCGACATCGTCCGCGTTCAGCTCCTTCGAGACAGCGGGTGTGTTGAGGACAAGCGCCTCGAGCGTCTTGCAGTTCGCGCACCATTCCGCGGTGAAGTCCACGACGACGACCTTGCCTGCCTTCTGCGCCGTGGCGAGGCGCTCGGGCGTGTAGTACGTCCAGTCGACGGGCCCCTTCGCCGTCTGCGACAGCCCGATGAGGACGCTGATCGCGAGGATGGCGACGCCGAGTCCTCCGAACATGACGCGGTTCCCCGCCTTGTCGGTGAGCTTGAGGGTGCGCCACGCGAGCCAGGCGCCTGCCGCGGTGCCGAGCACGGACACGACCCACCAGTAGGCATGGCTCGGCGGCTCTGGCGGCGTGACCAGCAATCCCGACACGCCGGCGCCCACGAAATAGGCGGCGGCGGCGAGAAGCAGGAGTCCCATCACCTGCTTGATGAGGTCGCTCGCGGGCCCCGAGCGCGGCATCTTGTCGAGCCATTCGGGTTTCGCGGAGAGCACGAGGTAGGGCAGCGCCATGCCCGTGCCGACCGCCGCGAACACAGTGAGGATCGTCGCAGGCCCCTGCGTGGTCGCCCACGCGACGGCGGTGCCCATCAGCGGCGCCGTGCAGGGCGTCGAAAGCACCGCGGTCATGATGCCGAACAGGAACGATCCCGAGTAGGAATCGTGCTTCGCCTCGACCATGTAGATCCAGTCGGGCAGCTTCAGCGAGAAGAAGCCCGCCATGCCGATCGCCATGACCGCGATGATCACGCCGACGGCGATGGTGAACTCGGGCTTCTGGAAGAGCTGGTTCGTGGTCTCGAAGCCCTTGATCGAGGCGATCGCCAGCCCGAGCGCCATCCAGAAGGCGACGACGCCAAGCGACATCACGAAGCCGAGCATGAAGCACTTCGTGCGGCTTCCTTGCGCGGCCTGCGAGAGCCCCATGATCTTGAGCGGGATCACCGGCAGGACGCAGGGCGTGAAGTTCAGGAGGAGTCCGCCCGCAGCCGCGATCGCGAGCAGCAGCAGGAATCCGGCGCCGCTCGGGTCGATGGAGAACGTCCACGAGAACAGGTTGAACTCGAGCTCTTCGCTCGGCTTCTCGCCCGAGCGGACGCGCGCGTAGACGGCGGGATCGAATCCTGAAAATGCAGCGGATCCAGCGCTGGCGGCGGGCGCGGCGCCCGAGACGATCTCGAGCTTCGCCTCAAGCTCGACGGTGGCGGGCGCGCTGCACTGGGTGTCGTTGCAGGCCTGGAAGGTCACCTCGAGGGGAATCGTGACCATGCCAGGCTGCGCGTCGCGCGCGATGGACGCGGGGATGTAGACGCGGCAGACGCCCTCGTACACCGCGTACGTGCGCTTGCCTTCGCCCAGATCGGACTCGACGCCGTGCGCCTCGGGCCACTGCATGAAGCCTTCGTTGAGCGCGATACCCGCGATCGGCTTCGGCTTGCCGGAGTCATCCGGGTTGAACGCGATCTCGGTCCGGATCGCTCCGTCGAACTCCGCCATGCCTTCAGGCACGGAGCCCCCGCGAGTCCAGATGTGGTAGCCATCCCAGATCCTGAAGGTGACCGCGATCGGGCAGTCCGCGCCCGCGACGACCTTTGGCGAAAGCACCTCCACGGCGACCTCGACCTGATCCTGCGAGTTGCCGAACACGGCGGGCGGCTCTGCCTTCGCGGGCTTCGCGAAGGAGGGCAAGCCGGGGATCTTCGGCGGATTCTGCGGAACATGCGCCGCTGCCGCCGAGGCGGCGAGGAGGAGCAGGGATAGGGGAAAGACCGCGAGGCGGCCGAGGCTTCTCATGGCGGACATCCTACGGGCGCAAGGCGCCGGGGTTGCCCCGCATGACCATGGCGTTCGATCACGCCGATCGCCGCCGGCCGCGCGTCCCGAAACCTTGCAGCAGCGGGGCGTCGGGAACCGATGACGAATCAGATGACCCGCGCCCGCAGCGCATGCGGACGTTCGGCGGAGCCGGACGAGTGCGACGGGCAAGGGTGAAGCAGGCAGCCGCGGCAGGAACGCTTGATGGGCACCGAAGTACTCAACCAGTCCGACATTGACGCACTGCTGAACGCAGCGAGCGCTCCCGCGCCCGCGCCGACGGCGGCCCCGCCGACGCAGATCTTCTCGCGCTCCCGGCGCGATCGCGAGCAGATCGAGATCGAGGCGTACGACTTCAAGCGGCCCGAGCGGATCTCCAAGGACCAGATGCGCGCGCTGCAGATGCTGCACGAGACCTTCGCGCGCAACTTCGGCGCCGCGCTGTCCGGGCATCTCCGCACGATCGTCGAGGTGTCCGTCCGCGAGGCGACCCAGAAGACCTACTCGGAATTCGTCGCGGAAAGCGAGAATCCGACGAGCTTCAACCTCGTGCGCTGCCCGCCGCTCGAGGGCCAGATCTGCCTTGAGATCTCGCCGCTCGTGATCTTCCCGATCATCGACCGCCTGCTCGGCGGATCGAACAAGGACCTCTTCCTGCCGCGACGCCCGATGACCCTCATCGAGAAGCGGCTGATCCAGCGCATCCTGCATCGCGCGATGGTCGCGCTGGCGGAGGCGTGGCAGGGCATCCGCAAGATCGAGTTCACCCTCGGCGAGATGGAATCGAACGCGCAGCTCGTGCAGATCGTGCCTCCGAACGAAGTCGTCGTCGTCGTCGACTTCGAGGTGAAGCTGATGAACCGAGGCGGACGCATGCGCCTCTGCATCCCGTACAACTCGATCGAGCCGCTCGTCGAGGACCTGTCGGCGCAGAGCTGGTTCGTCTCCGGCAAGGGCGCCAACGAGTCGGGAGCCTCGGAACGGATCGCGACGAGTCTCTCAGGCGCGCGCGTCGACCTCGAGGCAACGCTCGCGACCACCACCATCTCGGTCTCAGAGCTCCGCAACCTCGAGGTCGGCGACCTGATCGTGACGCAGCGCCCTGCTGCGAGCGCAGTCGTGCTCGGAGTCGAGGGACGTCCGAAATTCCTCGCCCAGCTCGGTCAGCTCCGTGGAAATCGGGCGCTGCGGGTCGTCCGCGCGGTCGCTCCCACCGAGCGCATCGACCTCGACGGCGCGACTTCCTGATCCGCGCGGCATACATAAACGTAATAGGGATATTGACTTAAGGGCTGCTCGTCCGCCTGCCCTCAAGTCGCTCCCGACGCGTGTGATTGACCCGAAGCGGTGGTTTCGATATCCTCCAAGCCTCGGTGGCTGCGTCCGTTGCAGCCTCCGCGTTCGTTTCCCGGTCTGCGACCGAGCGGTGTGTCCAATGCTTCTGATCCCTGGTGTTTCAAACCCCCGTGATCCGTCAAGCTGCAGGACCGTTCGGGTCGGATACACGCGATGAGGACCGTTCGGTCTCATCTTCGTCCCGACCCGAGCGTGGTGCAGGGCTTCGCGAGCGTTCGCGTGGTCTGCGGTTTTTCCGCAGCCTGCGCGTCGTCCTCGCGCTGCGCTTGCAGTTCCGCCCGGCATGAGAGCTGGAGGCGCCTCTGATCCATTCGGATCGCCTGAGAGGCGCGCCAGATCCCTTCGCCGCCCGGCCACGGAATCGCTTCCGTGGTCGCTTTGTTTCCGCCCCCCGGCTTCGTCCGCGGGCACATTCCAACGTCGTGGCTTCCACGGCGACAACCCAGTAGCCAGCCAAAGACAGACAAAGACAAGGGTCCTCTCCATGAATTCCGAAACGCTCCGCATCCTCGACTCCATCGCCCGCGATCGAAACGTCGACCGCGAGCATCTCATCCGCGACATTGAGATGGCGATGATCAGCGCAGCGCGCAAGCACTTCGACTCGCTCGATACCGATGAGTTCGGCTGCGAGATGGACCGCCTGAGCGGCAAGCTCAGCGTCTGGCGCAACCTCTTCGACGACGAGGGCAATACCTGCGGTCGCGAGGACATCCCGATCGAGCGGCTCGGACGCATTCCGGCCCAGACCGCCAAGCAGGTGATGATCCAGAAGTTCCGCGAGGACGAGCGCAACTCCCTGATGGAGGAGTTCGCGAAGCGTCAGGGCGAGATCGTCACCGGCACCGTCGTCCGCCAGGAAGGCCCCGCGCTCATCGTGCAGGTCGACCGCGCCGAGGCGTTCATGCCGAAGTCCGAGCAGATCCCTGGCGAGTCGTTCAAGCCGGGCGACCGCATCCGCTGTCTCGTGCTCGACGTCCGCGACGCTGGACCGCAGGTCAAGATCATCCTTTCCCGCGCCAATCCCGACTTCATCCGCCGCCTCTTCGAGGCGGAGGTCCCCGAGGTCGCCGAGCGCGTGATCGAGATCAAGGCGCTCGCCCGCGAGCCTGGGCAGCGCTGCAAGGTCGCCGTCGCGAGCGTCGACTCGAAGGTCGACGCCAAGGGCGCCTGCATCGGCGTCCGCGGAGCGCGCATCCGCAACATCGTCGATGAGGTCAACGGCGAGAAGATCGACATCGTGCTCTGGAACGAGTCCAGCCAGGTGCTCATCTCCAACGCGGTCCGCCCGGCCGCCGTCGACGAGGTCAGCCTGTGCTTCGAGCTCGGTCGCGCGACCATCATCGTCCGCGAGGACCAGCTCTCGCTCGCCATCGGCAAGCGCGGTCAGAACGTGCGCCTCGCGGCGCGCCTGACCGGCTGGGACATCGACATCCTCACGCCGACCGAGTTCGCGAAGGGTCTCGAGATCCTCGGCGACACGCTGCGCCCGATCGAGGGCGTCAACGACGAGATGCTCGACAAGATCGGCGCGCTCGGCATGATCAGCGTGTTCGACGTCGAGGAGATCGGCATGCAGATCCTCGTGGAGGAGCTCGGCGTGTCCGACGAGATCGCGGAGACGATGGTCGTCGCGTGCTCGAACCGTGCGCGCGAGGTCGAGGTCGAGCGCGAGCGCGAGGCGGCCGAAGCCGCTGCGCGTGCGGCGGAGGACGCCGCTGCGACCGACGCAATCCTCGGTGGCGGGGAGGCCGCGCCTGCGGCCCAGCCCGACGCAGAGGCGGAGAGTGCCGCGGATTCGATCCTCGGTCTTGGTGGAAGTTTCGGCCGTTCAGCTCGTGCAGACGGCTAAGAGTCTGGTCCCGTGGAAAAGATCGCTGCCGCAACGAGGTTCGAACGCGGAGCGTGAGTGCATCAGGAGGAACGCTTGTCGAAGAAGCCAGCCGCGCTGAAGGTACACCAGCTTGCCAAGGAACTCGGTGTGAGTTCCAAGGACATCGTTGCACGTTGCCAGGCAGAGGACATCCCTGACATCGTGAATCACCTCTCGCCCGTGTCCGTCGGCCTCGCGCTGACGGTGCGCGAGTGGTTTGCTGGTGCCGCCCAGGCGAAGGCCGAGGAGGCTGCGACGGCGACCTCCACGCTCGAGCCGCCGGAGCCCGTGAAGGCGCCGAAGCCGAGCAAGTCTTCCGCGAAGGCGAAGGCGGACGACTCCAGGACGGATGATGCAGCCTCGGACTCGGCGAGCGCCGGGACCGATGGCGAGTCGACGCCTGCGCGCACCATCGCGAAGCGCGCGACCAAGAAGGCTTCGTCCGCCGCGGAGCCCACGGAGGCCGCTCCTGCGAAGAAGACCGCTGCGAAGGTCGATGCGGAGCCTGAGGCTCCGGTCGCGCAGCCCGCTCCGGAGTCCATCGCCGCGCCGGTCGCCAAGTCACCGGCTGCAAAGGCTCCTGTCGCGAAGACTGCGACCGCTCCCGCGGCGCCTGACGCGCCGGCGCCCGTTCCCGCAGCTCCTGCGCCAGCTCCCGCGGTTCCGGCAGCGGCAGCTTCGGCACCCGCTGCGCCGATCGCCCCGGCCGCTCCCGCGCCGGCTCCCGCAGCACCCGCTGCGCCCGCCGCCCCTGCGCGACCGCGCATGATTGCGGGACTCTCGAACAAGCTCGCGCCCCGACAGGACGGCAGCTCTGCGCCGCCGCCGCCGACGAAGCCCGGTGGCGGCAGCGGACCGACTCCGCCGCCCGAGGGACCATCGGCTCCGCGCCGCGTGATCACCGCGCCGCCGCCGCCGCCCGCGTCGCTCACCAAGGTCTCCGAGTCCGCGCCGATCATGAACGTGCCTTCACGCCCGAGCGTGGTCGGGCCGGTCGGTCCGCAGCTCGGCTCGCGCGAGAAGACGAAGCTCTCGGGTCCACAGGTCATCCGCGTCGAGCAAGCTGACAACCTTCCATCGCCGCCACCGATGCGTCGCACCGGCCCAGGCATGGGCGGAATGGGCGGAATGGGCGGCACGGGTGGCGCTGGTCGCACCGGTCGCCCCGAGGTTCGTGGACGCGGTGGAATCGGCGCGTCGCGCATGGGTCGCGCAGGCGAGGCTGCTCGCACCGGCTTCGGTGCGCAGGATCTCCGCGATCGCCAGGCTCGTCTCGATGGCTCCAGCGGGTTCATGCGCACGCATCGCAACCAACTGGGGCGCGGTGGTTCGCAGTCGCAAGGTTCGCATGGCGGGCAGCGCCCCGAGCCGCGCAAGCCGGGCGAGGTGGTGCAGATTCATGTGAGCGAGCCACTCACGATCAAGGAGCTGTCCGCGGCAACCGGCGTGAAGGCCGTCGACATCATCAAGAAGCTGTTCCTTGGCGGAACCATGGCCACCATCAACAGCGCCATCGATCGCGAGAAGGCGATCGAGATGATGATGGAGTGCGACATCGACCTCGTCGTCGACGAGGCGAAGTCCGCGGCGGAGATCATCGAGGAGCGCTTCAAGGACCGCGAGAAGCTCGATGAGCGCCGTCGCGCGCCCATCGTCACCATCCTCGGCCACGTCGACCACGGCAAGACGAGCCTTCTCGACAGGATCCGCAGCACGAACATCGCTGCGGGCGAGGCGGGCGGCATCACCCAGTCGACGCGCGCGTTCACCGTGCCCGTCAAGGCGGGAGACGTCGATCGCGTCGTGACCTTCATCGATACGCCTGGCCACGAGGCGTTCACCAACATGCGCGCCCGCGGCGCGAAGGTGACCGACATCGTCGTGCTCGTCGTCTCCGCGGTCGACGGCGTCATGCCGCAGACCGTCGAGTCGATCAACCACGCGAAGGCGGCGGGCGTGCCCATCGTCGTCGCGCTCAACAAGATCGACCGTCCCGACGCGACCGAGGCGAACATCCGCCGCACGCTCGGACAGCTCGCCGAGAACGAGATCAACACCACCGAGTGGGGTGGCACCACCGAAGTGATCAAGACCAGCGCCACGCGCGGCGATGGCATCCAGCAGCTCCTCGAGGTGCTCGACTACCAGGCCGAGCTCCTTGAGCTCAAGGCGGACTTCAAGGGCAGCGCCCGCGGCACCGTGCTCGAGGCCGCCGTCGAGGAAGGCCGCGGTCCCGTCGCCAGGGTGCTCGTGCAGGAAGGCTGCCTGAAGAAGGGCGACTTCATCGTCATCGGCCGTGGCTACGGCCGCGTGCGCGACATCATCAATGACAAGGGCGAGCGCATCACCGAGGCGCTTCCCTCGACTCCGGTCGCGATCTCGGGCATCGACGAGTTGCCCGACGCAGGAGACAAGGCGTTCGTGGTGACCTCGCTCCGCGCAGCCGAGGAGGCCGCCGAGGAGCGTCGCCGTCTCGACCGTGAGCGCGAGCTCGCGGCGCCGAAGATCACGCTCGACAACATCTTCAAGCACCTCGAGAAGCAGGGCAAGAAGGAGCTCGCGCTCGTCGTCAAGGGCGACGTGCAGGGCTCGGTCGAGGCGCTCAAGGGCATGCTCGCGAAGCTGCCCGCCGAGGAGGTCACGATCTCCGTCAAGAGCGCGAGCGCGGGCGGCATCAACGAGGGCGACGTCACGCTCGCCGAGGCGACCAAGGCGATCATCGTCGGATTCAACGTCACCTCGAGCGGCAAGGCCCGTCAGATGGCCGAGGCGAAGGGCATCGAGATCCGCATGTACGAGGTCATCTACGACCTCATCGACGACGTCATGAAGGCCGCCAAGGGCATGCTGGCTCCCGAGCTCAAGCTCGAGGTCCTTGGTCATGCCGAGGTGCGCCAGGTGTTCAAGATCTCGAAGGTCGGCGCCATCGCCGGTTGCTACGTCACCGATGGCGTGGTCGAGCGCAATGCGCAGATCCGCGTCACCCGCAATGGCATCGTCATCGAGAAGGACCGTCGCCTCGAGCAGCTCAAGCGCTTCAAGGACGACGCCAAGGAAGTCCGTGCGGGCCAGGAGTGCGGCATGAAGATCGTGGGCTACGACGACATCAAGGTCGGCGACGTGCTCGAGTGCTACAAGACGGTCGAGGTACGCCGAAGCTGATCGTGCGAACCTGATCCGGTGAGATCCCCGATCCGATGAAGACGATGAGAGACCAGGAACCAGGTCCCCGATCGAAGAAGCCCTCGGCAAGCCGCGGGCGCGGGGGGCCTCTCGGTCCGTCGGGAGTGCCATCCGATCGTCCCGCTCAGGTGGCGGGCGAGGTACGGCGCGCCCTTCAGGCCGAGCTTGCCCGCGGGCTCAATGACCCGCGCGTGCAGGGGATGGTCTCGATCACGGAGGTCGTGCTCACGCCCGACCTGACCGAGGCGCGCGTGCGCGTGTCGGTCCTGCCCGAGGATCGGGCGTCGCTCACCCTGTCGGGGCTGCGCGCGGCGGCAGGCTTCCTGCGCCGTCGCGTCATGGACGAGACCCGCATCGGACGCGTGCCGCGGATCGAGTTCGAGCTTGATGCCCGCCTGAAGCGGGAGGCGGCGCTCGATGCGGCGCTTCGCGCGGGAGGAACCGCCGCGGGAGCGGGCGAGGATGCGGGGAATCAGTCGGAGAGCAAGACGGAGGACAAGTCGCGATGAAGATCGAGCCGGTCCGCGGTCCCAAGTTCGCAGCGCTCGTGAAGAAGTACGGCACGGGTACGCCATCCTTCTTGACGCCGTTGCTCGAGGGGAGCGATCCAGCCGATCCGCTTGCGATCCTGCTCACGAACTACCTCCTCTGGGAAAGCACGCCGAAGCTTGCCGAGGAAGCGCTTGTGCGCATCGCGCGCGTCGTGGTCGACGCCAATGACCTGCGCGTGATGCTCGAGCGCGAGGTGATCGAGACGATCGGCGAGAAGTATCCCTTCGTCGAGGAGCGCGCGAGGCGCCTGCGCTCGACGCTCAATGACATCTTCCGTCGCCAGCACCGCACGTCGCTCGATCACCTGCGGAATGCCTCGAGGAAGGATCAGCGCGGGTACCTCGAGGGGCTCGCGGAGATCCCGCCGTTCGTCTCCGGCCGAACGATGCTCGTGGCGTTCGAACTTCCCGCGGCGATCGCGGACGACACGACCGTCGAGGTCCTGCATCAGCAGGGCGTCGTCGAGCCCCGTGCGACCACGCTCGAGGTCGTGCAGTGGATCGGCAAGAATCATCGCCTTGAGGAGCTTCCCAAGGTCCACCATGCGCTTTCGCAGTTGGTCGCAGAGGCCTGGTCTGGCGCTGGAAAGCACGGCACGCGCATCCGCGACGCCTACCTGCTGCGGCATGCCGGCTTCCAGGCCGCGATCGATGCCGAGAAGCGGCGCATCGAAGAAGAGCAACTCGCCAAGGTCCGCGAGGCGGAGGCCGCCGTGGAGCGGAAGCGGCTCGAGGAAGTCGCCCGCGAGCAGGAACGGATTCGCTTGAAGCGCGAGGCGGAGGAGGCCCGCGTGCGCGCGAAGGCGGAGCGCGAGGCGGCGCGGGTCGCTGCCATCGCCGAGCGTGCGCGCCGCCAGGCGGAGCGCGAGGCACAGCGCATCGCGCGGGCGAAGGAGCAGGAGCGCAAGGCGATCGAGCGTGCAAAGTTCGAGGAGAAGCGCCGCCGCCAGCGTGAGATCGCAGAGAAGAAGGCGGCGGTCGTCCGCGCCCGGCGCGAGAAGCTCGCGAAGGCGAAGGCCGAGAAGGCTGCCAAGCTTGCGAAGGCGAAGGCGGAGAAGGCCGCGAAGTTCGCGAAGGCGAAGCAGTTGAAGGCAGCGAAGCTTGCGAAGGCGAAGGCCGAAAAGGCGGCGAAGCTTGCGAAGGCGAAGTCCCTCAAGGCGAAGTCCCTCAAGGCGAAGTCCCTCAAGGCGAAGTCCCTCAAGGCGAAGTCGCCCAAGAGCAAGGGGGCTGGGGCGAAGCCGTCCAAGCGACATGGGCAAGGCGCGCGGCCGGGCAAGGTCAACAAGGCCAAGAAGTCGGGAAAGCGCCCAGCGGTTTCGCGAAAGCCCAAGCGTCGAAGGTAGCCGACGCCTCCTCCATGGCATTGATGCAAGCGAGGCAAGATGGATGTCTGGCGAGCAGGGGTTCGACGGAGCTGCGCGTGGAATCGCGCTTGGCCAGCTGTCGCATTGCTCGCCCTCTCCGTGACGTTCGCATGGATCGCAGCCGGCTGCAGCAGCCGTGGGCGAGCTGTTCGAGGTGCGTCGGTGCTTGGGGCGGGGACCCAGCCGTCGCCACCGCGGTTGACGGACGGAACTTCATCAGACGGGGAGCGGGCTTCTGGCGGAGCGGATGCGGATGGGGTCGCGCCCTCCGCAGATGCGCAGCGAATTGCCGCATCGTGGAGGCGCCCGCGGGTGGATCCGATGATCGCGCCGCCTCTGTCGGGCGATGGAGCGATGCAGCTCGATCGCGCGGCGAAGCTGCTCGCGGATGGTGAGGTCGCCGAAGCACGCGGCATCGCCCTCCGCGCCGCGAGCGATGCGCCGTCGAACGTCGAGCCGCTCGAGGTCGTGCTGGTCTGCTGCCTTCGCCAGGAGGATGCGCGGGGCTTCGATGAGATCGTGCGGCGGATCGCCGCGATCGACGCGGGAAGTCCTTTCGTGCTCGCGCACGGAGGGCTTCGGGCGGCGAGCCTTGGCGACTGGAGCGAGTGTGTGGCGAACCTCAGCTGGTTCGTGGGCGCTGACGCCCTTCCCCGCAGGGGGAGGTTGGTTCCGCTCTTCACGTCTGCGGGTGAGATCGAGGAGCAAGCGGGCTTCGCGGCCATGCGGCTCGGCAGATGGAGGGCGGCGGAGGAGTTCCTCGCCGCTGCGATCGCCGCAGCTGAGTCGCCGCGACGGTCGCGGATGCTCGCGATGCTGCGAAGCGATGCCCTTCGCGCCCTCGGGCGGGCGGCGGAGGCGCGAGCGGCGCTGCCCGACCCGGCGGCCGCGACACTGCAGGCGGATCCGATCGCGGCGCTCGAGGCGCTGCGCATCGATCAGCTTGAGCTCGAGGACGGCCAGACGGGGAGAGTCCTCGAGCGCTCCATCGAGGCGCTCGTCGCTGCGCCGACGAACAACGTCTGGCTCTGGCGCGTGCTGCACGACGCGGAGTTCGCCGACGGATTCGAGCGGAACCGCTCGCTCTCGAGGCTCGACCCGCGGCGCGCGGAGCTTGGTGCGCTGCGGGCGGCCCTGGTGGGTGCCGCGCTCGATCCCGAGCGCCGAACCCAGGCGCTCGACGATGCGTGGCTCGATGTGCGCGATCTGGGCGCCCCCGTCGATCGCGTCGCGCTTGGACTGTCGCTGCGGCACATCTCCCGCCATGCGCGTCAGCGGCTCGTGCCGCTCGCCTGCTTCATCGCCGAGTGGCGTCCGAATGATCTCGACGCGGTCGCCTATGCGCTGCTCGGTTCGGGTGCGGGGCCCGACGAGATCATGGCTTCGCTCGAGGCGCGGAGCGATGCGGCGGCTGCGGCGTTGCGCGCGCGCGTGCTGGCGCGGTTTGGATTCGTGGAGGAGGCGCAGCGGTCCGTCGAATCGGCGCGGAGCGCGCGTCCGACGTCGAAGGTGCTTCGCGTGGCGGCGGCGTTGTCCGCTGTGGATCTTCTCGACGCGACGCTTCTTGGCGCGGTCGACGCAGTCGCTCGGCGGGATGACGGCTCGACCGATCGCACGATGGCGCTCGCATGGTATGCCCTCCAAGAGATGCCGATCGCGCGTGAGCGTGCCGCCGCGGCCATCGCCTTCGACGCGCGGGATCGCTCGGCGAGGCTCTGTCTCGCGCTCGCGAGCCTCGAGCTGCCTGATTCGCGGAGCGCTGCTGCGGAGACGGTGCGGTCGATCGCGGCGGATGCGGACGCGGTCGGAGGCGAGGCTTGGTCCATGCGCGTGGAGGTGGCTGGCGCGCTTCCCCAGCAAGGTGCCCGCTCGATCGTCGAGCGTTGGCCCGCGTGCGGCGATGCGCTGGCGGCGCTTCGCGCGCTTGCAGGCGAGTGCGAGTCACTCCGGGTGCCGCTCGCGGCCGAATGTCTTGGGCTCGTCGAGCAGATCGATCCGATGCAGCGTCCGCTGCTCGCCCTGTCGCGCCTAGGTCCGGCCCAACGGCCGCCTTCGGGTGAATCCTGGATGGCAGGATTGGCCGCTGAGGCGCCCTCACTTCCGGATCGCCGTCAGCTCGCACGGCTCGGGGCGGCGGACGTCGGCTCGGCGCTGCCGACGGCGCCGCCGTCCGCGCGATTCGATTGGATGCTGCGCGCCGAGCGTGGCGCCGTGCGTGCGTACCGATCCTCCATGGTCGCGCAGCGGCCGGATGGGCCGGAGAGGGACTCACTATTGCTCGTCGCGGATGTGGACGAAGGCCGGGCCAAGGAGGCCCTGATGCGGGCGGGGGAGTTGGCCCAGGCGAACGACATGCGGATTCCCGCACTCGCTGCCCGAAGGACGATGACGGCCCTCGAGGCGCTCACGAAACTCGAGGGCGACCATGACGCCGAGCGCAGCCGAATCGTGGCGCTGCTCATCCACAGGATGGATCGGCTCTCGCCAGCCGACATCGGGCAGGCGATGAGGCTGTTCCTGAAATCCGAGCCGGCCCCCGACTCCATCAGGTCTTTCGCGACGGAACTTGCGCGGCGTTCCCGCCCGATCCTGATCTCCGAGTCGCGGGGATGCATCGAGGCTCTCGGCGCGATCGCGCGCACCGCCGATGATCCGTTCGGCGCGGCCGCGGTCGCACGCGCACTCGCACTCGATGCGCGGACGGCAGTCGAGGTCCGAACGCGGCTTGCGACTGCAGCGGTCGGACTCTCGATCGGAGCCGGAGCGGATGCAACGGAGACTGCGGCATTGCTGCGGGAACTCGTCGCGCGCGACGCCGTGCCGTTCGAGGAGCCCGGGCTTCCCGGGGATGCCGGCAGCGATGCCCGCTCTGCGCGCGCGTTCCAGCGCGCAGCGGAGCTCTTCGATCTGCTCGGGCGGGCAAGTGAGGCGAGGTCGCTCCTGAGGATGGCCCTTGAGATGGCGCCAGCGGATGCGGAGATCCTCAACGGCCTCGCTTACGCGGATCTCGAGCGGGGCGAAGTGAGCGAGTCCACGGCACGCATGGCGGAGCAGGCCGCCGCGGGAAAGCCGGACGAGCCCGCGATCCTCGATACGCTCGGGTTCCTCCGCTATCAGCAGGGGCGGTTCACCGACGATCGTTCGGGGACGGGCGCTGTCTCGCTGTTCCGCCAGGCCCTTCGGCTTCGGCCGAACTCGCCGTCGCTCTCAACGCTCGACCATCTCGGGGATGCGCTCTGGCGCTCGGGTGATCAGCAGGGAGCGATCAGGAGCTGGCAGCAGGTCGGCGTCGTCGCCCGTCGGCGGTATCCGCCTGAGCTCTTCCGGGCGCGGATGAGCTCGTTCCAGCTCGAGCGATTCGGATTCGAGCTCGTCCCCGTCGCGCAATTCGTGAGGCGCGAGTACGGGGCGGTCGTCGAGCGCGCCGAGCGCAAGCTCGAGCAGGTCGCGCGCGGAGAGCCGCCCGATGTCGCGGATTGCAGCGCGACCCGATGACGGATGCGGGCGTGGTCGATCGTGTATTCTCCGTCGACCGCGGCAGGCGTGCCGCGGCGGAAGCAAGTCGGAAGGCTCGGTCATGGCTGGACACAGCGCTTGGAAGAACATCAAGCACCGCAAGGCGGCGGTTGACAAGAAGCGCGGCAAGATCTGGAGCAAGGTGTCGCGCCAGATCATCGTCGCTGCGCAGAAGGGGGGCGGGGATCCCGCGTTCAATCCCTCGCTGCGCTTCGCCGTGGACGCTGCGCGCGCGGCCAACATGCCCCGCGACACCATCGAGAAGGCGATCAAGAAGGGGACCGGCGAGGGGACGGAGGAGCGCTACGAGGCGGTTCGCTACGAGGGCTACGCTCCGGGTGGCGTCGCGCTCATGATCGAGTGCCTGATCTCGAATGCGAACAAGACCGCAGCCGACATCCGAGTGATTCTCGATAAGAATGGCGGCAAGATCGGCGTGCCTGGGTCGGTCGCGTTTGGATTCGCGCAGAAGGGCCAGGTCATTGTCGAAGGGGCCACGGAGGAGCAGCTGATGAACTGCTGCCTCGATGCAGGTGCGGAGGACATCCAGGGCGACGACGGCGTGTTCCGCGTGCTCTGCGCGCCGACCGATTTGATGGCGGTGCGCAACGCGATCGAGGGGGCGAAGCTCGCGGTCGACAGCGCGGAAATCGTCTGGATCCCCATGCAGTCCGTGGAAGCGGACGCGGGCGTGCTCGCGCAGGTCGAGAAGCTGGTGGACCTGCTCGAGGACCACGACGACGTGCAGCACGTCTATACGAACCTCGCGTGATGCTGGCGGATCCGGACTGAGGCGCGGATCCGAACGAAGAGGTAGGGTCAGCGAGCGGGCTCAGCGCTCGCGCCAGCCGCCGCGGGCTCCGCGGGACCCTTGAGGGTGCCTCGGACCTGAGCGAAGTAGCGGTCTGCCTCGCGCCAGACATGGTCGGGCACGGCGAACTGGCGTGCCGAGAAGCGCACGACGGGTGCGTCGGGGCTCCCCTCGAGCTCGATCTGGAACTTCCAGTTCCGTTCTTCCTCGCGCGTGGGGCTGTACGGCTGCACGCGCGTCCGCCTCAGCGTTCGGAAGACATCGATCGTCCGCGACGAGTCGTCGGTGTGGACATTGTTGTCCATCACCTTCCAGTCGGAATAGTCGGGCGTGCGCGCCGTCGCAACCATGGCAGGCCAGAGCCGCTCGGCACTGCATCCCTCGAAGGTCTGCGTGCGGGAGGTGCAGCCGGACGCTGATGCGATCGCGATGGTGGCGACGGCCACGGCGAGAGGGCGCAGCGGGAGCGAGTGGAAGGCCGGGCGTTGGATGGGCATGGGATACTCCGCCCGCTTCCTGCGGGTCAGGGCGATATCGGCAAAGCAGCGGCGGGGGGTGTAGAGAACTGGCGGTGCAGGAGGCGGCGCGCTGCCGTACGCTGCGGGGGATGAGCAACGGTCCCAGCGCGCGCGATGAAGCCGAGACTGCCGCCGAGATGGGCGCGCTGCGGTCGCCTCCCACGGTTCCGCCTGAACAGGATGCCGGCGCCGATGAGCCCGCGGTCCCGAAGGAGCGCAAGGATCCGCGCTTGTTTGCAAGCGGCCTGCTGGGCGCCCTCTGGATCTCCTTTCCGCCGCTTGCGGGTCTCTACATCCTGTATGACCTCGCGAACATCGCGGAGTTCCTGCGGAAGGACCCTGAGCACGGGTTCTGGGCGTACGTGGCCGTCTTCGCCCTCAGCGCCGGCCTCGGGCTGCTCCCGACCTACTCGCAGTCATTCCTCGGCGGGTGGGTCTTCGGGCTGAAGTTCGGGCTGCTCGGGGCGATCATGGGCTTCACGGGCGGCGCGGCCATTGGATACATGTGTGCCCGCTTGGTGACTGGGTCGAGCGTCGATCGCTGGATCGACGGCCATCGGAAGGGCAAGGTGATCCGAGATGCGCTCGCACGGGGGAGCCTCATGCGGACATTCGCCGTGGTGACGCTCCTGCGGCTCCCGCCGAGCTCGCCATTCGCGCTGACGAACCTCGCGCTCGGAGCGACGCGCGTTCCGTTCTGGCTTGCCATGCTGGCGACGCCGCTCGGCATGCTGCCGAGGACGGCGGTGGTCTGCTTCCTCGCGGCGACGGCTGTTTCTTCCGGCGCCACCGACATCGCGAAGGTCTATGAAGAGACGCCGACTTGGGCCTTTGTCGGGGGGATCGCCGTATCGGTCGGCGTGATCGCGTTGATCGGGTGGATGGCAGAGCGGGCGCTTTCGCAGCTCGTCGGCAAGGGCCAAGGGGACCGCGCATGAGCGACGATCCGGACATCCGCCGCGGCGCGAGGCTCGGGATCGCGTTCTTCTCGATCTACACGGCGTTCTACGCGGCGTTCGTCGGGGTCGCTGCCTTCGGGACGTTCGCCGCGGGCGCGCCCTCCGGAGGTCTGGCGTCGATGGCCGCACTCGGGTTGCCCTGGGGTGTCGTGGCGGGATTCGGACTGATCGGCGGGGCCTTCGTGCTCGCGGTGGTCTACGCGGTGATCGCGGGTCGCGGGGGCAGGACGTGATCTACGAGACCACCCCACTCGCCGTCGCTGTGTTCGTGGCGTTCGTCGTAGCGGTGCTTGCGCTGAGCATTTGGCTCGGGTCGCGGGCGCGGAGCGCGGGCGGCTACTTCGCGGCGCATGGCCAGGTCGGCTGGTTCGTGAACGGGATCGCGTTCGCGGGGGACTATCTGTCGGCCGCGAGCTTCCTCGGCATCTGCGGGATGATCGCTTTCTCCGGCTACGACGGATTCCTCTACTCGATCGGCTATCTCGCAGGCTGGATCGTCGCCCTCTTCGTGATCGCCGAGCCAGTGAAACGCCTCGGTCGGTTCACGCTCGCCGATGCGCTCAACGCCCGCTTCCAGTCGCGCGGGATCAAGGTCGTCGCGGCGGTCTCGACGCTGGTGATCTCGCTGTTCTACCTGGTGCCGCAGATGGTCGGGGCAGGCGCGCTCGTGAAGCCGCTGCTCGGGCTGCCGCACTGGGCTGGCGTCGTGATGGTCGGCATCGTCGTCACGGGAATCGTCGCGACGGCCGGCATGGTCAGCACGACCTGGGTGCAGTTCATCAAGGGGACGCTGCTTGTCGCGATCTGCACGTTCGTCGTCGTCCTGATCCTTGGGCGCGGTTTCGCCGTGCCTGAGAGGCCGATCCCGCCGGACACGGTTCAGACGTATAGCAAGGATGCCTCAGGGACTTTTGTGAACGGGGCGCCTCTGTCGGCTGACAACCAGCTCGACAGCAAGCTCCGTCGGGACTTCGGCACTGGATTCGGCAGCATCGCGAGCTTGCCAGGGGGTGTGTCGGAGACCGGGCCTCTCGGTCCGATCGAGTACATCCGGGTCTTCGCGGACTCGACGGTCACGACGTGGAAGAAGGGCAGCGACCCCGCCGGCAGCACGGCGTTCTCGCCAGTGGAGCGCAAGGGCTCCGACCTCCTGTTGCCAGGTGGCAGCCCGACATTCAAGGGCGTGCGCGCGGACTCGATTGCATCGAAGCTCGACTTCATCTCGCTGATGCTGGCGCTCTTCCTCGGCACAGCGAGCCTGCCGCACATCCTGATTCGCTACTACACGGTGCGAGATCCCGCGGCAGCGCGGAAGAGCACCGTGGTGGGCATCGGTGCCATCGGCATCTTCTATGTGCTGACGCTTTACCTCGGCATCGGTGCGATGACCAGCGGAGCGCTGGATCCGACCGATTCGAATATGTCCGCTCCGCTGCTCGCGAAGACCTTTGGAGAAGGCCTCTTCGCCGTGATCAGCGCGGTAGCCTTCACGACGGTGCTTGGGACCGTGAGCGGCCTGGTCATGGCGGGAGCGGGCGCGGTCGCACACGACCTGATGAAGGATGCGATGCGGATGGAGCTGAGCGATGGACAGCAGGTCCGCGCAGGCAAGATCGCAGCCGTGCTCCTTGGGATTGGCGCGATCATCCTTGGCATCCTCTTCGAGCGGATGAACGTGACCTTCCTCGTCGGATGGGCCTTCAATGTGGCCGCGAGCGCGAATCTGCCCGCGCTGGTGATGCTGTTGTTCTGGAAGGGCACCACGCGGCAGGGAGTCATCGCAGCCATGGCGATGGGACTGGTTTCCAGCCTGACGTGGATCATGCTCTCGGCCGATACGCTCGAGAAGGTGTATGGCTACTCAGCTGCCGATGCCGCTGCTTCATCGCTTGTGCCCTTCAGCCAACCGGCGATCCTCACCGTTCCGCTCGGATTCGCAACGCTCGTCCTGGTGTCGCTGATGACCCGAGGGCGCGGCGGGGGCGTCGCAACTGAGGATTGACGAACCACAGCATCCTGAGACGACAGGCATACTGGACGCTTGCGATGGGATCGAGATCGCGTCAGGCGCGGCTGCGGTACGAGCCGTCGGCCGTGCTGATGATGACCTTCTCGCCGATCGTGATGAACGGCGGCACACGGGTCTTGAGGCCGGTTTCGCAGGTGGCTTCCTTGAGCTGATTGGTGGCGGTGGCGCCCTTGATGCCCGGAGGAGTGTCGGTGATTTCAAGCGTGACGGTCAGCGGAAGCTCGACCGAGATCGGCTTGCCGTCGCACCAGAGCACGACCATCTGGGTGTTCGGCAACACGTAGAGGCTCAGTTCCCCGACGACCTCTTTGGAAAGCTCCACCTGGTCGTAGCTCTCGAGATCCATGAAGACCGACTTGCCGCCCTGATCGTAGAGATACTCCATCTGGCGGCGATCGAGATCGACCTGCTCGACATCCTCGCCTGATCGGAGGCGCTTCTCGATCAGCGATCCCGACTTGAGATCGCGGATCTTGATCTGGACGAAGGCGCGGAGGTTGCCGGGGGTCCGGTGCTCCATCTCGGTGATGAGGAAGAGCTTGCCATCCATCTTGATGGCCATGCCGGGGGTCAGGTCAGTGCTATTCACGGTGTAGAGCCTCTCGAAAGCGGATCGTGACTGTAGCAGATGCACCGTCCGCCGATACTCGCGAAGTCGGTGGTTGCGGAACGTGCAATGTGCGGGATCCTCTCAAGCAATCCCGCTTATCAGACAGGCTGACGGAAAGGGATCAATGATGGAAAAGAAAGACCCCCGGCACATGGCCGGGGGCGGAGGGAGGGAAAAGGGCTCTTTAGGAGGAGCGGTTAGGCTCGACTCACTCAAGAAGATGTCGCCAAATCGCAGCCAGGCAAGTTCTAGAGCCCCTTTTTCTTGGATTTGCCCGAACAATCGTCAGCGCTCAACCAGACCGACCTTGGGGCTTTCACGATGGGTGGACGTAGAAACCCCGACGATGGGAAACCTTGTGACGGTTCGGCTATAGACTGTCGCGCCCCTCGGCGGGCGCAAGTCATTTGGCTGCAAGCCTTCCCTGCCGAGCCCAGTTTGATTGATCGAACCTGAGGTGACCTGATGGCGCGTGCACGCGTTGAGCGAGTGTTCATGACCCCGCCCCCGAAGAGCGTTGGGCTCCGGACCCTGCTGGTCTTTGCCCTGGTTCTCGCATCGGTGCTGGCGGTCTCAGCGTGTGACCGTCCCTCTCAGCCCGCTCAGGCCGCCGCCGCGAGTAATCAGATGGCGAGTTCCGCCCTGAATGCCACCACGGGCGCGGTCGGCGGCGCCCCCGCTGCATCCCAGCCCGCTGCGGCACCGGAAGAGCCTGTCAACCCCCAATCAGCAGAGGAGGGGGGCGGAGAGGATGTGGACGGACCGCCGCCACTTCGCTTGGAGCCAGAGGTCCTCGACTTCGGGATCGTGCCGCCATCGGTGACCAAGGAAGGCATCGTGAAACTCGTGAATACCGGGTCGAAGGAACTCGAGATCCTGACGGTCCAGCCTAGCTGCAAGTGCACCACCCTCGAGGACATGTCGGGTCGCAAGATTCCCGCGGGCGGCTCGATCGACCTGCGCGCGAACATGAAGGCGCAGTCCGCACCGGGGCGCAAGGGGGCCGAGATCAAGGTGCTGATCGACGGTTACACCCAGGTCGTGACGGTGCAATTGAAGCAGGAGGTCTCGCTTCCCGTCCGAGTCAGTCCGTCCTACCTGAACGTCGTGAAGGGCAACCCCACGACGGGTCGCACGGTGATCGAGTCCATCGACAAGCAGCCGTTCACGATCTGCGCGGTCGGTGGCCGCAGGCCGAATCTGGTCGGGTTCGATCCCGCGAAGGACGCGCCGCGAAGTCAGTACATCCTTGACTGGGACTTCGAGCGGGACTTCGCGCCCGGCGAGGCGAAGCGCTACTGGCTGATCGAGACCGATCGGGCGGACTGCCCACTTGTGGACGTCTTCGTGCGGCACGAGTCGACGGTGAAGCTGCCTCGCGGACCGGTCCCGTCGGACTACCGTCACACGTTCGGCCGGAAGGAGCAGGGCGCGAGTGTCGATTTCGTGCTCGACGTAACCAAGATGGGTCCCGATGAGAAGATCGTCGCTGCCGCGAGCGAAGTGAGCGCTGCCAAGATCGAACTGCTCGGGGCAGTCACGGAAGGCGAGGTCACCCACATCAATCTGAGGGTTGTCCCCAACGCTGACCAGCTTGGACTCACATGGATCCCGTTCAAGGTCTACACGTCGACTGGGCGTGAGGTCGAGCAGGCCATCTGGGGGCAGTACGTGCCGCAGGGCCATGTCGGCTGCTTCGGTCGCTGAGAGCTTGCGGGTGATCCTCGAGCCGCTCGGGCTGCACTGGAAGCCCTCGGTTCGCCGACCTCTCGATTCGGTCCCTCGGCCCGATCCTACGACCCGATCAAGGATCGAACGCGATCGATCGCTTCCGTGCCGCCTGAGAGCACCATTCGACCGCCTGCGAGCGCGAGAAGCGCCGCGAGCACCAGTCGCGTCGCGGTGATGGGGATCCGGTAGACGAGGGTTGCGCCGATGTGACCTCCCACTGCTGCTGCAGGGGTCAGGAGCAGCGCGAGCAGGAGCGAGTCTCGAAGCGAAAGAAGCTCGCCGGCCGGATTGCGAAGCCCCGCTAGCGCTGCATTCTTCGCCACCGCGCCGATCGTGCAGATGACGATCATCGCGATCGCCGACGTTGCGACGGCTTGTCGGATCGGAAGGCGTCCAAACCGTCGGAGCATCGGCACCATCACCGCACCGCCTCCGATCCCGAGGAAACCTGACGCGAACCCTCCTGCAAGGCCGACGGCCACACCGAGCATCAGTCGAGGACTTCGCTCCGGATCTTCAGGGTTGTCCTTCACCCTTCGCGCGAGCGAAAGCAACTCCGCGGCGGATGCATAGCAGAGGTAGGCTCCGAAGAGCCCGGCAAGAGGCTTCGGCTCGAAGAGGTTGCTGAACGCCACCCCTGCGAGCGCGGCGAAGGAGCTCGCAACGAGTATGCTCGGAATGAGATCCGTGCGGATGGTCCCCCGTCCGCGGTGACGTAGAGAGGCCGCGGTCGCGACGAACACATTGGTGATCAGGGCCGCTGCCTGGAAGAGGTGCTGATTGGTTCCCAGCAGAAGGGTCAGGGCCGGGATGATGAACACCGATCCGCCCAGCCCGAGAAGACCTCCGAGCATTCCCCCGACGAGACCGATCGCCATCACGGACGCAATCTGGAGGGGGGTCGGAGCCATCGGGCGCTAGGGTAGCGACGCTTGCGCACGGGGGATGACCGCGGGGAGCGGAGCGCAGGATCGCGCCCCGTCACCTGTGCTGCCACGGCGGGCTTCTAGACTCAGATCGATGCGAACCAAGGGGTTTCCCGTGAATGGCTGGACGCCGATGTACTCGACGCTAACATCCAGTCCGCCGAGAGGACTTTGCACGCGGGAGATTGTCGCGCTCGTCTGACGATCGTCGGAACCTCCGCATCCGGCTCCTGGCACTTTGATCTCATGGAAGAGCGAGAGCAACCGACCGATACCGAGAACCGGCGCCTGGTCCGAGGGCGATCGACGTGGATCCGCGCGAACCACATCACTGGTCTTGTCGCGCTCGGCGCCATTCTTCTTGTTGCACTCGGCGTCGGGACCGCTCGGCGGTCGCAGGGCTCCATGTCTGAGGTCAGCCTCGGCGGTAGCGGCGGTCGCCCCGTCGGAGACAGTCCGCTGACTGCCGCGCATGGCGGTGCTGGCAGTCCCTCTGGCAGTCCCTCGGACATTCCGCTTCGGGCGGTCGGAGTCGCGAGTGGATCCGACGCACGCACGCCCGGATTGGCGGCTCCGGCCGGCTCGAGGAGGCTGCTCGCGAGCGGGCTGCTCTCCGGACTCGTCCCCGAGCGCTTCGGGAGGAGCCTGCCCGATGACCGCCCGATTCCGTCGACCGACGCGCCGAACATGCGAACGTACAACGGTCGTCCGATCCGCTTGGTCACGGTCCTGCGCATGCGTGTCACCGCCTACAGCCCCGACGAGCGCAGCTGCGGTGCCAGCGCCGACGGAATCACCGCGAGCGGGTACTCCGTCCTGACCAACGGTGGGTTTCTCGTGGCAGCCGATCCGCGCGTCCTGCCCTTGGGCTCGCTCGTCCGCGTCCCTGGGTACGACGACGGCGCGGTTGTCCCCGTCCTCGATACGGGAGGCGCGATCAAGGGCGACCGACTCGATGTGCTCTACCCGACGCATGAGCTCGCGGTGGAGTGGGGAGTTCAGGAGCTGGAGGTCGAAGTCTGGGACTACGCTGATGGGATGCCGAGTGGCTTCCGCCGCGTTCGACGCGCCGCCAAGTAGCGCGATCATCGCGAGCCTGATCCTTCGAAGCAGCGATCGCGCCAAGGCACGGAGCCGTCGCATGGAGTCGGAACGCTTCGGCATCCGCGGTGCTTCCGCACTCGGATGAGATGGCGTCCGAACCGCGGAAGTCGTGATGCGCCGGCGCTGGTACCGTTCGCCGGAGCCGGGCACCGAAGCTGCACGAGTCGCCTGCGTCATGCCGTCACCGCCTTTCGGATCCGATCGAGGATCCGGTAGTGAATTGCCTCCGCGAGTTGCGCCTCGCCCACGATTTCGAAGCCGTCGAAGTCTGCGATCGTCCGCGCGACGCGGCGCACGCGGTCGTATGCGCGCGCAGAGAGGCCGAGGTCGGTCATCGCCGACTCGAGCAGACGCTGCGCAGGACCATCGAGCGCGCTCCATCGATCGAGCTCGCGTCCACCAAGCCGGGCGTTCGACCGCCCTCGACCTTGGCGCCCCTCCATCCGTCCGCGTGCATCGAGCACGCGTGTCCGCAAGTCCTCGCTCGACATCCCGGTCCGTGCGGATCGGAGCGATGCGAAGGGCACGGCGCGGATCTCGACATGCATGTCGATGCGGTCAAGAAGAGGCCCCGAGAGCCGCCCGATGTATTTCTCCTGCGCCCTTTGCTCGGTGGCGCTCTGGGCGAATCCGCCTGCGTGAGTCGGATTCATCGCTGCGATCAGCATGGTTCGCGCAGGGAACCGCACCGTCCCGTTGGCCCGCGAGATCGTCACGAAGCCGTCCTCGAGGGGCTCGCGGAGACTCTCGAGCACCACGCGGGGAAACTCCGGCAGTTCGTCGAGGAACAGCACTCCATGATGGGCGAGGCTGACCTCGCCCGCCCGAGGCGAGCTGCCGCCGCCGACGATCGCGGCCGCGCTCGCCGAGTGGTGGGGCGCCCTGAACGGCCTCTCGCGGATCAAGCCCGCTCCCCGCGGGACGGCGCCGATCGAGCTGTAGATCCTAGTGACATCGAGGCTTTCGTCCGGAGAGAGCGGCGGCAGAATCCCCGGCAGAGCCCTTGCCATCATGGTCTTGCCGCTTCCTGCAGGGCCGATCATCAGCGCGTTGTGTCCGCCGGCAGCCGCGATCGCGAGCGCACGCTTCGCAGCCTCCTGTCCGCGGACGTCGCAGAAGTCGATCGCCGCTCCGAACGGTGGCGGGCATTCTTCGGGCGCGCGCTGCCGCGGGATGTCGTACATCCCGTTGAGGAATCCAACGGCCTCATCGAGGCGCGCGACGCCATAGACCTCGATTCCCTCGACAGCGGCCGCCTCAGGGGCGTTCGCGGAGGGCACGATCACGCCGCGCAGCCCGCGCTCGCGCGCGAAGGCAGCGAAGCTGGTCGCGCCACGGATCGGGCGGACCAGCCCGTCGAGGGCGAGTTCTCCCGCGATGGCGAAGCGGTCGAGCCGCTCATCGGCCGATTCACCGATGATCCCCTGCATGCGCAGGACCGCGAGCGCGATCGGCAGGTCGTAGACGGGTCCTTCCTTCCTGAGGTCAGCGGGTGCGAGATTGATGATGCAGTCTCCCCGCGGATGCGGGAAGCCGCATGACGACATCGCGGTGCGCACGCGCTGGTGCGACTCGCGGACGCTGGCGTCGGGGAGCCCGACGAGATGCGTCCGCGGGCCGGTGTCCTGAGGACCCTCGCGTCGCGGACGCTCGTCGCACTCGATCTCGACGGCAAGTGCGTCTATTCCCCTGAGAGCGAAACTCTGTATGCGTTGCATGCGCGGCGTTCTACGGCACCGCGGAAGCGCTCCCGGAAAAATCTCGCGCGAATGTTGCAGATCGTCCCTTCACCGAGGCCGCGCGCGTCACTCGAGGCCAGGCGCGAATCCACGGCGCATCGTGTTCTCGCAGACGGCCCGCGGCTCGACGAACTGCAGAAGGTAGTCGCGTCCTCCGGCCTTCGAGCCGATGCCCGACATGCCGAAGCCGCCGAATGGCTGGCGGCCGACGAGAGCGCCGGTGATGCCGCGGTTCAGATAGAGGTTGCCGACGCGGAACTCGCGGCGTGCGCGCGCGAGGTTCGCCGGCTTCCTGCTGTAGACGCCGCCCGTCAGCTTGTACTCGGGCGCATTCGCCATCGCGAGCGCCTCCTCGAAGCTCGCCGTAGGCATCACCGCGAGCACCGGGCCGAAGATCTCCTCGCGCGCGACGCGCGCCGTCGGCTTGACGCCGCTGAAGATGGTCGGACCGACGAAGGGCTTTCCGACCTTCGCCTCGAGACCTGCGGGGATGTCGAGCGTGAGCTCGTGCTTGCCCTCGCCCTTGCCGATCTCGATGTAGGAGCGGATCTTCTTCGCGGCCTCGTCATCGATCACAGGGCCGATGTCGGTCCCCGAGCTCATCGGATCGCCCACGACGAGCGCGCGCGTGGCGCCGACGAGGCGGTGGAGGAACGGCTCGTACGCGCTCCCGACCACGATCACGCGGCTGCATGCGGAGCACTTCTGCCCGCAGAATCCGAACGCGCTCTGCCGGACTCCGAGCACGGCCTCGTCGAGGTCGGCGGAGGTGTCGACGATGATCGCGTTCTTCCCGCCCATCTCGCAGACGACCTTCTTGACGAACTCCTGGCCGGGGGCGACCACGCCCGAGGCCTGCACGATGTCGAGGCCAACGGCCTTCGATCCCGTGAATGCGATGAGCGCGACGCGTGGGTCGCGGACGAGGGTCGCGCCGACGGTCTCGCCGGGACCGGCGATGAAGTGGAGCACATCCTTCGGGGCGCCGGACTTCCAAAGGATCTCGCACATGATGCGCGCGATGCCTGGGGTCTGCTCGGCGGGCTTGACGACGACGGTGTTGCCGGTCACGAGCGCGGCGACGGTCATGCCGCAGCAGATCGCGAGCGGGAAGTTCCACGGCGCGATCACCGCGGCGACGCCGCGCGGCTGGTACCACTGCTCGTCGAGCTCGCCGACGAACTGACCGAGTCGCTCGGCGGCGAAGAGCCGCGCGCCTTCGCGCGCGTAATACTCGCAGAAGTCGATCGCCTCGCAGACGTCCGCATCAGCCTCGCGCCAGACCTTGCCGGACTCGCGCACGATCACGCCGGAGAGCTCGTCTCGGCGGGCGCGCATCTCGTTCGCCGCGGCGACGAGGATCGCGGCACGCGCCGAGTACTCGGTGTCGCGCCAGGAGTCGAACGCGGCATGGGCTGCCGCGACGGCGCGCTTCGCATCGTCCGCGGTTCCGGAGTTCGCGACTGACGGCACGGCCGCACGGGAGACAGCCGCAGCGAAGGCTTCGCGCTGGCCCTTGACCGCGAAGTTGCGCATCGGCTCGGTGTAGAACGCACGTCCGTTCGAAACGCCAGCTGCTGCAGCGCTGAGCGCGTGGCGTTCGGGAGCCTTTGCGATGCGATCCACGCCCGGGTCGCTGTCGAAGGCGCGGTGGGGGCTCGCGAGGAGCCGCTCGCTCGATGCGTTGTCCTTGAAGCCGGCCTTGAGCCAGGACTCATTCGAGCTGTTCTCGAGGAGCCGCCGCACGAGATACGCCATGCCCGGGATCAGCTCGCCGATCGGCACGTACTCGCGCAGGCGCAGGTCGAGCTCGATGGCAGCTGCCTTGAGCTGGTCGCCCATGCCGTAGAGCATCTGGAGCTCGAGCGCCGACTTCGGCAGCCCGCGCTTCTCGAGCGCAGCGAGCGTCGCAGCGATCGAACGAGCGTTGTGGCTTCCGAGCGCGAGCTTCACGCCGCCCTCGCCCTTCCTCGCCGGCGTCGACGCCACGAAGGCAGCGGCCATCCGCTCGAAGCTCGCGTCGGTGTCGACCTTGCGGCTCCACACCGGCACCGGCCAGCCTTGCTGCTCGGCATTGATGGTCTCGTAGTCCCAGTACGCGCCCTTGACCAGTCGCACCGTGACCTGGCGGCCTGACCTCTTGGCCCACTCGATCACGCGCCGCGCGTCGTCGTCGCCCGAGCGCAGGTAGGCCTGCATCGCGAGCCCCGCCTCGAAGTCGTACTTCTCGCACGCGCGCATGAAGAGCTCAAGCGTCAGGTCCTTCAGCGCGAACTGCTCCATGTCGAAGTTGACGAGCACGCCCTTCTTCTTGGCGGCGACAAGGATGGGGCCGATGTTCTCGAGGAGGCCGTTGATCGAGCCCTCGGTGTCGATCGGATCGACGCGCGCCGAGAGCGAGCTGATCTTGATCGAGACGTTCGTGCGCGGGATGGCGCCGAGGTGGTCGCTCTCGAGCCGTGGATTCGCGCCCCACGAGGCGACCGTCTGCGGGAGGTTCTCGATCAGGTCGAGGTACTTGCGGCGGTAGGCCTCCGCCTCCTCGTCGCTCACGCAGGCCTCGCCCAGCAGGTCCACCGAGAAGCAGAGGCCGGAATCCCAGATCTTGCGGAGGGTCGGCAGCGCGCTCGCGGCGTCGGTGCCCGCGATGAACTTCTGCGCCATCGAGGTGATCTGCCCCGACATCGTCTTGGTGACGACGCCCTTCATGAGCGCGCCCGCCTTGAGCCCGGTGGCCACGAACGGCGGAGGGGTCACGCCTGGCTGGGACAGGTAGTCGGTCAGGTGGTCGTAGACCGCGTCGTTGTCCTTGAGGGTCGGGAAGCAGTCGACGAAGCGGAAGAGCTGGACCTTGAAGGCCTCGTCCTGCATCGCCCAGTCCATCAGCCCTTCGCTCCAGACGGCGAGCATGCTCGTCCGCGCGTTGCGCGCGCGGGTCAGGAAGTCCGCTCCGATCGCCTGCGTGCGCGACTCAAGGGCGGGATCCCGCTCGACTGGGCGCCCTTGGGGCGCTGCGGCGGCTGGCTCGGTTGCGGTCGCTGGCTTCTTCGACTTGAAAAACAGGGCCATAGAGCCCCGCAGTATAGATCCCGCGACGATTCGGGCGGGTGCATGAAATCGCTGCGGAAAGAGGCGGGGGATCAGTAGGCGGCGCGCGATGCCGCGGCGGCCATCGCGCGCTCGTAGACGCGGAGCGTCCGCGTGGCGGCGCCGTCCCAGTTGATGCCGCGGATCTCGAAGGCCCCGTGCTCGACGAGCTGCCGCGAGAGGGGCGGATGCCGAAGCACCGCGATGATCTTGTCGGCCATGTCCTCGATGTCCCAGAAATCGACCTTCAGCGCGTGCATCAGCACCTCGCTCACGCCGGAGCTCTTCGAGATCAGGACCGGGACGTTGTGGCTCATCGCCTCGAGGGGCGCGATGCCGAACGGCTCGCTCACGCTCGGCATGACGTAGAGGTCCGCCATGGCGAACACGCGCGAGATGTCGCGGCCGCGCAAGAAGCCCGTGAAGAGCACCTTGTGGCCGATGCCCATCGACGCCGCCATCTCGATCATCCGCTGCGCCTGATCGCCCGAGCCTGCGACGACGAACTTCACGTCGTCCATGTATTCGAGCACCTTCTTGGCCGCCTGGATGAAGTACTCAGGGCCCTTCTGCATGGTGATGCGGCCGAAGTAGAGGACGATCTTGTCCTTCGAGTGGATCGGCTGCACGCCAGCGGACGCAGGGTCGAGGTCGACGCCGTTGTAGACGACGTCGATCTTCGAGCCGCTCACGCCGTAGCGGTTGATGCAGACGTTCTTGGTGAGCATGCTCACCGCGATCGCGCGCGTCGCGCCATGCATGCCGCGGCGCTCGATGTTGTAGATCTGCTGGTGCGGATGCTCGCCGGAGCGGTCGAACTCGGTGGAGTGGACGTGCACGACGAGCGGCTTGCCGCTGAGCTTCGAGATCGCGAGTCCGGCGGGATAGGTGAGCCAGTCGTGGGCGTGGATGACATCGAAGTCGACTCCGCGCGTCGCCTCCACCGCGAATCGCGCGTAGCGCTCCGCCATGCCGAGGAGGTCGCCGGAGTAGTCGGCCGCATCTGCGGATCGCTGCACGGCGCCGTCCTTCGCGCGTCCTGCGGTCTCCGGGAGCGCCGTCTCGATCGCATGGTCGACCGGATCGCGCGTGAGCTCCGGGAACGCGCCTGCCTGCGCGAGCGCGCGGATGCGCTCGATGCTCCAGCCTGCCTCGCGCATGAGCCGGACGCTTTCGCCGACCTTGGAGGCGGTGGGCGTGCCCTGGCTCTCGTAGACCGATGGATACTCGCCCGGGATCGTCACGAACCGCGTCGAGCTGAACTCGGTGACGATCTTGCTCCAC
>JBEGLX010000036.1:0-35578 GCA_041183345.1 Planctomycetota bacterium
CGCATGTCAGGAGCGCCGTCGCGATTCACTCGCGCGGCGCTCGTCCAGAGGGAGCCGCCGCAGCGGCGACCGCTCAACTCACGGGAGCCGCCGCAGCGGCTGAACCCGGCCCGCCGCGATTCACTCGCGGCGAGGCCGAAGAAAGCGAGCAAAGGCGAGCGTCCTGCGGCATAGCCGCAGCCGCTCGCCAGTTGCGAGCGCTCAAACTACCGGCTTCGTGATCCGATGCCCGCACTTCCTGCAGGTCGAGAGCACGGGGTCGGCCCAGAACTCCTCCATCGCCCGGGCGAAGTGTTGCACGATGTCCTTGCAGTCGAACACCTTGTCGTAGACGAGCGTGTTGCACTTCTCGCAGAAGAAGATCAGGTGCTCGGGCTCGCCCTGCGGGCGTCGGCGCTCGACGACGAGGCCGAGCGTGTTCGGACCGCGCTGCGGCGAGTGGGGCACGTTCGGCGGGATGAAGAACACCTCGCCCTCGCGGATCGGATACGTCTTGATCTGGCCATCCTCGATGGTCTTGACGGCCACGTCGCCCTGGAGCTGGATGAAGAACTCCTCGCTGTCGACTTGGTGGAAGTCGTTGCGGGCGTTCGGACCCTTGATGATCATCACGAAGAAGTCGCGACCCGAGTAGAGGTACTTGTTGCCGACGGGCGGCTTGAAGTGGGCGGAGTTCTCCTCGACCCAGCCGAGCAGGTTGAACGGCGCCATCACCGAGCCGTCGGCCATGAAGCCGTTTGGCTCGCCCGGGGTGTCGGGAATCGACTGGAAGCGCGAGATGACGCCTGGCTTGGAGGGGGTCGGGGTGGCTGGAGTCATGCCGCCATCGTACTGCGCTCGCATTCCATTACCATCCCGCCGTGCCCGATCCTGCGTCGAAAGCCAGCGCCATTCCCTTCGCCCGCTCGCTTGCGGGAAGGCTCCTGCTCGTCGGCGTGCTTCCGGGATCGATCGTGCTCGGAGCGCTGGTGGCGCTCGACGCACGCAAGAAGTTCGACACGCTCGAGGAGGCGGCCGAGTCGGAGCTCCTGCGCGAGGCGCTCTTCGCGGCCGCCCAGATCGGCGAGTCGAATGCGAGCGCCATGAAGACCGCGCAGTACCTCGCCGACCAGCAGGAGGCGGGGCTGTTCGGAAAGCGTGCATTGACGGTCGATCTCCTCAAGGCCGTCCTCGCGGGCGATCCCAACATCGCCGCAGCGTATGTGGCCTACGAGCCGAACGCGGACGGGAACGACGAGCTCGCGCGCACGAGCGATCCGAAGGAGTGGATGACGGACACGGGGCGATTCATCCCGTATCCCTTCCGCGACTGGCGCAACGGCGACGCCATCGCCGTCAAGCCGCTCGTGGAGTTCGAGACGGGTCTCTACTACGACGGCGTCCGCAAGGCGTTCGCGAACTCGGGAAAGCCCGAGACGATGGTCACCGAGCCGTACGTCTACGACGGACAACTGATCGTCGAGCAATCGCATCCGATCGTGATCGGCGGCAAGTTCCGCGGGATCGGCGCCGTCGACCGCGCGCTCTCGAACATCGAGGGCGTGGTGCGCGAGAGCGCCAGCCGGATCGGCGCGGACATGTACCTCGTCTCCTCGCGAGGACGCTTCATCGTCGCAACCGACGATACGAAGATCGGCGCCGACGAGGGCACGAACTCCGAGGGCGATCTGCGCACGCGCACCGTGGCGGAGACGCCGCTGCGCGACCTCGTCGCCCCGTTCGTCCGCCAGGCAGACGCCAACGGATTCGTGCAGAACTCCACGGATCCGCGCGATGGCGATGAGCTGCTTGCGGCCGCGGTGCGCATCGCGCAAGGCGACTGGACGCTCATCTGCACCAAGTCGCGCGAGGTCGTGGTCGCACCGATCCGCACCGAGGTCGCGACCAGCGCGCTGGTGTTCTTCGGCGCAGTCGGCCTCTCGGCGGGACTCGTCGCATGGATCGCCGTCGGCGCAGGGCGCCGCCTGCGCGCCGCCGCAGTGGTCGCCGATGCCATCGCCGACGGCGACCTGAGCCGCGAGGTCGAGGCGACCGGCGCGCGCGACGAGGCGGGCGTCCTGACCGACAGCCTGCGGCGCATGAAGGCGAACCTCGGGCAGCTGCTCGCGAGCGTGAAGAGCGCGGGCGTGACGCTCGACTCGAGCGCGCTCGAGCTGTCCGCCACCAGCCGCGAGCAGGAGACGGTCGCGCATCGCTTCGGCGAGTCGAGCGCGCAGATCGCAGCGGCGACCAAGCAGATCAGCACCACGGGCGCCGAGCTCGCCGGCACGATGGCGCAGGTCGATGCAGCGGTGAAGTCGACGACGGAGCTCTCCGCGGGCGCGCGCGGGAACCTCGACTCCGTCGATCGCACGATCCGCGAGCTCTCCGACGCAACGGCGTCGATCGCGTCGAAGCTCGCCGCGATCAGCGAGCGCGCGGCCAGCATCAACGGCGTCGTGACGACCATCACCAAGGTCGCTGACCAGACCAACCTCCTCTCGGTCAACGCCGCGATCGAGGCCGAGAAGGCGGGCGAGCAGGGGCGCGGCTTCCTCGTGGTCGCCCGCGAGATCCGCAGGCTCGCCGACCAGACTGCGGGCGCCACCAGCGAGATCGAGTCCATCGTCGGCGAGATGCAGTCGGCTGTCGGCGCGGGCGTGATGGAGATGGACCGCTTCGCAGACAAGGTGCGTCGGGGCGTGGACGAAGTCGTCGCCTCGAGCCGGCAGATGGGCGAGGTCATCGCGCAGGTCGAGGCGAACGCATCCAGGTTCCGCGCCGTCACCGATGGCATGGCCAGCCAGTCGCAGGGCGCCGCCACCATCGCCGACTCGATGGGGGCGCTCGTCGGCGCGGCCAAGCGCGCAGTCGAGAGCGCCGAGGAGTTCGGTCGCACCGCCAGCGAGCTTCAGCGCGCGAGCCAGGTCCTCCGTCAGTCGGTCGGCGCGTTCAAGCTGAAGTAGCGCCGCGCAGTGAAGCCGGCATCTGCCGTCGGCGACCGCATTCAGGGCACGTCGACGCACCCGCAGGCTGCCCGCGCAGGTCGTATGCGCACGCGGGGCAGCGGTCGTCGCGGAGATCGATCTGCACGCACAGCCCGCAGCCCGCGCATGAATGCTCGCCCATGGCGATGGTGGTTCGTGTCGCGCAGCGCGGACAGATCCAGTCGAGCGATTCAATCGGTTCCGCTGCGATGCGACGTCCCATCGACAGCCGCATCGTCGCAAGGGCGGCGAGCAGCGAGGAGATTCCGACCACAATGAGCGCGCCGATCAGACGCCCGACGGTGTCGCCGCGGAATGTCTCGCCGAACCATGCGGTCGCCATGTTCACGTAGCTGAGGACGACGCCGAGCGCGAGCGCGCTTACTGCGGAGGAGTGGCGCAGGTATCGGGCGGGTCCCGTCACGCGCGAGATCCCGAGCCCGCACCAGAGCGCGCAGGGAAGCGCCACGGTCATGCACATCACCGCGATGGGCAGTAGCTGGCTCCGGGAGGTTGGCATGCCGGCACTCCAACTGGCTGCTCGTTCAAAGACGCTGATGACGGCGAGCACGGTCCATGCGATGCCGGTCCAGATGCCGAGGCTGCCGAGTGCGCGGTCGCTCTGCGCGGGTGACGGCAACGGCATCAGGCGTTCCAGCGACACGCGTCGCTGTCCGATCGCCGAGCAGGAGGCGACCACCGTCCCGCCAACGCAGGCGAAGCCGACCAGAAGAGGCTCCTCGATGCCTGCGTACGGGCTGAAGGCGATCAGGTCCACGGCGGTCGTGATCGCCATGGTCGCATACGCACCTGTGATCGCGACGCGCTCGGCGAGCGCCAGCGAGCGATCCTCGCGGCGGCGGTTCCGCAGCGCCATCACCGCGATGGTGAGCGATGGCATGCCGATCATCATCCAGATCCAGAAGAGCGATTCGCCTCCTCGGGCGCTCGCGAGGTCCCACGTCATCACCATTCCGACGGCAAACGCGATCACGAGGTATCCAAACACCGTTCGCTGCAGAAGGTCCATGCCCGAGGCGCCTTCGCGCGGCGCGACGGGGATCATCAGCCCGCACGTGACTGCAGCGAGGATGGTCGACCCCATGATGCGCCAGGCAATCGTGGTGTCCGCATAGATCGACACGATCGCCATGAAGGCCGAGGCGGCGAGGGCGACGAGCATGAGTCGGAGGAAGAGCTGTCGCGTCATGTTCGGTTTCCAGCGGGCATCAGGCAGAGATCATGGCTTCTTCGGAGATTCGCCCTCACAGCAGCCCGCCGAATGCGCGCGCTCGGCGGCCTCCAGCATGCCGCACAGCACGTCGACCGAGCCGCGCTTGTCGAGGAACTCGGCGAAGCTCTTGAGCGCCACGGGGTTCGCGAGCGTGGCCGCGATCGGCGTGAAGAAGTGGATCGCTGCAGCTCCGAGCGAGTTCATAGGCCGCGACATCTCGAGAAAAGTGACCGCGGGTCCGGTCATCCGCCGCCGCGCGATCTCGGACGCGAGTTTCTCAAGCAGCGCGCGCTCCTCGGGCGTCGGCTCGCAGGCCTTCCCGTCATCGAGCGCAAAGGCGTTGCGAAGGAACTCGCGCATGGCGGAAGCCTACCCGCGGCTACACTCCATGCGATGCTCCCGCTCGTGGCAATCCTCCTTCTTGCGGAACCGCCCGCGGCGCAGCATCCCGGCATGGTGTGGATCCCAGGTGGGCGCTTCGCGATGGGTTCGACGGATCCGCTGGCGCGGCCCGACGAGTCGCCCGTGCATGACGTCGAGGTGAAGGGCTTCTGGATGGACGCCACCGAGGTCACGAATGCGCAGTTCCGCGCATTCGTCGCGGCGACGGGCTACAAGACTCTCGCAGAGCGCCCCGTCGACTGGGAAGTGCTCAGGAAGCAGGTCCCCGAAGGCACGCCAAAGCCACCCGATGAGATGCTCAAGCCGGGCTCGCTCGTGTTCACGCCGCCGGCGCCTGAACAGCCCGCCGAGGACTTCACAAGCTGGTGGTCATGGGTGCCTGGCGCGAGCTGGCGTCATCCGCAGGGTCCTGCGAGCTCGATCGATGGCAAGGATGATCTTCCGGTCGTGCAGATCGCCTTCGAGGACGCGCTCGCCTACTGCAAGTGGGCCGGCAAAAGGCTTCCGACCGAGGCGGAGTGGGAGTTCGCCGCGCGCGGCGGTCTCGTCCGCAAGGTCAACTCCTGGGGCGACGAGCCGGTCGTGCCAACCTCGGGACAGCCGTGGCGTGCCAACATCTGGCAGGGCGAGTTTCCTCGGGTCAATGCGAAGTCCGATGGCTTCGAGCGCGCCGCGCCCGTCAAGAGCTTCGCGCCGAACGGCTACGGGCTCTATGACATGGCGGGGAACGTCTGGGAGTGGTGCTCGGACCGCTACTCCGAGACGACCTACGCCGACCGCGCGAGGAAGGCGGGCGCGGGCGGGGTCACCGTCGATCCGAAGGGACCGCCGAAGAGCCACGATCCGCGCAATCCGCTGGCGTCGGACTCGCGCGTCCATCGCGGAGGTTCATTCCTCTGCAACGACAGCTATTGCGCGAGCTACCGCCCGAGCGCACGGATGGCGACGCCGTCGGACACCTCGCTCGAGCACCTTGGCTTCCGCTGCGTGAAGGATGCGCCTGCACCCGCGCCGAAGTGACGCGTTACCCTGCGCGGCATGAGCGCGTCCGCACCGTCGCCGAAGCCCGTCATCGACCTCTCGAGGCTCCAGTACATCCTCGCCACCGATTGCGGCTCGACGACGACGAAGGCGATCCTGATCGAGAAGGTCGGCTTGTCGTGGCGGCAGACGCAGCGCGCGGAGGCCCCGACGACCGTCGAGGAACCGTTCGCGAATGTGACCATCGGCGTCTCGAACTCGCTGACCGAGATCGGCGAGCTTGCAGGCCGCCGCTTCATCGCCGATGACGGGACGATCATCCGCCGCAAGGACGAGTCAGATCCAGACGGCTGCGACCTCTACATCTCGACCTCGTCCGCGGGCGGTGGCCTGCAGATGGTCGTCGCCGGAGTGGTCGCGCAGATGACAGCCGCCAGCGCGAAGCGTGCGGCGCTCGGCGCGGGTGCGATCGTGATGGACACCATCGCGTCGAACGACAAGCGACGTCCGCACGAGCGCATCCAGCGCATCCGCGAGCTGCGGCCCGACATGGTGCTCATCTCGGGCGGCACCGACGGCGGAAACGTCCAGCAGGTCGTGCAGATCGCCGAGCAGATCGCGCCCGCGAAGCCGCGCCCGCGGTTCGGCGGCGAGTACGAGCTTCCGGTCATCTTCGCGGGGAACAAGGACGCCGCGCCGCAGGTGCGTGCGATCTTCGGCGACCCGAAGTACGGCGGCTTCGATCTTGCCGTCGTGGAGAATCTCCGCCCGACGCTCGAGCAGGAGAACCTCGGCCCCGCGCGCGACAAGATCCACGACGTGTTCCTCGAGCACGTGATGGCGCATGCGCCCGGCTACGACAGGCTGATCTCGTGGAGCGACGCGCCGATCATGCCCACGCCCGGCGCCGTCGGCGACATCCTCCAGCGCATCGCGGCGCGCGACGGGCTCAACGCAGTGTGCGTCGACATCGGCGGCGCGACGACCGACGTCTTCAGCGTGTTCGATGGCACCTTCAACCGCACCGTGAGCGCGAACCTCGGGATGAGCTACTCGATCTCGAACGTGTGCGCGGAGGCAGGCATGCAGAACGTGCTCCGCTGGGTGCACATCGACATGGATGAGCGGGAGCTGCGCAACCGCGTGAAGAACAAGATGATCCGTCCGACGACGATCCCGCAGTCGGCCGAGGCGCTTGTGTTCGAGCAGGCTGTCGCGCGCGAGGCGCTGCGGCTCGCCTACGTGCAGCACAAGGAGTTCGCCACCACGCTCAAGGGCGTGCAGCAGCAGCGGACGGTCGGCGACCTCTTCGCGCAGACCGCCAGCGGCCAGACGATCGTCGACGACATGCGGCTTGATCTCCTCGTCGCATCGGGCGGCGTCCTGAGCCATGCCCCGAAGATGGAGCAGACGGCGGCGATGCTCGTCGACAGCTTCGAGCCGCAGGGGTTCACCCAGCTCGCGAAGGACTCGATCTTCATGATGCCGCACCTCGGAGTGCTCGCCAGCGTGCATGCCGACGCCGCGATGGAGGTCTTCGAGCGCGACTGCCTCGTTCGCCTCGGCTGGTCGGTCGCCGCGAAGGGAGAGGGGAAGTGGGGCAAGAAGTGCTTCTCCTACCGAATCTCGGGCGCCGTGAGCGCAGCAGGCGAGCTTGCCTGCGGAGATGTCGCCCTGGTTCGCGTCGGACCCGAGCAGGAGGTCGAGGTCGTCGTCGAACCAGCGAAGGAGTTCGATCTCGGCGCGGGACCCGGCAAGCCCATCTCGCGTCGCGTGAAAGGCGGCGCGGTCGGGATCTTGCTCGACGCTCGCGGTCGGCCGCTCGTCCTTCCGGACGGCGACGCCGATCGCCGCGCGGCGGTGGCGCGCTGGGCGAAGATTTGGGAGACTTGCTGACCGATGGCGAAGGCATACACGCCTGGTCTCAAGGTGTCCGCGCGCACGGCCTTTCGTGCGCGGCGGCTACTGCCTGTCCAGGGCGAGGTGACTGTCCGTCAGGGCCAGCGCGTCAAGGCCCGAGAGGTCGTGGCGCACACCTTCATCGACGGCGATGTCATGCCGGTCGCCGTCGCATCGCAGCTTTCCGTGCCCGCCGACGACCTCGCCAGCATCATGCTGGTCAAGCCCGGCGATTCGGTCGCCACGGGGCAGCTCATCGCGCGCACGAAGGGCATCTTCGGGATCGGCAAGAAGGAACTCGCGTCCCCTGCGGCGGGCACCGTCGAGTCGATCAGCTTCACCACCGGTCAGATGATGCTCCGCGGAGCGCCGATCGCCGTCGAGGTGAGGGCCTACGTCGACGGAACGGTGGTCGAGGTGATCCCCGGCGAGGGAGCCGTGGTCGAGGCCGAAGCTGTCTTCGTGCAGGGCATCTTCGGGGTCGGCGGCGAGACCGTCGGCTCGATTCGCTTCGCCAGCGACCGCCACGACCAGAAGCTCGAGGCGGGGCTGATCAAGCCTGACATGAAGGGCTGCGTCGTCGTCGGTGGCGCGCGCGTCACGGCGAGTGCAGTGAAGGCGGCGCAGGCAGCCGGAGTCGCCGCGATCGTGTCAGGCGGCATCGACGACGCAGACCTGAAGGCGATCCTCGGGTACGACCTCGGCGTCGCCATCACCGGCACCGAGAAGATCGGTCTCACCATCGTCATCACCGAGGGCTTCGGTGACATCGCCATGGCCGAGCGGACGTTCGCGCTGCTGAAGGGCTATGAGGGACGCGAGGCGAGCGTGAATGGCGCGACGCAGATCCGCGCCGGTGTCATGCGGCCCGAGATCGTGATCGCGCGCCTTGAGACCGACGCCGCGCCGCAGCAAGGGGCGCGGCCCGAAGAGGGGCTTCTTGAGCTCGGGACCCAGGTGCGCCTCATCCGCGATCCGTACTTCGGGCTGCTCGGGAGCGTGAGCGCGCTGCCGAACGAGCCGGCCGTGCTTGGCTCTGGCTCGAAGGCGCGCGTGCTCGAGGTCGTGCTCGCCGACGGCAGGAGGGTGACCGTTCCCCGCGCGAATGTCGAGCTGATCGAGACCTGACTCGGCGCATGAAGAGGAGGAGGCGTTTGATGAGATGGACCACCATGCCCCGCAGCCTGTCGACCCTTGTCGTGGCGGCAGCGCTGCTGCTGCCCTTCTCGGTCGCGCTGGCAGAGGCTCCCGGGGCCGGTCCTGACAAGGACTGGATCCGCACCGACCGTCTCCCGCTGCTGCTGGTGATCGTCGTCGTATCTGCGGCTGTGGTCGCGGCGATCCTGCTTGCTCGAACCGGCCGACCGGTGAAGATCCGTCGGCTTGCCGCTCTCGACGCCGTCGACGAGGCCATCGGCCGCGCCACCGAGATGGGGCGCTCCGTGCTCTTCGTGCCGGGCATCATGGACATGACCGACATCCAGACCGTCGCGGGCGTGAACATCCTCGGGCGGGTCGCGAAGACGGCCGCCGAGTACGACGCGAAGCTGGAGGTGCCGACCTCCCGCTCGATCGTCATGAGCGCCGCCCGCGACGCCGTGCAGGCCGCGCACTTCGAGGCGGGGCGCCCCGAGACATACAACGCCGACAACATCCGCTACCTCACCGATGAGCAGTTCGGCTACGTCGCAGCGGTCACGGGCTCGATGGTGCGTGACAAGCCCGCAGCCTGCTTCTACATGGGTGCGTTCTATGCCGAGAGCCTGCTCTTCGCCGAGAACGGCAATTCGATCGGCGCGATCCAGATCGCCGGCACGGCGGAGCCGTCTCAGCTGCCGTTCTTCGTCGCCGCCTGCGACTACACCCTGATCGGCGAGGAGTTCTTCGCAGCAAGCGCCTATCTCTCGGGCGAGCGCGACCAACTCGGCTCGATCCAAGGACAGGATCTCGGGAAGCTCCTCGCGGCCGCCGTCATCATCATCGGCTGCGCGCTGGCGACGGCTGGCCTGTGGTTGCCCGCGTGCGCAGATGGCGCCGCAGCCCTGAGAAAGTTCTTCGGAGGCTGACCCGTGCTGCAGCGAACCGTGCCCATCATCATCCTCTGTGCGTCAGGCGCCATCATGGTGCTCGCCTACTTCGTCACGGCCGCGGTGAGCTGGAGCGAGACCGTGAACGTCTGGTTCAACGTGCTCGCTGCAGTCGCCTTTGTCCTAGGAGCGGGCAATCTGCTCAAGGTCAACCTGGAGAAGATCTCCTCGCAGCGTCCTGGCTGGGGATACTCGGCGATCACGCTGGCGGCGTTCTTCTTCATGCTCGTGGTCGGCCTCTTCAAGGTCGGAGCCATTCCCGATTCGAAGTATCCCGGGGTGCGTCTCGCGGGCAACTACGAGACCCCGGCCTCGCCCTACGGCTGGACGTATGAGTACGTGTTCTCGCCGCTGACCTCGACGATGTTCGCGATGCTCGCCTTCTATGTCGCGAGCGCCGCCTTCCGTGCCTTCCGCGCCAAGAACACCGAGTCCATCCTGCTTCTTGCGACCGCGTTCATCATCCTGCTCGCGCAGACCGCTGCGGGCATGTTCCTGACCGGCTGGATCCCTGAGGACAGCGCGTTCGCCTTCCTGCGCCTCGACTGGATGAAGGTCGCGATCACGGAGCACATCCAGACAGCCGGCATGCGGGCGATCACGATCGGCATCGCGCTCGGCGTCGCCGCCACCAGCCTTCGCCTGATCCTCGGCGTGGACAAGAGCTACCTGCCGCGCGGAGGAGGTGCAGCATGAACCGAGCGCTTCTTGCACGACTCAACGACCTCGACCGCCGGTGGATCTTCCTCGCGATGGGGCTCTCGATCGCGATCCCGATCCTCCTCAAGCTGCGTTTTCCCGAGTATCCGGGACCAATGGCGCGCGCGACCTTCGATGCGGTCGAAGCCGTCCCCGAGGGCTCGCCGGTGCTCATCTCCTTCGATTACGACCCCGCGAGCGCCGCGGAACTGCAGCCGATGGCGAGCGCGCTCGTGCATCATTGCGCGTCGCGCAAGCTGAAGATGGTGTTCATGGCGCTCTGGCCGCTCGGCAAGCAGCAGGCCGACCGAACCATCGAGTCGGTGCTGAAGCAGTTTCACCCGGGCTACGATTACGGGACCGACTACGTGCAGCTCGGCTACCAATCGGGCAATGAAGGCGTCATCAAGCTCATGGCGACGAACGTGCCCGAGCAATACAAGACCGACGCCGCCGGCACCGCGACCTCCACCATTCCGCTTCTCGCGTCCGTCAGGGATCTCAGCGCCTTCAAGCTCGTCGCCAGCGTCTCCGCCGGCTACCCCGGCGCGAAGGAGTGGGTGCAGTACGGCAATGGCCCGATGCCCGATGCCTTCTCCATCGTCGGTGGATCGACGGGCGTGCAGGTGAGCCAGCTGCTTCCCTACTACCCGAAGCAGATGGAGGGCATGCTGGTCGCGGTGAAGGGCGCCGCCGAGTACGAGATGCTCGTCGAGGAGAAGTACCCGATCGACAAGCCCGACGTCATTGGGCAGGGACGGGTGCGCATGGGCCCCCAGCTCGTCGCACACCTGCTGATGATCGCGCTCATCGTCCTCGGGAACGTCGCCATGATCGCCAGCCGCAACCGCGGAGGTGCACGATGAACGCAGGCTCGGGCATCTCGCCAAGGAAGCCGAGTCTGACGCTTCTCTGGATCTCGCTTGCGGCGCTCGGCGCCTCGCTGCTGGTCCTTCGCTCGGCCTTCGCGGCGCAGGCCGATCCGACGGGCGAGGCGACGCGATCGCTGTGGACGACCGTGGGGATCTGGAGCGCCGCGCTCTTGACGCTCGGCATCCTCTCCTTCCTCTTCCGCGACAATCCGTTCTACAAGGTGTGCGAGAGCATCCTCATCGGCGTCTCCGCCGCGTACTGGATGGTCAACGCCTTCTGGACATCGCTCGTCCCCAATCTCTTCGCGAAGCTCGCTCCGTCCCTGGTGCGCGACTCCATGCTTCCCTCGCTGACCGAGTCTCCCACGCCAAGCGCAGACTTCGCGCTTGCCTGCGTACCGCTCCTTCTCGGCATCATGCTGCTCTGCAGGCTGCTCCCGAGCGGCGGCTGGATCGCAAGCTGGCCCATCGCGATGGTGATCGGGGTCACGGCCGGCCTCAAGCTGGTCTCGGCGATCGAGTCTGACTTCATGGCCCAGATCGGAGCGACGATCCAGCCGCTCATCGCGTCCGATGCGGGCGGCGGCTTTGCGTTCTGGCCGACCATCGGCGCGTGGGTCGGAGTGATCGGAGTCCTCAGCGTGCTCACCTACTTCTTCTTCTCGGTGGAGCACAAGGGCGCCGTCGGAAAGACGGCGCGGCTCGGCATCTGGTTCCTGATGATCACCTTCGGCGGCGCCTTCGGCCTGACCGTCATGGGGCGCATCACGCTCCTCGCCCAGCGCTTCGAGTTCCTCTTCCGCGACTGGATGGGGATCAGCTGAGCGCCGCGCGCGCGCCGCGCCAGTGGCTGGATTGTCAAAGATCGGAAACGGGCGGTCCGCCACACCGCGTGGCGGACCGCCTCGGTTTGACGCGCACCGCTCCGTTGCGGCACGCGGGGGCAGCCATCACCGCCTGCGCCGGGCGACGCAGCCGGCGATCCCGAGCAGCGCGAGCGCTCCAGGTGCAGGCACAGCGCTACCGCTGACGCTGACGTTGTCGAAGCGCAGGCTTCCACTCGAGCTCGTGGCGCCGTCCAGTACGAACCGCATCGAGGCGTAGCCGCCCTCCGATACGGCGAGCGCGCTGAGCTTCACCGACACCAGCTCCCAAGTCGTCGCATTCGACGAGAAGTTGAGCACCGTCTCCCACGCGAGCCCTGTCCAGCACTCGAGGCGATTGCTCGATGCGCCCGTCGCCGAGCGCCGCGTCGCAAAGCTCACGACGAGGTCCTGGTAGCCCGCCGTCTCGAAATCGAGCCGCAGCGAGGTGCCGTTCGCAAGCGTACCGATCGCCGCAAGCGAATCGCCCGCGACCTCACCCTTGAGCGCACCGAGGGTCGTTCCCTGCAGGACGCTCGCCGTCGCCCCGAGCCCGCCGAAGTCGAGCGTCCCGGTTCCAGTCGAGGCGCCGATCACCGTGTTCTGCAGCGGGTCGATCCCGTTGAGGTTCCACGACGCGACGACCGCAGCCTCGGCGCGCGCACCGCCAATGGCACACGCCACCGCGAGCGCGATCATCCACATCCCCCCCAATCGCGGCAGGAACCGCTGATTCCAATGAGACATCCTCTCCGTCCTTTCCCGGGCTTGACCGCCCGCTCCGCCATGAACTGATCCATTCCGGCCCCGCAGCGCACCTGCACCGCATCGGGCGGGCGGGAAGTTACTGCGCCGTGGATGGACCTCAGGGACTTTCACATCGGATTTTTCAAATTCGCTGCGCGCGTGCCTCGCTCCCAGTGAAATGTCCACGCGTGCCAGCGGAAGCACGCGCCGAACTCGGAGCAATCGAAATGACGGACGTCCATGGAACGAGCGGAACTTCAGGCGAGTGGTACTGGTCGCAGCGCGGCGCCACGCTCGGCCCCGTCGCGTTCGATGAGATCCGCCGCCTCGCCGCCTCGGGATCGATCCTGCCCGATACATGGCTGTTCGATCCTGCACAGCGCAACTGGGTCGCCGCGTCGAGCATCGCCGGGCTCTTTCCAGCGGGCGGGTCCGACTCGCCTCCTGATGTGCCGCCACCGCCGTCGCCGCAATCGGTCGTCTACTGCCGCTTCTGCGGCGCGACCAACAGCCCGTTCGCGGCGCGCTGCGCGTCATGCGGCCGCGAGGCGGGTGGATCCGCAGCCGCCTCATCGATCGATCCGAAGCTCGCGGCCGTCTTCTGCCGCGTCTCCGTGCTCGCCGCGCCCCTCCTCTCGACGATCATCGTCGGCCCCGCCATCGCGCCCGCGATCGTCTGGGCGCTCGGTGCGAACGACCCTCGCGTCGTCGCCGAGGCGAAGGAGACGTTCAACTGTCTCCTGACGGTGCTGATCGTGAGCGCGGCGTGCTCCGCGTTTGGGTTGATCGGCGCGATCCTGATCGTGCCCGCGATCCTCGCAGGAATCGCGCTCGCGGCAGTCGCCATCTATTGCATCGTCGTCGGCATCATGGGGCTGGTCGCGCTCTCGAGCGAGAAGCCGTTCCGCTATCCGTGGATCCTGCGCCTCATCAAGTAGACGTGAGCTTCACGGCAAGCTCGATCGCGGCCTTCATCGAGCCCTCGCTCGCCTGGTTCTTGCCCGCGATCCCGAATGCAGTGCCATGATCGGGACTCGTCCGCACGATCGGCAGGCCGAGCGTGACGTTGACCGCCTTGTCCCAGCCGAGGAGCTTGACGGGGATGAGCCCCTGGTCGTGGTACATCGCGACCACGAGATCCCAGTTGCCCGCCGCTGCATCGATGAAGATCGTGTCGCCTGAGAAGGGGCCGTGCACGTCGATGCCGGTTCCGCGCGCGATGTCGATCGCCGGCTTGATCACTCGGATCTCCTCGTCCCCGAAGAGCCCGTTCTCGCCTGCGTGCGGATTGAGCCCGCAGACCGCGATCCGCGGCTTGGCGATCCCCAGCTGCTGGCAGAGCTCGTGGCCGAGCGTGATCGGCTCATGCACGCGCCCGATCGTAAGCAGGTTGCGGATCTCCATGAGCGGCACGTGCGTGGTCGCCAGCGCGACCTTCAGCCGCGGCGAGACGAACGCCATCGCCTGCCGCTTCGCCCTCGTGCGCGCTGCGAACAGCTCGGTGTGCCCGGGCCAGCGGAAGCCAGCGAGCGTCCAGGACTCCTTCGAGATCGGCGCGGTGACGACCGCCTCGAGCCGCCGCGGGTCGCCTGCCGGGCGCATGGCGTCGGCGATGGCGTCCTCGACAAATGTCTTCGAGGCAAGCCCGCCTGGCTTCGACGGCTCCCGTTCGCCTCCGAGCGAGCCGGCGATCGCGTAGTCGATCACCGTGAAGTCGCCGAGGACCATGCTCCCCTCGCGCGCATGGTCCACGCCCGCGCGGAACCACGTGGGATGCACGCGCGCCTTGTCGGCGGCCGCGAGCATCAGCTCGTTGTCCCCGTACACGACGAAGCGCGCCGCCGCCCGCAGGGCAGGCTCGGAAAGCGCCTTGACGACCACCTCGGGCCCGATGCCCAGTGGATCGCCAAGGGTGATGCCGACAAGCGGTCGCTTCATCGCGGGCAGCGTAGCGAGACGCAGTCATGGCTGGATGCGCGAGAGGCCACGTGTGGGGATTGACTCCCGGCGCAAGTGGTTCCGCAGACTTCGTCTGCGGGCACTCATGATTCTCGCGGTCGCCGCTGCGGCGGCTCCCTGTGGTGCTGGGATCACCAGAGCGAGCGAAGGTGCGCGGGCGATTCTCGCGGTCGCCGCTGCGGCGGCTTCCTTTGGTGCTGGGCTCACCAGAGCGAGCGAAGGCGCGCACGCGGCTGCGCAGCAGCCGCCCGCGGCATGTCCGAACATCGTCCTAGCACCAGAGCGAGCGAAGGCGCGCACGCGGCCGCGCAGCAGCCGCCCGCGCGCCAAGTCGCGAGCGCTCAACTACGGACGAATCTCAACCACAGCGCCGTCGCCGAGGCACTCCCACACGAGCGCGACGTCGCCAGCGAGCAGGCGCACGCAGCCAAGGCTGCGGTTCTGCCCGATCGAATCCTGCTCGACGGTGCCGTGGATGCCGTAGCCCTTAAGGCTCGAGGTCTTCTCCTCGGTTCCCTCGAGCCCGAGCCAGTGCTCGCCGATCGGGTTCGCAGGGTCATCCGCCGCGTAGCGCTGTCCAGTCACAGGATGCGTCCACTCAGGATTCAGCAGCTTCGAGCCGCTGCGCACCTTGAACAAGCCCGTCGGCGTGCCGTTCGCCTCGCCGAGTCCGACGGGCATCGAGGCCACGATCACGCGATCCGCGCCCTCGCCGACGCAGATGTCGATGCGGTAGTCGCGCTTCCAGACGACGGCGCTGAACGGCCCCTTCGGCAGCTTCAGGCGCTTGCCGACTTGGATCGACTCAGGCTTCTTGATGTTGTTCAGCCGCGCAACCAGCCGCCAGTCGCAGCCGATCTTCTTGTTGCGAACGATCTTCTCGAGCGAGTCGTTTGCCTCGACGGTGTACTGCGTGCAGGCGGGGTCGCCCGCGTTGAAGACCGGCGTGAGGAACAGCTTCGAGTTGATCTGCGCGAGCGCATTGAACGCGTCGTACGAGTCCTGCTGATTGAGCGTGCCCGAGAGCACCGCCGACGAAAGCAGCGCGCGCGCCTTGACGGGCTCGGTTCCGGCGATCGCGAGCCCGGCCTTCAGCTTGCCGGCAGGCGAATCCGCCGCGGGCTCCGAGGCGCCCGCGCCCGTCGGTGCGACCAGCGGCTTTGACGCGTTCAGCCCGTTGCCGAAGAAGGGTTGCGATGCAGCGGGCTTCGCCGCAGGCTCCTGCTCGGTTGGAGATGTCGAGTCCTTCGGCTCCTTCGGCGCTTCCTGCGCGGCGGCGCCATCGCTCTTCGGCTGCTCGGGCGTCGCGACCGGCGGTTGCGTGGGCGCGGGAGCCGGTTCTGGCGTGGGCGTGGGCGTCGGAGTCGGTGCGGGAGTCGGCGTCGGCGCAGGTTCCGCGGGAGCCGTCACGGTCGGCGCGGGCTTTTGCTCTGCCGCGGGCGCGTCATCGGTGCCGGCGTTCGAGATCGCTTCGTCGAGCGCGGTGCGGCGCGTCTGGTTCTCAGGTTCGGTCGTGATCGTCTCGGCGGCGCTTGCGGCGCGCGGTGTCGCGGCGCCGTCCTCGCCGCCTCCGATCAGCGCGCGGATTCCCATGAACGCAGCGAAGGCGCCGATTGCGATGAGCACGAAGACGGTCGACCGTGGTCCGCGGGCATTCGGGTTATTGCGATCGGGGCGTGCGTTCTGACTGGCGAGTGCCATGGGAGTCCCTCTGTGAAGTGCGGCGCGCAGAGTAGGGCGCGGAGACGCACCTTCCAAGAATCCCCCAGAATCCCGACAGAAAATCCCCATCGTCACGGGCACAGAGCGTCAGTCTGCACCTAGGCCCGGTCCGTGCGCGCGCTCCGCAGCAGCCGGCCCTCGACGGCGACGAACGCAACGCGTCTGTCCAGCGGACCTTCCGCGATCGAATCGACAAGTTGTTCACGGAAGCAGACCCCGATGGTGGCCCGCCGCACGTCGGGGCGGAGACGCCCGAGAAGCTGGTCGTAGTAGCCCTTCCCGCGTCCAAGCCGCGCTCCGCGGGCGTCGAAGGCCCGTGCGGGCACGATCACCGCGTCGATCTCCCGCGGCAGGACGCGCCGCGCCGAAGGCGCGTCGGGATCGGGAGCTGCGATTCCGAAGCGGTCGGTCACCCAGTGCTCGGACGCAAGCGGATCTGCCGCCGCGATCTCGAGGAGCTGCATCGATCCGTCGTCGCGCACCATCGGGAACGCCACTCGGATGCCGCGGAAGGCGAGTGCGCGCACGATTTCGTCGACGTTGATCTCGTCGCTCATCGCACGGTACGCCAGGACGAGCCGCGCTCCTGCGAGCGGCGGCGAACGGAGCACCGTTGCAGCGAGCCTGCGCGCACGATGATCGCGCGCCAGCGGCTTGATCGCACGGAGCCTTCCGCGGATCGCCGCGCGCATCTCATGCTTGGGGTCATCCGGGTCGCCCGTGCCCGCGTTGATGCGTTCCCTCGTGCCCTCGCTCATGCCACAGTCTCCTTCGCACGCAGGCGCATCGCCCGGACGCGCTCAAGATGCTCGCCGATCGCCTTCTCGAGCCCGCGGTCGGTCGGCCGGTAGTAGCGCTTGGCGACGCCGAGGTAGTCCTGCATGCCGATCCCGTCGGCGCGATCATGCGGATACTCGTACTTGCCCGCGTCGGGCGCGAGCTGCGTGCCGTCATCGGCGGTGCGCACCGCGCGGCGCTTGGTCTGGTCGACGATCGTGAATGGAACAGGCACGGTGCGTGCCTCGCGCGCGTCGTCCATCGCCTCCCAGATCGCGCACGCAGCGGCGTTCGACTTCGGCGCGACGGCGAGGAATGTCACGCACTGCGAGAGGATCAGCTGCGCCTCGGGCATGCCCACGCGCTCGACCGCCTGCCAGCAGGCGACCGCCGTCTGCAGCGCGCGCGGATCGGCGTTGCCCACGTCCTCGCTGGCGAAGATCGCGAGCCGCCTGCAGATGAAGCGGGGGTCCTCGCCCGAGACGAGCATGCGCGCGAGCCAATAGACCGCAGCGTCGGGGTCGCTGCCGCGCATCGACTTGATGAGCGCGCTGGCGAGGTCGTAGTGCTCATCGCCATCGCGGTCGAACACCGGGACCTTGCCGTCGAGCGCCGCACGCGCGAGCGCGAGATCGATCCTCGGCGCCGCGGCTCCGCGCACGGCGCTTGCGGCCGTCTCGAGCGCGCTCAAGGCGCGCCGCACGTCGCCATCGCACGCGCGCGCGAAATGCGCGATCGCGTCATCGTCGAGCGCGAGCCCCGCGACTCCCACGCCATCCTCATGCACGATCGCGCGGCGAAGCACCCGCGCGACATCGTCCTCCGTCAGCGGCTGGAACCTGAACACCACCGACCGAGACAGCAGCGCGGGCGCGACCGCCCAGGTCGGGTTCTCGGTGGTCGCGCCGAACAGGACGACGCTCCCCGCCTCGACGCCCTCGAGGAGCGCATCCTGCTGGTTGCGCGCGAGGCGGTGGATCTCGTCGACGAAGAGCAGCGTCCGCCGCCCCGATTCGCCAAGCCTGCGCGCGGCGCTCTCGATCTTCTCGCGCAGCTCCTTCACCCCTGTCGTCGCGCCATGCGCGCGATCGGTGTGCGCGCCCGTGCGCGCGGCGATCACCTCGGCGAGCGTGGTCTTGCCCGTCCCCGGAGGCCCCGCCACGATCATCGACTGCAGCGCATCCTGCTCGATCAGCCTCCGGAGCAGCGAGCCCGGAGCGAGGCAATGCCGCTGGCCCGCGATCTCGTCGAGCGTGCGCGGCCGCACGCGGACGGCGAGCGGCGCGGCCTTCGCGCGGCGCTCGGTTCGGATCGGTGACCAGAGGTCTTCAGCCATCGGGCGCATCTTACGCCGCGCGGCGAAATTCTCCGAGATTCGCCGACGGCTCTTCCCAAGCCGCGGTGCATGGTGAAGATGCGCGAATGGACCGAAAGACCGCCAACGGAATCCTGATCGCCTCGTTCCTCTTCGCCGCCCTCTTCCTTGGGGTCGCGCTCTCGACGGTGATTTCCTTCGGCGGCGGCGACGCGCAGAACATCGCCGCTGCGCAGGAGTCGATGAAGTCCGCGATGGATGCCGCGCGGCCCGAGGAGCCTGCGAAGCCCGCCGCGCCCGCGCAGGCGAAGCTCGACACCCCGTCGTGGATCTGGGCGCCCGGCAAGAAGGTCGAGGATTCCGCGGTGTTCCTGCGCCGCTACCGCTTCGCGACCGATGCGAAGGGCGTGCGCCTCGTGATCGCCGCCGACAACAAGGCGCGCGTCCTCCTCGACGGCCGCGAGGTCGCCGTCGCGGACGACTGGTCGGACCCCGTCGTCGCGGAGCTCGGCACGATCGCGGCGGGCATCCATGAGTTCACCGTCGAGGCCCGCAACGAGGGCGGTCCGGCAGGCATCTGCGTGCAGGTCGACTGGACCGCGGCCGATGGCGCGCGCATGCGCATGGTGAGCGATCCGTCGTGGCAGGCAAGCGGTGCGTGGACGAGCGCGCCCGTGCCGAGCGCCGTCGTCGGAGCGCTCGGCGACGCGCCATGGGGCGATGGGATCGTCGCTGCGTTCGGCGCGACGCCTGGTCCGCTGGCCGACATCGCGCGCACGATCTCGGTGCCGAGCGGCTTCATCTGCGAGCTCGTCTACGTCGCCCCGAAGTCGCGCGGCTCGATCGTCGCGCTCGCTGCCGACGCCGGTCGCAAGCGACTGATCGCGAGCGCGCAGTACGGACGCATGTTCGCCATCACGCCGTGCGCCGATGGCGGCGACTTCAACGCCAGCGGCATCGAGCTCATCGAGCCCGAGATCGGGCGCGCGCACGGCATCCTCGCGCTCGACAACGATCTCTTCGCCGTCGTCAACGAGGGCGGCGGCGACGCCCGCGGCGTCTGGCGCCTGCGCGACACCGATCGGGATGGCAAGTTCGACGAGAAGAAGATGCTCGCCTCGGTCGCGCGCGATGGCGGCGAGCATGGCCCGCACCAGGTCGTCGCTGCGCCAGATGGCTCGATCTGGGTCGTCGGCGGCAATCACTGCGCGCCGCCCGAGGAGTCGCTCGCCGACTCCCGCGTGCCCAGGATCTGGCAGGAGGACATCATCTTCACGCGACTGTGGGATGCGAACGGGCATGCCGTCGGCGTCATGGCACCGGGCGGCTGGATCGCCCGCACCGACCGCGATGGCTCGAAGTGGGAGCTCCTCACCATCGGCTTCCGCAACAGCTACGACGTCGCATTCGACGAGGTCGGGCGCGGTTTCACCTTCGACAGCGACATGGAGTGGGACATGGGCCTTCCGTGGTATCGGCCCGCGCGCGTGTGCGAGCTCGCAAGCGGCGTCGATTTCGGCTGGCGCTCGGGCAGCGGAAAATGGCCCTCGTGGAGCCCCGACTCGCTGCCGCCGACGGTGGACGTCGGGCCTGCGTCGCCGACGGGCGTGCTGTCCGCGGCGGGGTTGCAGTACCCCGCTCCCTGGAACACTGCCATGTTCTTCCTCGACTGGACCTACGGAACGATGTGGGCAGGCTGGCCCACCGACGGGTCGAAGGACGCGTCCTCGCCGCAGATGCGCATCGAGCCCTTCGTGGTCGGGCGTCCGCTGCCGCTGACCGATGCAGTCGTGATGGACGGCGCGATGTACTTCGCCGTCGGCGGGCGGAACCTCCCGAGCGCGGTCTTCCGCGTGCGCGCGGAGCGTCCGGTCATGATCAAGCGCGCGCCGATGGCTGTGCCGGCGGCGCTGACCGAGCGCCGTGCGATCGAGAAGCTGCACGCGCGGCTCGCCGGCGACGCCGCGAAGGCCGCGGTGGAGACGGCATTCGGCGCGTTGCGCTCGAAGGACGCTGGCGTCCGCAGCGCCGCACGCATCGTGCTGGAGCATCAGGATCCCGCGATCTGGCGTGCCCGCGCCGTCAGCGAGGGCGATCCGCAGGCTGCGATCCTCGCCATCGTCGCCCTGTGCCGGACGGGCAGCGCATCTTCGGACGGCGCTGCATGCGCCGCCAGGCTGACCGCCCTCGAGTCGACTGTGCGCGGCGGACCGCTCGAGCGGGAGTGGCTGCGCGCCTGCGAGCTCTGGCTCCTGCGCTTCGCCTCCCAGGCGACCGACGTGGGAGGCGGCGATGCGCTGCGCGACGCGGTGCTCGCGCATTTCCCTGCCAAGGAAGGCACCGCCGATGCGAGCGAGCTCGACATGCATCGCGCCGCCTTCCTCGCCAAGATGGGCTCGCCGCGCGCCGTCGAGGTCGCGGTCGACCTCCTCGGCAAGCCCGATGTCCGCGTCGCGCCGCAGATCGACGCGGCGCTCCTCGCCCGCGGCGGTCCATACGGCAAGGCCGTCACCGACATGATGGCGAATGCGCCCGCCACGCAGAAGATCGGCCTCGTGCACGCAGTGCGCGACGCGAAGGACGGCTGGACCGCCGACAACCGCATGCGCTTCGCCCGTGCGATGGCGGATCTCCGCAAGGCGACGGGCGGGAACTCCTACGCCGGCTTCCTCAAGCGCATGACCGAGGAGTTCGTCGCCAACGCGCCCGAGGCGGACCGCGAGTTCCTCGCGTCGACCGCTGCGGGCAAGAGCGGCAGCGATCCGGTCGTCGCGCCGCGCGGCCCTGGCCGCACGTGGACCGTCGAGTCGATCGTGGCGCTCGGGCCGAAGCTCGCCACCGGCCGCGACTACAAGGAAGGCCTGCGCGCCTACCGCGCCGCGCAGTGCGCGCAGTGCCACCGCGCGGGCGGCATCGGCGGTAGCGGCGGCCCCGAGCTCTCGGGCGTCTCGCGCCGCTTCTCGCTCGAGGACATGGCCGTCTCGCTCATCGAGCCGAGCAAGACCATCAGCGACCAGTACCAGAACACCGACATCAAGTTGAAGAACGGCCGCACCGTCAGCGGCCGCATCATGGCCGACAACAAGGACTCGATCGAGGTCCGCGCCAGCCTGCTTTCCGACGCGCGCGACACCATCGCGAAGGCGGATATCGCCTCGATGGCGCCGAGTGCGGTCTCGCCGATGCTCGGAAACCTGCTCGACATGCTCTCCGAGGGCGAAGTGCTCGATCTCCTCGCCTTCCTGCGCGCAGGCGGCGACGCCAACGACCCCGCCTTCGCGAAGCTCGATGACGATGGGTTCCTCGAGATCTTCTCGAGCGCGCAGGCTGCGCCGAACGCGCTCGCTGCGTTCACCTTCGACCCGAAGTTCTGGTCGATCGAGAACGGCGAGATCGTCGGCCGCACCACGTCGGGCAATCCTGCGCCGCACAACACATTCCTCATATGGAATGGCGAGGTGCGCGACTTCGAGCTCGAGGTCGAGATGAAGGTCGTCGGCAACAACTCGGGCGTCCAGTACCGCAGCGCCGCGTTCGATCGGACCCGCCTGCGCGGGCCGCAGATCGACGCCCATCCCGCGCCGAACTACGTGGCGATGTTCTACGAGGAGGGCGGACGCGGCATCATCGCCGAGCACGGCACCCGCACCGTGATCGCCGCCGACGGCGCGCGCACCAACGGGCCGCTCGAGGGTTCGGTCGCGTCGCCTGACATCGCCGAGTGGCGCACGTACCGCGTGGTCGCAAAGGGCAACCGCATGGATCACTTCCTCGACGACAAGCCGACGGCTTCCCTGATCGACGATTCGAAGGACGCGCCGAAGGGCGGAAACATCGGAGTACAGATCCATTCCGGCGAACCAACCGAAGTGCGCGTGCGAAAGATCCGCCTTCGTCGCCTGGACGGTTGAGCAGCGATCACTCGCCCTCATCGCTCCGCGTGGCGTTATCGGTCAGGTGGAGCGCCTTCGTTTCTGTCATGGTTTGGCGAAGGCAAGCAGCATTTCGGACGATACTTACGCGCGCGCGGATCCCGCGCGCAGCAAAGGATCTACGTCTCCATGTGCGGAATCGTCGCCTACATCGGTCGCCGTCAGGCATCGGACATCCTCCTCGAGGGCCTGAAGCGCCTTGAGTACCGCGGGTACGACTCCGCGGGCGTCGCGGTCATGAACGGCGGGCTCAAGATCGCCCGTGCGGTCGGCCGCGTCGCCAACGTCGAGAAGCTCATCCACGAGCGCGGCGGCTTCAAGGGCACGATCGGCATCGCGCACACGCGCTGGGCCACCCATGGCGGCGTCACCGAGCGGAATGCCCACCCGCACCGCGACGACGAGCGCCTCGGCCACGGCATCGCCATCATCCACAACGGCATCATCGAGAACTACTCCGCGCTCAAGAAGTACCTTGAGGAGAAGGGCCACGTCTTCCACGGCGAGACCGACACCGAGGTGCTCGCGCACCTGATCGGCGAGCTCTACACGGGCGACCTCGAGAAGGCCGTGCAGTCCGCGCTCCGCGAGGTCACCGGCGCGTACGCCATCGCCGTCGTCTGCGAGAAGGAGCCCGATGTCCTCGTCGTCGCGCGCAAGGGTTCGCCGCTCATGGTCGGCGTCGGCAACGGCGAGTACGTCGTCGCGTCGGACGCGAGCGCCATCGTGTCGCATACCACCCAGGCGATCGCGCTGAACGACTACTCGGTCGCGCGCATCACCCGCGAGGGATTCCGCACCACCACCGTCGACAACATCGAGATCACCGCGGAGATCCGCGAGCTTGAGTTCGACCTCGAGCAGATCGAGCTCGGTCACTACGACCACTTCATGCTCAAGGAGATCTTCGAGCAGCCGCGCGCGCTGCGCATGTCGCTGCAGGGCCGCGTCGACGTCGCGAAGGGCGAGATCCGCCTCGGCGGCGTCGGCGAGCACGCGCGCAAGCTCGCCAACGCGAAGCGCGTCGTCTTCGTCGGGCAGGGCACCGCGCTCCACGCCTGCATGATCGGCAAATACCTCTTCGAGGACCTTGCAAAGGTCCACGCCGAGCATGACTTCGCCAGCGAGTTCCGCTACCGCAATCCGATCGTCGAGGACGGCACCGTCGTCGTCGCCGTCAGCCAGTCGGGCGAGACCGCTGACACGCTCGCAGCGCTCCAGGAAGCCAAGCAGCGTGGCGCGCTCGCGCTCGGCGTGGTCAATGTCGTCGGCTCATCGATCGCACGCGAGACCGATGCGGGCGTCTACCTGCGCGTCGGCCCCGAGATCGGCGTCGCCAGCACGAAGGCCTTCACCGGACAGGTGCTCGTCAACTCGATGCTCGCGACCTTCATCGGCCGCCGTCGCTATCTATCGCAGGAGTACGTGTCGAACCTGCTGCGCGAGCTCGAGGCGATCCCCGCCAAGATCGAGCGCGCGCTCACATGGTCCGACCGCATCCGCGCCGCGACGGAGAAGTACATCCATCGCGAGAACTGGCTGTTCCTCGGCCGCGGCGTGAACTACCCGGTCGCGCTCGAGGGCGCGCTCAAGCTCAAGGAAATCTCGTACATCCACGCCGAGGGCATGCCCGCGGCCGAGATGAAGCACGGCCCGATCGCCCTCATCGACAACGGCATGCCCGTCGTCTTCGTGGCGACGCGCAACTCGCAGTACGAGAAGGTCCTCTCGAACATCGAGGAGGTCCGCTCGCGCGGCGGCCACGTCATCGCGGTCGCGACCGAGGGCGACGAGCACATCAAGACGCTCGCGAAGGAAGTCTTCTACGTCCCCGAGTGCATCGAGATGTTCCAGCCGCTTCTCACGGTGATTCCGCTGCAGTTGCTCGCGTACCACGCCGCCGTCATGCGCGGCAAGGACGTCGACAAGCCGCGCAACCTCGCGAAGAGCGTGACCGTCGAGTGATCGCGCAGGCGGCGATCGCAACGCACACCGCGCGCATGGGCGTGCGCTACTCCGCTTTCTTCCAGGGGCGGACGTCGATCGTCCATTGCTTGGGGTCAGGCTCGGGAATCTCGAGCAGCGCGCGGTCCTCCGCCTTCACCTCGCCGTTGACGACGGGCTTCGCGATGCGTGCGACGGTGCGGTTGCCGTTCTTCTCGCGGATCACGACGCCGGTCGGCGCGAGGCTGGTGCGGTCGTAGAAGAGCTCGATCGCCGCCGTCTCCTTCGCCATCGGCGTGCCCGGCTTCGGGACGAGCTTCAGCGCGGCGACGTTCTTCATCGAGCCCAGCATGGGGATATCGATCGGAACCTCGGTCTCGCTCACGTCGAAGCGCGCAAGCACCTCGGCCTTCTTCTGCCCGATCGGGATCGGGATCGGTCCTTCGCCGAGCGCGAGCGGGTCGAACGCCTCGCCCGGCGCCACGATCTGCCGCTTCGTGAAGCTCTTGTTGCGGTGATCCTGCTCGCATAGCCAGCCATCGGCGTAGATCCAATGGTCGACCGAGCGATCGGAGCGTCCCGATCCGTCGACGAACTCCTCGAAGTAGATCGCGAAGCGACGCTTCCCATCCTTGCGGTCGACGACCACGCGCCCGAAGCGGCGCTCGGTCTCCTCGACGAGGGCATCGAACTTCTCGAGCGCGAGTCCGCCGCTGAGGGTCTCGATGGTCGCACCCGACTTCTCGAGTTCGGTCAGGAACTCGTCGACGCGATTCGCGGCAGGCTGCGCCGCGGGCGCCTGCGGTTGCGCGGGTGCGGCGTCGGGCGGGGTCAGCAGCAGGGGGAACGCGGCGACGATCGACAGCATGACGGACAGGACGGTAGCCGAGCCGAGGCGATTCCGCGCGGCGAAACGCCACGGAGCGCCTTGGAGGAACGCGCGGTGCTACCCTCTGACCCATGCGGAGCCCACGGCTGCGACGGATCGCACATCTCCTGCTCGCGGGCGTGCTTTGCGGACCTGCGGCGGCTCAGGACGCGCTGCCTGATTCGGTCGCGCCCGCGCCCGCGGTGCTCGAGAGCATCACGGCGCCGTACCTGAAGGACGCCGAGCGCAAGGACCTGCGCGTCCGCCACGGGCTCTACGACGATCTCGACCTCGACACGCCGGTGCGCCGCGCCACCGTCGCGCTCGAGCGCTGGCGGCTCGACGACCCCGCGCTGACCGACGCATCCGTGCCGCTGGCGCTGCGCCTCGAGGTCCCGGCGCGGCTCGGACGCCATGCAGAGGTGGTCGCCGCCACCGAAGGCGCCGACGACCTCGCGCTGCTCGCGCTCCGTGCGCAATCCCTCGCCGCGCTCGGACGTCGCGCCGACGCTGCCGCGATCTGCGCGCGCGACGACGTCCGCGACGCACTCACCGAGTCGAAGTCCGCCGACGACGTGCTCGCCGCCGTCGCGCTCGGGGCGCTCCGCATCCGCCTCGATGCGGCGTTCGCAGGTGAATACAAGGGCCTGCTCTCGGCGCTCGCCCGCGCGCGCCAGGAGCTCGACCGGCTCGATCCCCGCATCCGCCTGCGCGAGGCGCAGCTGCTCGCGGAGCGCCACGAGATGGGCGACGCGATGAAGGCGCTCTTCGAGGCGCTCACCCTCTGTCCGCGCAGCGCCGAAGGCTGGCGGCTCGCGGGCGAATCCGCGATCGCGCGATTCGACTTCACGGGCGGCGCGAATGCAGCGATCGCGCTGCGACGGCTCGATCCGACGCATCCCTTCGCAGCGTTCGTCGAGACCCGCAACGCACTCGTGCAGGACGATGTCGCCGCAGCAGGCGAGGCGCTCGCCCCGGTGCTCTCTCGCGCGGACATGCCCGCCGAGGCGCTCGCGTGGAAAGCGTGCGTTGCCGCGTCGCGATACGACTTCGCCGCGATGCGCGAGGCGCTCGCAGCCTCCGACCGGCTTGCGCCAGGCAGCGCGGACGCACTCGTCGTCTGCGGGCGCCAGCTCGCGTTCGACCGCCAGTATGCGGAGGCGCGCGAGATCCTCAGCCTCGCCGCGGAGCGCGAGCCGGCGTGGTCGATCCCGTTCTCCGAGCTCGGTCTCCTCTCCATGCAGGACGGTCGCGAGGAGCGCGCCGTCGCCGACCTCCGCACTGCGACCAAGCTCGATCCGAATGACGAGCGCACCGTCTTCACCCTCCGGCTCGCCGAGGAACTCGCGGGCTGGAGGCGCATCGAGACGAAGCACTTCATCATCCGCCATCCGGACGGCGACGCAGCGCTCGTCGCGCGGCTCCTCTCCGACGTGCTCGACCCGATGCACGAGGAAGTCTGCGCACGCATCGGCCACGAGCCCGCGCAGAAGACGCTCATCGACGTGATGCCCGACCACCGCAGCTTCGGCGTGCGCATCACCGGGCTTCCGCGCATCCACACCATCGCGGTCTGCACCGGCCCGACCATCGCCATCGAGATCCCGAAGGATGGCCCGCAGTCGAAGCACCTCGGGCTCTTCGACCCGCTCGCCGTGCTTCGGCATGAATACACGCACACCGTCACCCTTTCGATGACGAAGAACCGCATCCCGCACTGGCTCACCGAGGCGGTCGCGGTCACGCTCGAGGACACGCCGCGCACGTTCGAGACCTGCCAGATGCTGGCCGCCGCATGGCGGACGGACACGCTCTTCGACATGGACGAGATCAACTGGGGCTTCATCCGCCCGCGCAAGCCGACCGATCGCGGGCAGGCGTACGCGCAGGGGCGCTGGATGATCGAGTTCGTCGAGCGTACCTATGGCTGGGAGCCGCTGCGGAAGCTGCTGTTCTCGTACGCAGAGGGCATCAAGGAAGACGAGGCGATGCGGCGCGCGTTCGGCGTGAGCCGTGCGGAGTTCTTCGCGCGCTTCAAGGAGTGGGCCGGCGGCGAGGTGCGCGCGTGGGGCCTCGACCCGCGTCCATCGATGCGCGACCTTGCGCTTCGCCTGACGACGGGCGACGAGGGCGCCGAGACCCGGCTGCGCAACGCCGAGAGCGAGCGCATGCAGGCGGTGGCGCGCGCGTGGGCCGACGCCATCGGCCGTCCTGGCGGCGAGCGGTTCCGTCTGCGTGGCGGCGAGTGGCCGCCGAGGCCGATGCCGCAGGTCGAGTTTGATACGGCGACGGTGAAGGCGTTCCTCGCCGAGTATCCCGAACACCCCGACCTCGTCGAGATCCTCCTGCGGCGCGCGCGGAGCGCCGGCGCGAGCGATTCCAATGAGACGCGCGCGCTCCTCGAGCTGTACGCGAAGCTGCGCCCGGTCGATCCGTTCCCGCATCGCGTATGGGCGAAGCTCGCCACCGATGCAAGCGGCTCGCTCGACGCGGGCGGCGATCCCGCAGCACTCGGGCATCTCCGCGAGCTCGACCTTCGCGCCGACAAGGACAACGTGTTCGCGCTGGCGATCGCGCGGAACCGCCGCGCGGCGCGGGACCTGCCCAGCGCCCTCGCTTCCGCCGAGCGCGCCACGCGCATGAATCCGTTCGATGCCTCGGTCCGCGAACTTGCCGCTGCAATCGCCGTCGAGGGCAAGAGATACGACCGCGCCGAGGTCCACATCGAGGCGCTGGTCGCGCTGGAGCCCGATCGCCCGCTCCACAGGCAGCGGCTCGAGCGGCTGAAGGCGCTCTCCGCCCAGGTTCCGGCAACGCCCGAAAAGTAGCGGAAGAGCGCGTGAGCGACCCGATCATCCTTGGAGGTCGCCGTCCCCGCAGTACCCTATCGAGACCCAGACTTCAGAGGAGACCCGAGTCCATGCGCAAGTTGCTTTCCGCCGCCATCCTGCTCGCACCTATCGCCGCCTCGGCGTCGGCCAACGAGATCCTGTTCGATTGCGCGCTCCTGCCGGCGACGAGCTCGGTGGTGCAGACCACCGATCTCAACGCGCCGTTCTCGGGCACCTTCATCGGCGACTACGACGCGACCAACAACCCGACCGGCACGCGCACGATCCCCGGCCTCTTCGGCGGCAGCGGCAACAACCCGATCAACTACACGGCCTCGTTCGTGCTCGCGGGCGACATCAACTCGACTCCGCTCGGCGCGTTCACCATCGGCGTCGACCCCGAGACGCTGCAGGTGCGCATCGGCGGCTTGAACTTCGATCTCCTCGGCCCGACGCCAGGCTCGCTCGGCGCGACGCTGAACATGAACTACCAGACGTTCCGCACGCAGCAGCCGAACTCGCTGTTTCCGGGCGGCGTGAACATCCCGATCCCCGTCGGCAACGGCTCGGTGACCGAGCTCCGCGCGACGCAGTCGAGCGAGTTCGCGACCGGCGCGATGGTGCCGCAGAAGAACGGCTCCTTCGACTTCGCCGTCACCGTGCCCGTCGACTTCGTGATCGTGGCGACGCTGCTCGGCCAGACCGTGTCCGACGGCACGCCGCAACCGGGCGTGCTTCCGATCACAGGCAACGTGGTCGTCAATGGCAACTCGGTCACCGTGACCGCGACCATCGCGAACAAGACCTCGACGACGCAGCCGATCAGCGCACCGCCGTTCACCGACGTGGCGTTCCCGGTGCCGACCGTGCTACCCGCTGGCTCGACGGCGAATCTGCTGCTCTCGGGCACCGTGACCTCGCTGAGCGCGTCGACGAACCTGACCGTCGGACTCTCCGCCGCCGGCAAGCGCCAGCCGATCACGGGCGACCTCAACAGCGATTACTCGGTCAACCTGCAGGATCTCGAGATCTGCCTGAGCCGCTGGGGACTTCCCGGGCTCGGCGACCTCGACGGCAGCGGCTTCGTCGGTTCGCGCGACGTCACCATCATTCTCCACAACTGGCAGTGACTCCTCGCCCATCGCGGCGTAAGGTCTGACGCATGCCGCGATGCCCCGCAGCCAATCTCCTCGCCACGATCGTCGCTGCAGCCGCGGCCGCGCTCGCGGGACACGCTGCGCGCGCGCAGGACCAGCCGATCGTCTTCCAGGGCAACCTGTTCGACCAGCTGCCCGACCCGTTCTTCCCGACGATGTTCAAGGTGCGGGAACTCGATGGCGATGGATTCCCCGATCTCCTGATCGCGGGGCGTGACCCCGATGACCGCCTGATGACGCAGCGCGGGCTCGGCAACGGTCGGTTCGCGCCGCTGCAGACGCTTGCCGCGCTCGGCTTCACCGATTGGCTGGAGACCGGCGATCTCGACGCCGACGGGCTCATCGACATCGTGACCGCGTGGCGCGGCGATGTCCCGCGGCTGGTCGTCCATCGCGGCCTCGGAGCCGGTCTCTTCGAGGAAGCCATCGTGCTTGCGGGCGTCGAGTTCGGCGGCACCGGTCGCGATCCGCAGGGAATCGCCCTCGGTGACTACGACCGCGACGGCGATCTCGACGTAGCCGTCTCCAACTACATCTCGCAGTCGGTCGATGTGTTCACCAACATGGGGAAGCTCTCGTTCGAGCGCACCGACCGCGTGCGGCTCGCGACCTTCTTCGGCGGCGTCGCGTATCCGCGCATCGTCGCCTCGGCCGACATGGACTCGGATGGCGACCTCGATCTCGTGATCAACGAGATGGGCGGCGGGCGCATCGCGGTCATCCGCAACGAATCCAGCCGATTCGTGCGCGCGCTTGAGTACCGCGTGCCGCAGATCGGCAACGAGCGCCCGGGGATTCCCGGCATGCAGCTCATCGATGGCGATGGCGATGGCGACATCGACGTGCTCATCCCCGCGCTGCTGCTCGAGACCACGCAGAAGGTGCTGCTGTTCGTGAACGACGGCAGCGGGCGGCTCGCCGAGCGCTTGGTCGGCGAGAGTTCGCCGACGGGCTACAACTTCTCGCTCATCGGCGCCGATTTCGACGCCGATGGCGATGTCGACGTGATCTCGGGCGCTGCGATCCCAGGCACGATCACCGTCGGTCGCCGCGCGGCTGCGGGCGCGTTCACGTTCGAGATCGACATCGCATACCAGTTCGGGCAGCTCATCCGCCATCTCGATGCGGCCGACGTCGATGGCGATTGCGATCTCGATCTCGTCGGCATCGACGGCCCCAGCCGGTCGGTGTTCGTGCGGCGGAACGTCACGCCGCAGGAGTCTGGCTGCGGCGGCGGGCTTGCAGCGGTCGAGGATGCCGACGTGCCGCCGCTTCCGAAGCCGTTCCGAGGCGTGATCCCACGCTTCGACCGCGACAAGGATGGCGAAATGACGGCGTCGGACGTCGCCGTCTGGCTCTCCGAGATCTCTGGCGCGCGCGCGATCGGAGGTCGCCGATGATGCGCGCCGCCGCCATCGCAACGCTGTTCGCGGCGTTCGCCGCGCACGCCCAGTGCCCGAGCGAGGGCGACTGCCGCAAGCCGCATGAGACACCCGGCTGCGTGATGCCCGAGTGCTGCCGGCTCGTCTGCGAGGCGAATCCGCTGTGCTGCGAGGTGACGTGGGATCAGCCCTGCGCCGACGCTGCGATCGAGCTTTGCGACGGCATCAGCTGCCCGTCCGAGGGAGCGTGCACGGAGCCGCACCCAGCCGCTGGCTGCAGCGACTTCACCTGCTGCGAGCTGGTGACCGCGATCGACGGTTGGTGCACATGGGCCTCGTGGGACGAGGTCTGCGCGCGGCTTGCCGGCCAACTGTGCGCGGTGCAGCCGTGCACGATCGAGCAGGGGACCGCGATCGACGAGCAGGAGCCGTGCTACGAGCGCATGAACGACGGCTGCGGCGTCGGCTTCTTCAGCAGCCGCCTGTATCCGCACTGCACGCTGGCCTTCAAGGGGCGCATCACCTCGGGCGGTCCCCGCGACCTCGACTGGTTCTCGCTCGACGCGCCGGCGCGACGCCGCGTGCGCGTGGTGCTTGATGCGGAATTTCCCGTCGAACTGCAGTACTTTCTCGGCGACTGCGAGGGCCCGAACGAGGTGAAGTGGCTCCTTGCGCACCCGATCTGCACGGGCACGCTGGTGGTGAACTTCCTCGCCAACGAAGGTTCGGGAAGCCTGATCCTCGGCGCCGGCAACGCCGACGCGTCGATGCGCAACGGACTCGACTGCGACGAGATCGACCCGGACAACCCGCCCGCGCCCGAGGATCCACCGCCTCAGCAGCTCTTCGGAGTCCGCTGGCGCGCGAGCTTCCAGTGCCTGCCGATGGGGGACGTCGATGGCGACGGCGTAGTCGGTCCGCAGGACGTGGCGCTGCTGCTCAATGCCTGGGGACCCGTCCCGAGGGACCGCCCCTTTGACCCGAGGCAGCCTGACGCCGACCTTGACGGAAACGGCGAGGTCGGTGCGCCCGATATCGCGATCCTGCTTGGCTCGTGGTGACGCTCGGCGGGGCTGATCGCAAAAACCAGGACGGACGGCATCGGTTTGTGCATCATCACCGGCCTACGGCCTGATTCCTATGGACGGATCCGCGCAGACGCACAACCAGCACAGTGGCTTCGCCGCCGGCGATCGATTGGCGTCGGAGGCGACGCTCTCGTTCGCCGAGGCACGGCTGTTCGAGCGTGCTGCGGCGGGTGAGCGGGACGCGCTCGCGGAGGTCTGGCGGGCGAACCGGCGATGGCTCGCCGCTGTGCTCGCGGCCCACGCTCCGCGCGGCGTCGATCTCGAGGATCTGCTGCAGGACGTCGCCGAGACACTGGTCGCGAAGCACCATCACATACGCGATGCCGCCAGCCTCCGCGGATGGCTTCGCGTGGTCGCCATCAATGCGGCCCGCATGGCGGCGCGCAGCAGGGGAGTCGAGCGCCGTGCCGTGCGCGAGCATGCGCTCGAGCGTGGAATGAGCCGTGCCGCAGCGGTGCGCGTTGACGGCGACCGCGAGCAGGCACGCGAAACCCTCGAGCTCATCGCTCGGCTTCCGCCGCTCTACGCGGAGCCGCTGCTCCTGCAGAGCGCGCAGGGGCTCTCTCAACGGCAGATCGCCGAACTCCTCGATGTGCCCGAGACGACGGTCGAGACCCGCCTGGCGCGCGCGCGGCGCATGCTGCGCGAGCTGGTGCGCGAACTGGAAGGACAAGCGACATGAACGATCCGCAGACGAACGCCTTCGATTCGAACGATCCAGCGGCGGAGCTCGATGTGTTGCTGTCGCGCGCCGTTGCGGGCGACCGTGCCGCGCTTGCCGAGGTGCGCGCCCGCGGCGCGACCGATCCGACGGTGCTGGATGAACTCACGCTCTGGCAGGCCGACGAGCTCCGTCTCGCCCGCGTCGCGCGTGAACTGCATCACGCGGCGGACCGCGTCGAGGCGCCGCGGTCCGGCCGCCGGTGGAGCACCCGCTGGAACGGCGCGGGATGGGCGGTCGCCGCCGTCCTCGCCATCGCATGGTTGATGCAGGTGGTTTCCCCGCGCGGCACGCAGCCCGACGCGAGCGTCGCCGGCATCGCCCCCGCGTTCCAGTCGAGCGAGGAAGCCTTCGACGCCTACGTCGCCAAGGCGCGCGAGGAGGGCGTGCTCTCCGGCGAAGTCGCGCCGCCCACGCTGCTTCGCTCGCGCGAACTCGGCGATGGCCGCGGTTTCGAGGTCGTCATCATCCGCCAGGTCGTCGAGCGGCGCGTCTCGCCCGAGATCTATCGCATCGCGCCCTCAGGCGAGTCGGGCGCGCGTCGCACGCTCATCATCCGTCCTCGGACGGATCTCGTGCAGTGACGCATCCTTCGCCCGACCGCAAATCGTCATACTGCCACGCGCAACCGATCAACCCGTGAGGTCCACCATGCGATACACGCCCGTCTCACTCGCCCTTCCCGCAGCCCTCCCCGCCGCCCTCATCGCGCTCGCGCTCGCGTCCTGTGCCAATGCTCAGGAGCCGCCCGTCGCCCGCAGCGAGTCACGGCAGAGCTTCGCCTACCAGATGTCGAACGGCGACGGCTCGTCGGTCGAGCTGCGCATCGAGAATGGCGAGGTCGTCGTCGCCAAGATCGACGGCAAGTCGATTCCACCCGATCGCGTGCGCAAGTCTGGCGACGGCTACGAGATCCTCGGCGAGGACGGAAAGGTGCTGCGCCGCATCGCCGCCGGCGCGCAGATCCCGCCGCGGGCGGACGCGCGCCCGCGCGTGCGCGTGCAGCGCGATGCCGAGCTTGGTCGCAGCATCGAGCCGCGTCGCGCGCCCGAGCCGCGCCGTGATGCCGAGCCAGCGGCCGCTCCCAAGTCGATGATCGGCGTCGGGCTTGGATCTCCTGACCCGGCGCTCGTCCATCATCTGAAGATCGACCGCGCGAACGCGACCATGGTGACGAACGTCGTCGACGGACTTCCTGCGGACGCCGCTGGAATCGAGCAGTTCGACGTGATCGTCTCCGTGAACGGCGACCGAAAGGCGTCGAGCGAAAACCTTCGCCGCGTGCTGCGCGAGGCGGAGCCTGGCGCGAAGATCGCGCTCGAGGTGCTTCGCGGCAGCGAGACCCGCAAGGTCGAGGTGACCGCGATCGAGTTCGACGGCGAGAAGCTCGCGTTCGCAGAGCCGCTTGAGGTCCAGGGATTTCCAATGGAGCCAGGCGAGGTGTTCGCCTTCGAGGGCGGCGATGCGGACGGCGGCGGCATGATGTTCTTCATCGGCCCGGATGGGCAGCGTCGCGAGATGCGCATGCCGGTCATGCCCGGGATGCCCATGATGCCGAACGGCTTCGATCCCGCGCAGATGGAGGAGTTCGAGCGCGCGATGGACGGCTTCAACCGCCGCATGGAGGAGTGGAGCCGGCGCATGGAGCAGCGCATGCGCGACGGTGGTCCCGACGGGCGTCTCGAGCCGAACGAGCAGCGCGAGATGCGTCCACGCGACAATGACGAGCGCCTGCGCCGCATGGAGGAGCGCCTCGATCAGATCATGCGCGAGCTCGAGCGCGAGCGCGCCGCGAATCGGGATCGCAAGAAGGACGCCTAAGCGCGACGCTTTCGTCGTTCACGCGGTCAGAGCCACGGCAGCGCCGCAAGATCGACGTTCCCGCCGCAGAGGATCACGCCGACGTGCTTGAGGTCGTCGTTCTGCCGCGCGTGCATCCACGCGCCGGATGCGACGGCGACGCCGACGGCGGCGCTAGGCTCGATGGTGACCTTCATGCGCTCCCATGCGAAGCGCATCGACGCGACGATGTCCGCCTCGGGCACGAGCACGATCTCGTCGACAAGGTCGCGCACGACAGGGAAGGTGAGCGGGCCGAGCGATGTGCGCAGTCCATCCGCGATCGTGATCGGCCTCATCGCGGGCTGGATTGACCCCTCGCGCTTCGACGCGGCGGCGTCGCCGGCGAGCTCTGGTTCCGCGCCGATGATCTTGATCGACGGCTTGAGCGCCTTGGCGGCGATCGCGATGCCGGAGATCAGCCCGCCGCCGCCGAGCGGCACGATGATCGCATCGAGCTGCGGACATTCATCGAGCAGCTCGAGCGCGATCGTGCCTTGCCCGGCGATCACGTTCGGGTGGTTGAACGGCGGGATCATCGCGCCGCCGGTCTCCGCGATCACGCGCGCCGCCGTCGATTCGCGCGCCTCGAGCGTGGGCTCGCACTCGATCACGGTCGCGCCATAGCCGCGCACCGCCGCCTTCTTGATCTCAGCGGAGTTCGAGGGCATCACGACGAAGGCGGGGATCCCGCGCGCACGAGCGGCGAGCGCGAGCGCCTGCGCGTGGTTTCCCGAGGAATGCGTGACCACGCCCTTCGCCGCCGCCTGCTCCTCGAGCATCCGGACCGCGTTGGTCGCGCCACGGAACTTGAATGAGCCCGTCTTCTGGAAGAGCTCGCACTTGAACCAGAGCGAGCGACCGCTGACGGCGTCCATGGCCGCGCTCGTCAGCACGGGCGTGCGATGGATGAACGGCTCGATGCGACGCTGGGCCGCGCGGATCGCGGAAAGATTGCTGGCGTATTCGGTCTTGGCGATCTCAGGCATGCAGGTAGCCTACCCGCGTGGCAACCGTGCGCTCACCCGCAATCCGCATCTACCGCCGCAGCGAAGCGCGGTTCGAGGCGCTGCGCGAGGCGCTTGTGCGCAATGACTTCCATCCGATCGTTCCGCCCGACGCGATCGCTGAGTGGGAGTACGCGAACGACCGCGCGGTGCGCGTCTTGGTCTGGCGGGGCGTTGCGCTCGTCGAGGCACCCGATGGCGCGCTCGCGGAGGACTTCGATCGGCTGCATCGGCTTGCGTTTCCGTCGGACAGCGCGATTCCCGACGGTGGCGATCCGCCTGAGCA
>JBEGLX010000037.1:0-35515 GCA_041183345.1 Planctomycetota bacterium
ATGTCTCGTGGGCGGATCCCGCGCTGAATCCACACTTCGCGACGCCTGCGATGCGCCAGTACGCCAAGGCGAAGAAGGACCACCCGGATTGCATCCTCTTCTTCCGGATGGGCGACTTCTACGAGATGTTCGACCGCGACGCGGTGCTCGCGCACAAGCTCCTCGCGATCACGCTGACCGAGCGGTCGAAGGGGCTCCCGATGGCGGGGGTGCCCTTCCATGCCGCCGAAGGCTACATCCGCCGCCTCGTGGCGATGGGCCACCGCGTCGCCGTGTGCGAGCAGATGCAGGACCCGAAGGATGCGAAGGGCGTGGTCGAGCGCGCGGTGACGCGCGTGCTCACGCCGGGGACGCTCGTCGACGAGACGCTCCTCGAGGCGGGCGCCGCCAACCGCGTCGCAGCGGTCGCCATCGAGGGCGCCGAGGCCCACATCGGAGTCATCGAGGTCTCGACGGGCGCGTTCAGCGTGCTTTCCTGCCCCGTCGGGCTGCTCGCGGACGAGCTCGCCCGCCTGTCGCCGAGCGAGCTCGTCCATGCCGAGGAGCGCGACGGGTCGGTCCATCCCGAGGTGACTCGCCTCGGTGCGCGCGGACTCGCCCTCACTGCGCGCGCAGGCTGGTATTTCCGCGGCCAGGACGCATTCGACGCGCTCACGGCGCAGTTCGGCGTGAAGTCGCTCGAGGGCTTCGGGTTCGCCAAGGACGATCCCGCGATCGGCGCGGTCGGCGCGATCCTTCGCTACGCGCTCGAGACTCAGGCGACCGCCGACGTGTCCGGGCGCATCCCCCACCTCTCTCCGCCGCGCCGGATCGCCCGCAGCGCGTTCCTCGCCGTCGACGCGACAACGCTGCGCGCGCTCGAGATCGAGCGCACGCTTCGGACAGGCGCGGCCGAGGGCAGCCTGCTCTCGATCTTCGATGGCGCGAGCACGCCGATGGGGCGCCGCCTCGTCCGCGACTGGCTCTGCTATCCACTCGCCGAGAAACGGGCGATCGACGCGCGGCTCGACCGCGTGGCGGCGCTCGTCGCCGATGAGCGATTCGCGGACGCCGTGACCGCCCATCTTGCGAGCCTGCAGGATGTCGCGCGCATCGCTGGCCGCGCTGCGCTCGGACGGGCGACGCCCCGCGACTTCCTCGCGCTCGCGCGCTCGCTCGCGGCAGTCGGGCCGCTCGCCCAGACGCTCTCGCCGAGCGCTGCCTTCGCAGCGGACTGCGCAGAACTCGCGCGGGTCGCGCCGCTTCTTGCGCCGCTGACCGCCAAGCTCGCGCGCGCGATCAAGGCCGATGCGCCCACGCATCTGCGCGAAGGCGGCGTGTTCGCGGATGGCTACGACCTCGAGCTCGACGAGACGCGGCTCCTCCAGCGCGACTCGAGCGCGTGGCTCGCGAAGTACCAGGAGTCGCTCGTTGCCTCGACGGGCATCGCCTCGCTGAAGGTCGGATTCAACTCGGTGTTCGGCTACTACATCGAGCTCTCGGCGGTGAACGCCGCCAAGGCGCCCGCAGAGTTCACCCGCAAGCAGACGCTGCGCAACGCCGAGCGCTACATCACGCCCGAGCTCAAGGAGTTCGAGGAGAAGGTGCTGCGCGCCGAGGCGAACGGCATCGCGCGCGAGAAGGAGCTCTGGGCGCAGCTCCTGGCCGAGGTCGCGGGGCACATCGCCGAGATCGTCGCCTTCGGCGAGCGCGCCGCGGAGCTCGACGCGCTGTCGTGCCTCGCGACGGTCGCGCGCAGGCAGCGCTGGACGCGCCCCGAGATCACGGCGGGCCGCGGCATCGCGATCGAGGGCGGCCGGCATCCGGTGCTCGACCGCACGCTGGCCTCGAGTTTCGTCCCGAATGACACGGCGCTCGGCGGAAACGCCTCGAGCCCGACGCTCGCGCTCATCACCGGGCCGAACATGGCGGGCAAGAGCACGTACATCCGCCAGGTCGCGCTGATCGCGCTTCTCGCGCATGTTGGCTCGTTCGTGCCCGCCGCGAAGGCCGAGGTCGGCGTCCTCGACGCGATCCTCACGCGGATCGGCAGCGCCGACGAGATCCACTCAGGGCAGTCGACCTTCATGGTCGAGATGACCGAGACGGCGAACATCCTGCACCACGCCACCGAGCGGAGCCTCGTCATCCTCGATGAGATCGGGCGCGGGACGAGCACGCTCGACGGCCTCAGCCTCGCGTGGGCGATCACCGAGACGCTCGCGGCGCGCGGCGCGTCGACCCTGTTCGCGACGCACTACCACGAGCTGACGCAGCTCGCCGACACGCTGCCCGCGGTCACGAACCTGCATGTCTCGGTGCGCGAGTGGAACGACGAGGTCGTGTTCCTGCACCGGATCGTGCCCGGGCGCACCGACCGGAGCTACGGCATCCATGTCGCACGACTTGCGGGCCTGCCGCGCGAGACGATCGCGCGGGCGAAGGAAGTGCTCGAGCTGCTCGGAAAGGTGGAGGTTGCGGACGCGCTCTCCGGGCGCGCGAAGGAAGTCGCAGCGACGGCGAAGCGGCCGGCGCAGGCGGCGCCGCAGCTCTCGCTCTTCACGGAGTACCTCGAGCATCCGGCGGTGGGCGAGCTCCGCAAGGTCGACATCAACACGCTCACGCCGCTGGCCGCGTTCGACCTCTTGCGCCGTCTCTCCGAATCCGCGCGCACCTGAAACGGTGCCAGGCACCGTTTCCTCAATCGCAGTGCTTCTGCCGCAGCCGCGGGCTCAACCGCAGCATCCACTGCACGCGCTCGAACTCGTCGAGCCACTCCTGCAGCACAGCCGCCGTCTCGTCGGCGGGGATCTCCGCCCACGGCAGCTCGCACGCCGCGCCCAGTTGCCTGCGCGCGAGCCCGCGGTAGCGCGACAGCGTGCGGTCGCCCGCGATCGCGCACACCTCGAAGTCCTCCGCCGCGAAGACCACCACCGGAACGCGCCCGCCGCCGCAGATCTTGAGCCCCGCCGAGAAGTCCGCCTCGGCATCGCGATCGACCCAGCGGAGATCGATCCGCGGATTCGCCTCCGCGATCCGCGCGAGCAGCGGCCCCTGCTGCACGCAGTCGCCGCACCAGATCCCGCTCACGACGAGCACCTTCATCTCGCGCCCGAAGCTCGCGATCTCCGCGCGTTGCGCCTCGGACAGCCGCACGCGGTCGTACACCGCCTGCCAGCCGCCCGCGCGCCCGGGATCGCTCGCCAGATAGCGGTCGTAGGACATGGCGCGGGCAAAGACGGTTTCGACAAGGGCACGTTCGAGCATGGGGTCCTTCGGAAGAGGCGCCGCCGAGCGTACACTCGAAGCCCATGCGTGTCGCGCGGCTCGCCATCGTCCTCTTCACCTTCGCCCTCTGTGGCGTGGTGCGGGCACAGGACGGCCCGGCGCCGAGCGACGCGCCCCCGAAGCCGGTGGGGATCGAGCTCGCGAACGCGCCAGCCGACGAATCCGAGGCGCTGAACCGCCTCATGAACTCGAAGAGCTGGCCGCTCCGCGCCTTCGCGGTCATGCGCCTCGAGCGCTACGACTGCGAGGCGAGCTCCGGACGGCTCCTCTCCATGGCGGGCGACACCTCGTGGCGCGTCCGATCCTACGCCTTCGCCTGCCTCGCACGCCGCGGCATCGTCGTCCCGCAGGATCGCCTGGCCGAAGAGCTCGACCCGCGCGTCCTCCGCACCCTCCTGCGCGGGCGCTACCCGCTTCCCCTGCAATCGATCGACCTCCGCATCGAGCGCTGCGAGGAGTCGATGAACCTCTTCGAGGCGATGTACGCCCTCGAATGCCTCGCCGCCGTCGAGAAGTACGACGACAAGGCGATCCGCGAGCGGATGGACGCGCTCATCGACCGCATCATCTTCCGCATGGACCGGACCCAGGGCGGCGTGTTCTCGCCTCGGCTGGCCGCGATCACCAGCGGCCCAGACTCCGGGCGCGACTACCGCTGGCGCGAATGGGCGCGCAAGAACGGCAAGAAGCCCGGCTACGAGCCCGCGGCTCTCGTCCCCGCGCGACCGGAAGGCACGCGCCTCGTCGAGCGCAACAAGGTGGCGGCGCTCGACAGCGAGCGATTCGTCGCGCTCGAGAAGTACATCGCCTCGGTCAGCGAGCGTCCGATGGACCTCGCGATCCTCATCGACTGCACCGCCAGCATGTCGAAGGAGATCGCCGACGCGCAGAGCGGCCTCGACGACCTCGTCGACTTCCTCGGCAGCATCACCAAAGGCGTGCGCATCGGCCTCATCGGCTACCGAGACCGCGGCGACAAGTGGGAGACGCGCGCGTGGGACTTCACCTCGAGCCTCGAGGAAGTCCGCAAGAACCTCTGGTCGCTCTCCGCGGAGGGCGGTGGCGATGAACCCGAAAGCGTGTACGCGGCGATGAAGATCGCGATGACGCGGTTCGCGTGGCTACCCGACGCAACCGGCGCCAGCGCCCCGCAGCCGATCCGCGCGCTGGTCTTGGTCGGCGACGCGCCGCCGCACGTCGGCGAGGGCACGATGTGCGTCGACCTCGCCAAGCGCGGCTTTGCGAAGGGAGTGCGCTTCTACGGGATCGTCGCGCGTGACGCGGAGAAGAACCTCAAGCCCGAGGACGAGGAAGGCGCGCCGCCGAAGCCCACAAGACCGGCGGAAGATCCGCCCGCGAGATCACCGAAGTCTCCCAACCCAGAGGATCGCAAGCCGGGGCAGGTCGAGCCGCCGCGTGCGCCTCCGCCCACGATGCGCAAGCGCCCGAGCCACACGTGGTTCCCTGAGATCGCCGACGCTGGCGGCGGCCGCGCAGAGATCCTGAAGGACCAGGACTCGCTCGTCGCCGAGATCGCCGAGCTCACGCTCGCCGATCGGTTCCGCGACGAGTTCGCCGACTTCTTCGAGGGTTTCCGTCTGCTCTGCCGCTAGGGTGCGCGATCAGCGACGCCACTCGGTGGGAATCGCCTCACCCTTCACCATCGCGTACGCCCGCTCGAGCAGTTCGCGCACGCCCTCGCCCGTCGCCGCGGAAATCACCACGGGCTCCTCGCCCCTGCCCTGACCCACGCCGAGCCCGATCTCGGTCGCGAGCCGGCGAACGCGCTTCGCGCGCTCCTCCTCGGGCACGAGGTCGATCTTCGAGAAGACGACGAGCTCAGGCTTCTCCGCGAGCACCGGCGAGAACGCGTGGAGCTCGGCGCGGATGGTTCGGTAGTTGTCCGCGGGCTTCGAGCCGTCCAGCGGCGCGAGGTCGACGAGGTGGACGATCGCCTTCGTGCGCTCGATGTGGCGCAGGAAGTCGTGGCCGAGGCCAGCGCCGTCGCTCGCGCCTTCGATGAGCCCGGGGATGTCTGCGAGCACGATGCGGCGATCGCCAGGCAGCTCCGCGATGCCAAGCTGCGGCTTGCGCGTGGTGAACGGATACGCACCCACCTTCGCGGTGGCGCGGCTGGTCGCGTTGAGAAGCGTCGACTTGCCCGCGTTCGGCAGCCCGACGAAGCCGATGTCGGCGATGAGCTTCAGCTCGAGATGGAACGACTTCTCGACCGGCTCGCCGCCGGGCGTGCACTCGGTCGGGCTCTGGTGCGTCGAGGTCTTGAAGCGGTCGTTGCCGAGCCCGCCCTTGCCACCCTCGGCGACGAGGACAGTCTGACCATCGTCGACGATGTCGGCGATGAGCTCACCGGTCTCGAGCTCGCGCACGACGGTGCCGAGCGGGACCTTCACGTAGAGATCCTCGCCATCCCGCCCGTGGCACTTCTTGTTGGCGCCGTTCTCGCCCGGCGTCGCGAAACGGTGCGGCCGGTGGTGGTACTCGAGCAGGGTGTCGAGATGCAGGTCGCCGACGAGGAAGACGTGCCCGCCGCGGCCGCCATCGCCGCCATCGGGACCGCCCTTCATGATGGACTTCTCTCGCCGGAAACTGGCGACGCCGTTGCCGCCCTTGCCGCTCCGGACGTGGATGATGACTTCATCGACAAGCATGGCGGGACGTGTTTCGGCGGGGAAAGAAAGCCGCACGCTTGCGCGTGCGGCGTGAGTTCAGACAGGAATGCGTCGATCAGCGGTCCGAGCCGACGGCCGCGTACGCGGGCACGCTGGCATCGGCGGGGATGATGTCGACATGCGAGCCACGGAAGCGCACCGTGCCGGCGGCCAGCGCCATCAGGGTGTCGTCCTTGCCGCGGTGCACGAGGTAGCCGGGCTTCCAGCGCGTGCCGCACTGGCGCACGATGATCGCGCCGGCCTTGGCGAGTTCACCGCCGTAGAGCTTGATGCCACGGAACTGCGGGTTCGAATCGCGTCCGTTCTTGGTTGAGCCCTGACCCTTCTTGTGTGCCACGACGAGATCTCCGAAAAAGGTGCTGAGTCGGGAGAAGATACCGAGGCTTCAGCGGAAAATCCACTCGCGGTTCACGATCGGGTAGGTCGTGCTGCCGCGGGGCTTGGGGTCGCCAGGGACCAGATAATCGATTCGGACCGTCTTCCGCAGGGTCACCTGCTCGCCGGTCTTGGGATGCGCCCGCTTCTCGGTCTCGCGCGAGAGCCCCTGCACCATCACCGTGAGCTCGGTCGGCTCAAGATCGTCGGCGCGGAAGACCACGAGGCCGGTCTTGGCGTGTTCCTTGCCCGGCAGAACCTCGCCGAGGATCTCGAACTGATCCTCGAGGAGCTCATTCTTGAGGTACTTCTTGAGCTGGCGCACCGCGCCGCTCGGGACGCCCTCGCCCTGGGCGAGGATGCGGCCATCATCGACGACGAGATCGATGCGGGGGGCGAAGCGGACTTCCTTCCCCGTGTTGTTGACCACGTCGTAGGTCATGTACCAGAAGTGCTTGCCCGTCTCGGGGTCCTTGAAGAGACGCAGTTCGCTCGCGGTGAAGTCGAGCTCCTTCGGCGGGGCGACGGATGCTGCGTCCGCATTCGGCGCGACCGAAGCGAACGCGACGACCGCGGCGGCGCCGAGCAACGCAGAGGAAACGATGAGCGAGTGGACGACGGCGCGGAAGGAACGAGCGATGCGCATGAAATGCTCCGATGCAACCCGTACGGCTGAGCGCCCCGAGGGGCTCCGTGGGAGGACGGGGATTGTAACGGAATCCGCTGCGCCCACGGGCGGTTTCCCAGCGTTCCACGCATCCGAGGCGCCTCAGGAGCCGCTACCGTAGCGCGGAACCGTCCATGTCTGCCGTCGAACGCGCGCTCCATGTCGTCCGTGCCACCCCAGAACGGGCGGAAGAGGCTCTTTCGGCGCTGCTCGCGGCTGGTCCTGCGGCCACGGCGCGCTTCGCCCGCCAGGCAGAGTCCGCCAAGATCGCGCTCGACCGCATGTGGTGCCTCGCCGATGACCTCGGGCGCTACCGCATGGCGGTGCTTGCCGTCCCGAGCCTCGGACGCACCGCGATGCTGCTCGCCTCGCATCCCCGAGCGCTCGAAGAAGCCCAGGCGCTCGGACGCGCGGTGCAGGCAGCGGCGGATGGCTGCGCGGACGTCTCCGATATCGCCCAGGCGCTCGTCGAGCCGGCTCGCCCCCTCGATCTCGCGGCCTACGAGGCGGGCGGACTCAAGCGGCTCGCGACGCTCGACTATCTCGAGAAGGAGATCAGCCGCGGACGCCCCGCGCCAGCCTCCGAGAAGACGCCCCTTCCCCCGGGTTGGACGATCGGACCGGTCGCAGATCCGCGCGTCCTCGCCGGCGCGGATCCGTACGCACTCGGCGAAGCGTGCCGATCCGAGATCGCGGCTGTCCTCGACGAGTCCTACAAGGAAACCCGTGACTGCCCAGGGCTCGCAGGCATGCGCCGCACGCTTGACGTGCTCGATGGTCACTTCGCGCTTGGTCCGCGCCCCCGCTTCTGGCTTGTCGCGCGCCGCGACGGACGCGCCCTCGGCGTCTGCCTCGTCAACGGCTCGCCCGACGCAGCGAATGCTGAGCTCGTCTACCTCGGACTCGCGCGCGAGGCCCGCGGGCTCGGCATCGCCCGTGCGCTCCTCGACGAATCGCTGGAGATCTGCAGGAGCGCGCGTGTCGGGATCCTCTCGCTCGCCGTCGACGAGCTCAATGAACCCGCGCGCAGGCTCTACCTCTCGCGCGGATTCCACAAGACCTCCGCGCGCGTCGCGCTGGTGCGCCCGCTGCGATCATGACGGCGACGCACGCGAGCACCGCGCGCGTGTCCTGTCAAGGGCTGGTCGCCGCGAGCGCCACCAAAAACTTTTCGCAAGTCGGCATCCTCAGCGCGCGTCTTCCGCGATTTATCCACAGGCAATCTGCCGCGGGGTCGATGCGGGAAAAAAGATATCGCAAAGCGCTTGTTTTCCCGCGTTTCCGTGCGGTCCACGCCGCTTCCGCACGCACACGCGCTTGCATGGGTCCGACCTCGCGCTAGATTCCCCCTCAGCCCGCAGGGACGCGGGACTCCGCGGAGTTTCCTCGCGGGGCCAGCCAGACGCCCGGATCCAACCGAGCGCCTCCGCTGGTGGAGGCTCACCTACTCGTTGCACCCGATCGTGAAGCCGGCTCCGACAGCCGCACGATGTGTCATCCCCCGCCGCGCGCGGGTGGATTTCGCGTCGGCACCTGGCTTCCCGTTCATCGTCCCCGGATCCGTTCGCCCCATGTCTTCCGCAGTTGAGAAAGCCGCGACCTCGGCGGGCAGCCGCGACGCCACCGTGCAGTTCCGCACGGCGCTCGCCGACCGGATCGGAGCCCACCGCTTCGGCCTCTGGTTCGAGCACGGCACGTCGATCGCCCTCGACGGCACCACTGCGCGCGTCGGCGCCGCAAACGCCTACGTGCGCGACTGGATCCTCCGCCACTTCCAGGTCCAGCTCGACTCCGTCGCGCGCGATGTCCTCGGAGCGGAAGGAACCTGCGAGATCGGGCTCGCCGACTCCGCGGCCACCGAGGCGTCCCCCGCCATCGCCGCGCGACCGCAGGGCCCCGCTCGCAGCATCAGCGAGGGCGCACCCAGCGAGTACGGCCTGGCAGCAGCGACCGACGACCCGCGCCGCCGCCCCCCCAAGGCACGGACGCCGCGCGCGCAGTCGTTCCGACGCCTCGAGGACTTCGTGGTCGGAGAGTCGAACCGCCTTGCCTTCGCTGCCAGCCAGCAGGTTGGCGACGGCGCGCCGGAGGCCCCGTCGATCCTGTTCATCCACGGCGAGTGCGGCGTCGGCAAGACCCACCTGATCCAGGGCATCTGCCGCCGGCGCTCCGAGCGGGCGCCCCGCCAGATCATCAAGTATGTCACCGCGGAGCAGTTCACCAACGAGTACATCGCCGCCGTGCGCGACGGTTCGCTCGACGAGTTCCGCAAGCGCCTGCGCCGCGTGGACCTCCTCGCGATCGACGACATCCACTTCTTCGCCAACAAGACGGCGACCCAGGCCGAGTTCCTCCACACCATCGACGCGATCGACCTCTCGGGCGCCCGCGTGGCCCTCGTCTCCGACGAGCACCCCCGCCACATCCGCAGGTTCAGCCAGTCGCTGGTCAGCCGATTCCTCTCGGGCATGGTCGTCAAGGTCGACCGGCCCGACCGCGTGACCCGCGTCGAACTCGTCCGCCGCCTCGCCCGCGAGCGCGGACTCGAGCTGACGGGCGCCGGCGAGGACTCGATCGCCGGGCGCTGCACCGGCTCGATCCGCGAGATCGAGGGCGCCATCACCCGCCTCGGCGCGCTCGCGGAACTGGATGGCCTGCGCGGTCAACTCGGCCCGGGCACCGTGGATCGGTTTCTCGGCGAAGACCAGTTGCGCGCGCCAGGGTCGACGCCCGTCCGGCTCGGCCACATCGTCGAGGCGGTCTGCGAGCGGATGCGCGTCACCCGCGACGACCTCTTCGGCAAGGGCCGCCACGCCCGCACCGTGGTCGCCCGCGGGCTCGTCGCCCACCTCGCCCGCGAGCTCACCACCCATAGCTATCCCGAGATCGCCCGCGCGCTCGGTCGCGACACGCACTCGGCCGTCCACACCGCAGCCCAGCGGCTCAAGGCGATGATCCAGGACGACGAGAAGGTCTGCGCGGGTGGCGAACCCGTGCGCGAACTCGTCGACCAGCTCCGCCACGACATCGCCCGGACCAGCCGGCAGCGCTCGGCGTGAACGGCTTCTGAATCAGGCGTTCATCCGCGTGCGAAGGCGCCCGTCAGGCGCGTGCAAGCGGATACACTCGCGCGCATGTCCCGAACCCTTGGCCGGCTCCTGCTCGGTGCGGTCCTCTCCGCGCCACTCTGTCTGTGCGCGATGTCGCGTGGACAGGCGGATTCGAACGCCCAGGGTGGCGCCGACTACGACAAGGTCGATGCGTTCCAGACCGCGCTGCGCACGCTGCGCGACGGACTCGTCTCGGGGAGCGAGGGCCAGCAGCACGCCACCGTCCTTGCGCTGCGAGAGCTTCGCGATCCATCGCTGCTTCCGCTCTTCGAGGCCTTCGTCGACGGAGACCGCTGGGCGCTCCGCGTCGACGGAATCCTCGGGCTCGCGGAACTCGACGGCAGCGGCAAGGTGGACATCGCCAAGGTCGAGAGGCTCCCCGGCGAACGCGATCGCGATGCGGCCATCAGCGCCATGATCGCGCTCAAGCTCGTCGACGCGGCGCAGCTCCGCGCGATGCTCGAATGGATCGATCTCCCATCCTCGCAGCGCGTGCTCCTCGCAGGCGAACTCCGGCGGCTCGGCGGCGCCCCCGATGCAGCGCTGCTCGCGCGGCTCGCCAACTCGAAGACGCCCGAGGTCGCCGGCTTCGCCACCTGCATCCTGCTCGACATGCAGGGCGCGGACGCCGCGCGCCTCTCGACCGCCGTGCGCACGCAGATCGCCGCGCTTCCGCCAGCATCCCGATCCGCCGCCGTCGCCCAGATCGCCGAGGCGTCCGCGGTCGACGGGCTCGTCGGTGCCGCGCCGTTCGTCGCAGAGCTCCTGCGGCTCCCCGAGCTCTCCGAGGATGCGCGCATGCGCGGGCTCGGCAGCCTGCTCACGCTTTCTCCGACGCACGCATACCCGCTGCTCCAGGCAGGCGTCACCGCCGACTCATCGCAGGGCTCGCTCATGCGGCACGTCGCCGTCCTGATCGCGAGCGGCGCCCGCCCGCCCGCCGAGGTGTGGGCCGCGTTCGACAACGGCGATTCGATGATGCTCGAGATCATCGCCGCGGGAAAGGCGCTCAGCTCAGGCGATGAGAAGAGCGCATACGCGAGGCTTGTCGGGCTCGAGCGGCGCGTGCTCCTGCGCGCAGCGCTCGACGGCGCCCGCCGCATCGGACCAAGCGCCGAGCGGGAACTCGCGCTCGCCTGCCTCGCGCTGGTGCTGAAGCCGGGACCAACGCCACCGCAGCTGTCGGAGACGCTTCTCCTCGCCCTCTTCCGCCTCGCCTCGATGGCACCCGAGGAGCTCCGCGCGCCGCTCGCGACCGAAGGGCTCGACGAGCCGACGCGCGAGGCGATGCTGATGGCGCTCCTCAACGCAGGCACGAAGGAGGCCGCGGAGGTCGCCAGGACGATGAAGGGCAAGACATCGCGCCTCGGCGAAGGTCAGATCGCCGTGCTCCACGCCCGCAACGCGGACTCGCTCGAGCAAGCCGAGCTCGACGAACTCATGCGCGTCGCAGGCGGAGCGGTGAAGGTCGCGATGCCCGTGCGCCAGCAGGCGGCGTGGCTCTGGATGAAGCATGCCAAGCGCAGCGACGAGGCGACGGCTGCCCTGCGCCAGCCGGCGTCGCGCGCCTCGAACGCAGACGGGGACGCCGTCGGTGAAGCGAAGCGCGGCGGCGAGAAGGGAGAGACACCATGAGCGAACCCATCTGGCTCGGGCCTCGCCCGCCCTCGCGCTCCGAATGGCGCGAGATGCAGGAGCTCTTCGGCAACTCGCCCGACTGCTACCACATGCTCGAGGAACGCGTCGAGGGTCTGGTCGCGGACATCGTACAGCGACCCTTCGGCATCAGCTTCGGCTCGACGGGCGACGCCATCGAGGCGGCGCTCGACGCGCTCGGAGCCCGCGACGGCGCGGAGATCATCGTGCCTGCGCTCGCGCCCGCCGTGCTCGGCACCGCAGCCGTGCGCAGCCGCACGGCGGTGCGGTACGCCGACGTCGACGCGAAGACCCTCACGCTCCGGGCGCAGGGTGCCTCGTACCAACTCACCCCCCAGACGCGGGTGATCGTCGGAGTCGCGGCCCACGGGCAGCCTGCCGGACTCGAGGAGCTGGCTGCGCTCGCTTCGCGCAACGAGATCCCGCTCCTCGAAGTCGTGGTCGGTGGACTCGGCGGCCACATCGGGCGCGATCCCGTCGGACGCTTCGGACGCATCTCGGTCATCGGCCTCGGCACGCATGAATCGCCGATCGGCTCGGGCGGCGCCGTGTGCGTCACCAACGACGACAAGCTCGCGCATGACCTCCGCCTCATCCGGAACCTCGGGCGCGCGACGCCGAAGTCCGACTGGGAGCGGATCGGCGGCGTACGTCCGCTCGAGCGGCTCGGTCTCGATGCCCGCATGAACCCAATGCAGGCCGCGCTCGCGGAAGTCCGGCTGAAGCGCTTCGAGCAGACCTGCAACAGCCTCGAGGACGTCTTCCACGCGTACCTGCGCCGGCTCGCCATGCACCCTGACCTCGTGCTGCCCGCGCCGTGCGCGGACGGCACCGTGCGCTGGTCGCACTTCGCGGTCCGTCTCTCCGAACGCTTCGGACGCGACGACCGCGACTCGGTCCTGCAGGGACTGCTGCGCCACGACATCGCCGCCACGAGCGTCATGTACGTGCTTCCGCTCGAGCCCGCGTTCGCGAACACCGCTGCGAACGCGGACTTCCGCATCGCGCAGCGCGCGGCGGACCGGCTGATCGCGCTCCCCTTCTCGACGTCGCTGTCCGAGCGCGACATCGATCTCATCTGCCAGACGCTGCAGGTGATGATCGAACGCCAGACGATCTTGCGCTAGCGCGCAAGATCGGGAGAACGGAGAGGAGAGAGTCGAGAATAGAGCGTCGCCGCGCTTCGCGCGCCGAATTGCGAGCTTCTCAGGAGCGCCGTCGCGACTCACTCGCGCGGCGCTCGTACAAAGCGAGCAGCCGCAAGCTGCGAGCGCGAAGATCAAGGCTCGCTTTGGCGGCAAGTCGGGCGAGTGAATCGCCCGACTTGCTGGGATGCCTCGACAGAGCGTCGCCGCACTTCACTCGCGCGGCGCTCGTCCAGAGCGAGCAGCCGCAAGCTGCGAGCGAGACGAACGGAGCGCCGCTACTCCCATTCGATGGTCGCGGGCGGCTTCGACGAGATGTCGTAGACGACGCGGTTCACGCCCTTCACCTCGTTGATGATCCGGTTCGAGATGAGCGCGAGCACGTCGTACGGGATGCGCGACCAATCGGCGGTCATGAAGTCCTGCGTGTCGACGGCGCGGATCGCGACCGTCGAGTCGTAGGTGCGCCCGTCGCCCATCACGCCGACGCTCTTCACCGGCAGGAGCACCGCGAACACCTGGCTCGTCGAGCGATAGAGGTTCGCCGCGACGATCTCCTCGAGCAGGATGCGGTCGCACTCGCGGAGCACGTCGAGCTTCTCGCGCGTGATGTCGCCGATCACGCGGACGGCGAGGCCAGGCCCTGGGAACGGATGGCGCCAGACGATCTGCTGCGGGAGACCGAGCACTTCGCCGAGCGCGCGCACCTCGTCCTTGAAGAGGAGCCGCATCGGCTCGACGAGCTCGAACCCGAGCTGCTCGGGCAGGCCGCCGACGTTGTGGTGGAGCTTGATGTTCGCGCTGGTTCCCGAATGCCCGTGGCCCGACTCGATGACGTCTGGATACAGCGTTCCCTGGGCAAGGAACCTGGCATCGCCATCGATCGACTTCGCGGCCTCCTTGAAGACGTCGATGAAGCGGTGACCGATCCGCCGGCGCTTCTCCTGCGGCTCGGTGATGCCCGCGAGATCGCCGAGGAACTCCTTGCTCGCGTCGACCACGCGGAGATCCACGTCGAAGTGGTCGCGGAAGGTCGTCTCGACGAGGTCGCGCTCGTGCTTCCGCAGGAGCCCGTTGTCGACGAAGATGCAGACGAGCTGCTTTCCGATCGCCTTCGCGAGGAGCGCCGCGACGACCGAGCTATCGACGCCGCCCGAGAGACCGCAGATGACCTTCGAGTTGCCGACGCGCTTGCGGATCCGGGCGCACTCCTGCTCGACGAAGTCCGCCATCTTCCAGGAACCAGCGCAGCCGCAGCCCTTGAAGAGGAAGTTCGCCAGCATGTCGCCGCCCTGCGGCGTGTGCGTGACCTCGGGGTGGAACTGCACGCCGTAGAAGTTGCGCGCGCGGTCTCGCACGGCCGCAAACGGGCAAGTCCCGGTGCTCGCAATGACCTCGAAGCCCTGCGGGACCTTGGTCACCTGGTCGCCATGGCTCATCCACACCGTCGCGTGCGCATCGACGCCCGCGAAGAGGTCGCCATGCTCGCGCACATCGATCTTCGCGCGGCCGAACTCGCGGTGGTTCGCGCTCTCGACCTTGCCGCCGAGCAGGTGGCTCATGAGCTGCATGCCGTAGCAGATGCCGAGGACGGGAAGCCCGAGGGTGAAGATCGCGGGATCGCAGGTCGGCGCGCCCTTCTCGAACACGCTCGCAGGGCCGCCGGAGAAGATGATGCCCTTCGGCGCGATCTTCCGTACCTCATCCGCGGTGATCCGTGGGCTCACGAGCAGGCTGAAGACCCCTGCCTCGCGGACCCGCCGCGCGATCAACTGCGCGGTCTGGCTGCCAAAGTCGAGGATGAGGACCGTTTCGGTGCCGGGCGGTGGGAGCTCGATCATGGTGAAGGGGCGGAATGTAGCACCCCTTTCGCCCTCACGGAGCGCCTTCGGAACGCGCTCTCGGCGCGCAAGCGCGGCGTGCAGGCGCGTTTAGCCGCGTCCGCTGCCAACCGGCGTGTCCTGATCGGGCAGCACGCGCGGAATCGGCGAACCGTGCCCATGGAGCCCGACGGTCGTCTGCCGCTTGCCTTCGCCGATCACGACGTCGCGCAGGCGGCGGCTGGCCGCGTCGGTCGTGGACGGACCGGTGCGGGCGACGTGCGCCGCCTCGAGATCGACGCGCGCGTCGACCTCATGCGGATCATCGCTTGGGCCGATCGCCCCCGCGAGGGAGATGTCCTCGATCCAGCGCCATGCGAGCGCGCAGCTGCCGATGACAAGCCCGAGCCGTGCGGCGAGATACCACGCCGACTGACCGGCACCGTCGAGGATGCCGGCGACCTCCGTGCGGGAGAGCGCGAGTGCGCCGTAGACGGCGAGCGCCGCGAAGGTCGCGCCAGCGCGCTCGGAGCGGCTGCGGACGATGACCATGAGCGAGCCCAGCGCGACGGTCGCCAGCGCGGCGATCGCGAGCGACGAAGGAATCGTCATCACGTCGGCGATGTAGCGGGCCACATCGCGGATGCCCGTGATCGTCGCCGCACCTGCGTCGATGTCGCCGCCGGCGTCGGGTGCGATGCCAGTGCTTGCGATGACGCACGATGTCTCGACGGCGCGGGCGAGGAGCCCGAGGCACCAGACCGCCGTGGCGACGGCGATGACGCGAGAGATTCCATGCGCTTGACCCCGGAGTCGCTTCATGACCACATGCTCCTCGTGGAAGGAAGTTCCACACTGCCACCGTTCCTCACCCGATCCCTGTTTTCGGCGCGCTCCGCGCGAAACTTTCCCCGCGGGAATCATGGCTTCCGCCTCCGCACGCGCGGGTTCCGGCTGTGCGCCCTGTGCGCCCTGCGCGGGCGACTCACGCACCGAGCGCGAGGCGCTCCGCCGCCGCGATCGGCAGCACCGTCTCCTCGATTCGCCGGCGCGCGCGGTCAAGGTCGTAGGCGATCCGGCGGAACTCGATGGTGAATTCCTCGAGATCGAGGATCGCGTAGCTCGCACGCGCGTCGCCGTCGCGTGGCTGTCCGATCGAGCCCGGGTTCACGATGGCGCGCCCGAAGCGTGGAAGCTCGAACGCCGCGCTGCCGACGAATGCGCCGCGGTTCTCCTGCGATGGACCGAGCATCCGTCGCGCGATCGGCATGTTCTCGACATCGCGCGCGGTCAGGACATCGTCCTGCTGGAACGCGGTGACGAAGCAGGCAGGCACATGCGTATGCCCGACGAGCGCGACCGAATGCTCCACCCAGTGGAACGCGTGCGCGGCATCGAGCTTGTTCCGCAGGTAATGCATGCTCTTCTCGGTGGGGATCGGCGAGTCGTGCACGCCGAAGACCTGCGTGCCCATGGTGAAGGTCGCGGGAAGCGACGCGAGGAACTCGAGATCCTCCGGGGAGAGCTCGGCACGCGCGTGCTCGATGCCCGACTTCGCCAGCGCAGCCCAGTTGCCAGCGATCTCCGGCTGGAGGACCCCACGCTCGTGGTTCCCGGCCACGATCACCTCGCATGCCGATCGCGCGAGGTCCAGGCAGGCCTTCGGATCAGGACCATAGCCCACCACGTCGCCGAGGCAGACCGTGCGGTCGATGCCGCGGGAGCGGAGATCGGCGAGGACGCGCTCGAGGGCGACGAGGTTTCCGTGGATGTCGGAGATGATTGCGATGCGAGCCATTTCGAGTTCCGTGCGGCGGTCGTTGGGGAAGCACAGTCTCGATTTCAGATCGCGCGACTCCAAGCCATGCTGCGGATGAAAGTGGGGTGAACGCCCGCACACCCGTCATATCCCGCGCAGGATGAACGCTCCCTCGGCGTTGCGCCTGATCGCGCCCGCGACCTCCAGCTCAAGCGTCGCGCGGGCAAGGCGCGGGACGCTCCAGCCGAGCACGCGCTCAAGCTCATCCAGCCCCGCCTGGCGCTCCGCGCGGATCGCCGCGAGCACCGCACGTGCATCGTCGGAGCATGGCGGGGCGGACGTGCTTCGCAAAGCCTCACCCTGCTTCTGCGGCGCGCGAACCCTTACGGGAACGCGCGCGGCGATCTCGCGCGCGCCGTGCGCGATGGTGCGCGCATGCGCGAGCAGTTCGCAGACGTCGTTCGCATCGGTGACGAGCTGCGCCCAGCCTTCCCGGATCGCGCGATGGCAGCCCGCGCTCGTCGGGCTATCAACGGGGCCAGGCAAGCATCCGGCCTCGCGGCCGAGGTCATCGACGGCGATGCGGGCGGTGAGCAGCGCGCCGGAGCGCGTCGCCGCCTCGACGACCACGGTGACGAGCGAGAGTGCCGCGATGATGCGATTTCGCCGCGGAAAGAGATCGGGTCGCGCGACGACGAACGGCGGCTGCTCGCTCATGATGCAGCCGCCAGCGGTTGCGATGGCGGCGAAGAGTTCTGCGTGCTCGGCCGGATACGGGTGCGCGCAGCCTGTCGCGAGCACGGCGATCGTGCGCCCTCCCGCGCGAAGCGCACCGCGATGCGCCTCGGCGTCGATGCCGCGCGCGCCGCCCGAGACGACGGCGACACCCCGCTCCGCGAGCGCGACCGACAGGGCGCCGGCGTGCAGGCGACCGTAGGCCGTCGCCCGACGTGAACCGACGATTGCAACGGCAGGCTCCGGTTCCGCGGCGAGTTCGCCCGAGGCGAACAGCAACGCAGGCGGATCGTGCGACGCGAGCAGGAGCTGTGGATAGTCGGTTGAATCCTCGAGAATCGGACGCATCCGGGCAGCAGCGAGCGCGTCAAGCGCCGCCGAGATGTCCATCGCGAGGGCGCTGCGGATCAGCCGCACTGCCGGTTCCGACGCTACCCCGATCGCTGCAGCGAATTCATCCTCGTGCGCGTCGAGCGCCGCACAGGCGCTGCCAAAGCAGACCCGTAGCGCCCGCAGGCGCGCGTGCCCGATGCCATCGCACATGAGAAGGCGCAGCGCCGCCCTCGATTCCTCGCAAAATGCGGTCGTATCCATGCCGCCACGCTACTGGCAGAAGCGGCGCGCGCCGCGGACCATACGGTTGCCCCGTGATTTCAACCGCCGCGTGTCGATGCGTCAGCCGCCGCGTGGCGAGCCGGAGCGGGTATCGATCCAACGCGTGTCGTCGAGCCCTGCGAAGAGACTCGTCGAATCAAGCGCACGGTCCGTCGCCCCAGGAGCGCTGCTGCGCTCCTCGATCGGCTCGGGCTCCAAAGGGGGCTCGCAGGTCTCAGCGCTTACGATCGACTCACCCGAATCGGTGTCGTCCGAGGCAGGCTCGTCGATCGCGTCCGCATCCGTACTGTCGTACTGAAGTTCGTGGGCATCGGGCGCCTCGTGCGTCTCGCACGCGCTCAGCGATTCCTCGAGCGATTCCTCGTCGCCGGCGTTCATTTCGGCGAAGTCGCTCGGATAGGTCTCGATGAAGCAGACAGGCGGCTCGTCCTCGACCGCGCTCCCGGACTCGGGTTCCGGCTCTGCGAGCGCGACAGCGGTCTCCGCGAGTTGCTCGACGGGCGACTCGTCGGTCGCGTCGGCGGTCGCGTCGCCCATGGCGGAATCGACTTCAGCAGCGGCATCTTCCGCGACATCCTCGAGCGTGCTGTCGGACTCTTCGCGGCTCTCCGCGCGCGACTCGGCCAGGGTGGTTTCAACGGATTCCGCGATGGACTCTCCGATCGCAGGACTCTCGGCGATCTCGTCGGCAGTGTCGTCGGCAGTCTCGTCCGCGATCTCGTCGGCGGTCTCGTCGGCGGTCTCGTCGGCAATCTCCTCGGCGACCTCCTCGGCGACCTCGCCGGCGATCCCCTCGACAGCGACGTCCGCGAGCGCTTCGGCGACCACCGAATCACCGCCCGCTGCCGCGATCGCTCCGGAGGCATCTTCTGCGATGTCATCACTCACCGTTGTCGCATCGACTTCAACCATCACGCTTGAGGCCGAGATCGAGACAACCGCGTCGGCGGAAGCCTGGACGCATTCTTCGATGCCGTCCTCACGGCTTTCTTCACGGCTTTCTTCAAGGCTATCCTCGATGGACTCGCAGCCCGCGTCCTCAAGGGCCTCTTCGGCGACGTCCTCCGCCGCATCCTCGGCGGAAACGTCCTCGGCGCAAACGTCTTCCGCCTGCGCTGTCTCAGCGGCCTCGCACTCGACATCCTCTTGCTCAAGCGTCGCGACTCCGCCAGCAGAGTCCTTCCACTCGGGCTGCGCGTCTTCGAGCGCAGGAGCAGGATCCTCACGGCGGCGCGACGAGAACGTCGTTGGCGCGAACATGACTCCGAGGAAGACAAGGAACGCGCCCGTCGCGAGCACCCACAGACGACGCGGCCCACTCGCGATGCGCGACAGCAGCGTGTCGGCATACGGCGTCGGCTTCGGAATCTCCACAGTGACGCTCGACTCGATCCACGTCGGCACAGTCTCGTTCGCCGTCGGCATGAGGAGCAGCGGCCGCTCGTCCTTCGGCATCTTGTTCAGCTGCGCGCGCACGAGACGCTCGAGCAGTCGCTCGTTCGTCGCATCGTTTTTGAGGTCAGCCATGAACTGCTGGTACGCGAGTATCTCTGCCTGCGCGCGCGCCTCATAGGCCTGATGCACCTTCAGCCGCTGCTCGAGATCGTGCAGCTCGCGCTGCGCGGGAATGAGCACGGCGGACACGATCAGCGCGAGGCCGGAGATCACGAACGGCCAACCTGGATCGATGCGGAACAACGGAGTCGTCTCAACGGGACGACCCGTTCCTTCTGTGTGCGACGGCGCGCTGGTATCACCCGACATGGTCGCGTGTTATCGACGTTTCCCGCGGATTTCCTGCACATTCGCAAGTGGGCGAGTTCCGCTCGGGCAGTCGCCCCAATCGCCACCGAACGCGCGGCAATCACGCCCTGCCCTTCACCCGCGCAGGTCGCCCGCCGATTCCCCGAAGCGGCCTCGCTCTGAAGCCGCCCCGCCTCTGCGCGGGTTTGGAAGTCCCGAACGGAAGGTGTCTCTGATGGGGCTCAAAGCCTCTCTCGACGCGGCTGCCAAGGCAGCGGTCCTGACTGACTCGGCGGACCTGCAGGGTCTTGTCGTGCTCGGCGAACTGCTCCGCCAGCTTTCCACCGCCGCCTCCGCGGAGGGCCAGGCGGATCTCGCCCGGCAGTCCGAGGAAGCCGCCGCGCTCTCCGAATCGATCATCCTCCGCCAGGTGGACGACGTGGAGAGCGCGTTCCGCAAGGTCGTCGAGGCGATCGGCGCCTGCGAGACGGCAGCCGAACGAGCCTCCGCCCCCGCCCGTGAGCCAGCCGACCCTGAGCTGCTCGCCGCGTGGATCATGAGCTGCGAGTCGAGCCTTCCCGAACTCGAGCACCTCGCCGTCACCGTGGAGACACAGGCGGCAGGCCCGACCGCGCAGCGCAACGAGACCTGCGCCGATCTCCGTCGGCGAATCCACACCCTGAAGGGCGAGTGCGGAGTCCTGAGCCTCGCCGAGGCCCAGGCGCTCTGCCACGACCTCGAGTCCCTCATCGATGAAAGCACGGAGCGCTTTCCCGTCGACCCGACCCTCGCGGTCTGCGACTGGATGCGCACCCTGATCCTTCGACTCGGCCAGGATGCCTCGGCGAGCGAGCCCGACCCGACGCCCGTGCGGCGCGCGATCCAGGCATGGTCGCAGGGCGGCACCGCCAAGCCGACGCCCGCCATCGCGACATCGCGGTCCGCAAGTCCAGTCGCGACAGCTACTTCCGATACCCCCGTGGCGCCCGCGCCCGCAGCGGATCCCTTCGCCGACCTCCTCGCCATCCCAGCCGACCAGTCGGTTTCGATGAACCTCGAGCACGTCGACGAGAACACCGGCGACTTCGCCGTCGAGGCGCGCGAACACCTCGCGAACGCCGAAAACGCCGTCCTCTCGCTGGAAGCGAACACGGGCGACACCGAGCAGGTGAATGTCGTCTTCCGCGCGTTCCACACCATCAAGGGCGTCTCGGGCTTCCTCAACCTCCCCCGCATCGTCGAGGTCGCCCACGCCGCCGAGTTCCTGCTCGACAAGGTCCGCTCGAACAAGATCCCCCTCTCGCCGCATGTGCTCGAGCTCGTGCTCGCCTCGAGCGACCTCATCGGCCAGCTCATCGGCATGCTCTCGGGCGGCGACGCCCCCAAGGAGCGCGAGCTCAAGATCCTCGTCCGCCGCCTCGAGGCGGCATGCGAAGGTCGCGCCCTCGCAGCGCCTGGCGGCACCCCTGCCCGCGTCACAGCCGCACCGACGGCGACGACCGACACCACCCCGAACACCTCCGTCGACGAAGGGACCAGCATCGCCCCCTCCGCCGCGGAGACCAAGCCCGCGCCCACGAAGGCAGCCGCAGCGCTCGCAGCCAAGGCCGACCAGACCGTCAAGGTCTCGACCCAGCGCCTCGATTCGCTCGTGAACCTGGTGGGCGAGCTCGTCATCGCCCAGCTGATGGTCGTGCAGGACCCGGTCGTTTCGAAGATCCACGACCAGCGCCTCTCGCGCAACCTCGCGCACCTGGGCAAGATCGTCCGCGACCTGCAGGAGAACTCGATGAGCCTCCGCATGGTCACGCTCAAGTCGACCTTCCAGAAGATGGCGCGCCTCGTGCGCGATGTCGCCGCGAAGGCAGGCAAGCGCATCCAGCTCGAGGTCGAGGGCGAGGATGTCGAGCTCGACCGCACCGTCGTCGAGGAGATCGGCGACCCGCTCGTCCACATGATCCGCAACGCCTGCGACCACGGCGTCGAGCCCGCCGACGAGCGCCGCAAGGCGGGCAAGAACGAGACCGGCACGCTGCGCCTGCGCGCGTACCACTCGGGCGGCTCGATCGTGATCGAGGTCGAGGACGACGGCCGCGGCCTCAGCCGCGAGCGCATCCTCAAGAAGTGTCTCGAGAAGGGCCTCATCGACCCATCGCGCAACCTCGCCGAGATCCCCGACAGCGAGGTCTTCAACTACATCTTCCTCCCCGGTTTCTCGACCGCGGAGAAGGTCACCGACATCTCCGGCCGCGGCGTCGGCATGGACGTCGTCCGCCGCAACATCGAGGCGCTCCGCGGCTCGGTCGAGATCCGCTCGACCACCGGCAAGGGCTCGACCTTCTCGATGCGCCTGCCGCTCACGATGGCGATCATCGACGGCATGGTCGTCCGCGTCGGCGGCCAGCGCTACATCGTGCCGACGCTCAACATCGAGCGCTCGTTCCGCCCGACGAAGGAGCAGCTCACGATGGTCCTCCAGAAGGGCGAACTGGTCCGCGTGCGCGAGGAGCTCCTGCCGATCTACCGCCTCCACCGCCTGTTCACGGTGCGCGAAGGCGCGCAGGACCTCGCCGAAGGCCTCCTTCTCGTCCTCGAGCACGGCAAGCGCCGCGCCTGCGTCTTCGTCGACGAGATCCTCGGCCAGCAGCAAGTCGTCATCAAGAACCTCGGCAACTCGCAGCCGCAGATCCGCGGCGTCTCGGGCGGCGCCATCCTCGGCGACGGGCGCGTCGCGCTCATCGTCGACGTCGGCGGCCTCCTCGAATCGGCCGCCGGCGCGCAGAACCCCACCACCTGATTCACACCCCGACCACGGAGCAGTCACATGGCCATCACCGACCGCAACACCACCCAGTCGAACTCCGCCGCCAAGGGCGCCAACGAGAACAAGTTCCTCTCCTTCTGCCTCGGCAACGAGCACTACGGCGTCGAGATCCTGCGCGTGCGCGAGATCATCGGCCTGCTCGCCATCACGCCGCTGCCGCAGACGCCAGGCTACGTGAAGGGCGTCATGAATCTCCGCGGACGCATCATCCCCGTGATCGACCTGCGCCTGCGCTTCGGGCTCCCCTCGACCGAAGCGACGAAGGAGACCTGCATCATCGTCCTCGAGACGAGCGAGCAGGACGGCTCGCAGACCGTGATGGGCGCGATCGTCGACAGCGTGCGCGAGGTCCAGGACATCGCTCCCGCCGCCATCGAGCCGCCGCCCGAGTTCGGCTGCGAGATCCCGCTGCGCTACATCCTCGGCATGGGCAAGGTGAAGGACAAGGTCGTCGTGCTGCTCGAGATCGCCGAGGTCATCGGCGTGCGCGAGCGCGCGCAGATCGCCGGCGCCATCAAGGACAGCGCGCCGGCTACCGCCGAGCGCCGCGCAGCTTGACCGGACGCACGGGGGCAATCATGTCGAACCTCACAGACACCACCTTCAAGCGCATCGCCGACATCGCGCACCGCCGCTGGGGGCTCTCCCTCGGCGAGCGCAAGATGCAGCTCGTCGCCAACCGCCTCTCGTCGCACCTCCGCAAGGCGGGCGGCGGCGAGATCGAGGACTATGTCCAGCGACTCGAGCGGAACCCGAGCGAGGAGGACATGCTCGTCCTCTTCGACATCCTCTCGACCAATGTCACCAGCTTCTTCCGCGACCCCGCGCATTTCGCCTTCCTCGAGCGCGAGCTCTACACGCCGCTCGCGAAGGGCACGCTCGCGGTCCCCGGCCGCAAGCTCCGCCTCTGGTCGGCCGCGTGCTCGACCGGCGCAGAGCCGTACTCGCTCGCCATGCAGGCGCTCGAGCTCCTGCCGCCGAGCTCGGGCTTCGATGTGAAGATCCTCGCCAGCGACCTCTCCAACAAGGCGCTCGACGGCTGCCGCGCGGCGACCTACACCGAGACGCAGCTCACCGGCCTCTCGCCCGAGCGCCGCGCCCGCTGGCTCACCAGGACGGAGACCCCGAAGGGACCGATGTGGAAGGTGAAGGACGAGGTCCGCAAGCTCGTCGAGGTCCGCCGCCAGAACCTCGTCGAGAACTACACCGGCCTCGGCCCGTTCGACGTCGTCTTCCTCCGCAACGTCATGATCTACTTCGACCGCGACACGCGACGCGAGGTGGTCATGCGCATGCACGGCGTCATGCGCCCCGGCGGCATCTTCGCCGTCGGCAGCGCAGAGACCCTCTCCGGCCTCGACGTTCCCTTCAAGCCCGCAGCCGCGAGCATCTACACCCGCTGAACGAAAGCAGGGCGAGTCGTCCATGTCCCGCACCCCCTCCATCCCCATCCGGCCCGAGGCCGCCCGCGCGGGCGAATCCGACAAGATCGTCGTGGGCGTCGCCGACCTCCAGGTCGCGCGCGACCCGTCGAAGTCGATCATCACCTACGCGCTCGGCTCGTGCATCGGCGTCACGCTGTACGACCCCGTCGCGAAGGTCGGCGGCATGCTCCACTTCATGCTGCCCGAATCGACGGTCAGCGCCGAGAAGGCCGCAGCGAACCCCGCCATGTTCGGCGACCTCGGCATGCCGATCCTCTTCGACAAGGTGATCGCCGCCGGCGCCAAGCGCGAGCGGCTCATCGTGTGCGCGGCGGGCGGCGCCGAAGTCCTCGCCGACGACGGGCACTTCCGCATCGGCTCGCGCAACCGCACCGTGCTGCGCAAGATCCTCTGGAAGCTCAACATCCTGCTCGCCGCCGACGACACCGGCGGCCAGCACAGCCGCACGCTCACGCTTCGACTGTCCGACGGCAACATCGCCATCCGCTCGCAGGGAAAGGAGACCACGCTGTGGCCTCGCTGAACGAAACCATCGCCGCGCTCGACCGCCTGCCCGCGCTGCCCGCGACAAGCATGCGCCTCATCTCGCTGCTCGCAGGAGGCGGTCGCGACGCCGACTTCCGCGAGATCGAGTCGATCATCAGCCGTGACGAGGCCGTCGCAGCGACCGTGCTCCGCCGCGCGAACAGCGCAGCGCTCGGCATGCGCGGGCGCGTGGCGGGCCTCTCCGACGCCATCCGCCGGCTCGGCACGCGCGAGCTCTGCCGGATCGCCCTCGAGACGCAGACCTCTGGCCTCCTCGCCAACGCGGGGCGCTCGTACGGCCTCCGCCGCGGCGCGCTCTCGCAGGCAGCGCTCGGCGGCGCCGTCGCGGCCGACGAACTCGCGCTCTTCCACAAGGAGAACCGCGAGATCGCCTTCGTCGCAGCGCTCCTCCGCGACATCGGCAAGCTCGCCATCGACGCCGTCGCCGGCCCCGACGCCCTCGAGCGCATCGCGGCAGCGGCCGACACGCGCCCCTTCCTCGCGTACGAGCGCGAGGCCTTCGGCGCCGACCACGCAGAGCTCGGCGCCCTGCTCTGCCAGCGCTGGTCGCTCCCGACCGAGATCGTCCAGGCCGTACGCGGCCACCACGAACCGCCGTCGAACCCGGCCGAACCGCTCACCGACATCGTCCACGCCGCCGACTGCGTCGCGCGCTGGGCGGGCCTCGGGCTCGGCTGCGACGGACTGATGTACCCCTTCGACGTCGGCGTGCGCGAGCGCCTCGGCGTCACCCGCGACGACCTCGAGGCCCTCGTCGCCGATGTGCTCGCCGCCACCACGCCCGAAGAGAACCCCGGCGTCATCCCCTACAGGAGAACAGCATGAACTCCAACCTCAACTGCCATGTGCTCGTCGTCGACGACTCGCCGATCCTCCGCACCGCGATCAAGAAGGTCGTGAAGCTCGCGGGCGTCCCCGAGGACCGCATCTTCGAGGCCGGCAACGGCGTCGAGGCGCTCGATGTCCTCGAGACGGTCTGGATCGACCTCGTCCTGCTCGACCTCAACATGCCCGTCATGGACGGCGAGCAGTTCGCGCGCGAGCTCCGCAACCGCCCCGATGTGAAGGATGTCGCCGTCGTCGTCGTGTCGACCGAGGCCAACAAGGACCGCCTCGACCGCATGCGCGAGCTCGGCGTCCAGCACACCCTCCGCAAGCCATTCGAGCCCGAGGCCCTCTGTCGCCTGATCGGCGATGTGCTCGGCGTGAAGCCAGCGTAAAGGAACGACATGAGCACCGAACCGAACCTCGACCAGACCACGCTCGCACGCCTCGTCGTCGACGCGCTCGAGCGCACGGCGTTCGTCCTCGCGGATCCCTGCGACGAACCCGAGTCGCTGCCGCCGGCCGACACCTTCGCGCAGATCGACTTCAGCGGCCCCACCACCGGCTGCGTCGAGCTCCTCGCCAGCCGCGATTTCGCGAAGAATCTCGCCGCGAGCATCCTCGGCAGCGACGCGTCGGCGATCACCGACATCCAGTCCGAGGAAGCGCTGCGCGAGCTCGCCAACATCGTCGGTGGCTCCGTCATCACCGCCCTCGGCGGCAGCGAATGCCGCTTCTCGCTCGGACTCCCGCGCCTCGGCCGCGCCAAGGCGACGGGCGAAGACACCAAGTGCGTGCTCGACGCCGAAGGCCAGCGCCTCGAGGTCCATTGCCACCACGCACGCGCCGCGTGACCCGCTCGGAACACGGAAGCCTTCGATGCCAGAAACGAAGCCGACCATCGCAGCACCCGCCACGCGCACCGCGCGCGTCATCCTCGTCGACGACAGCGCCATCGTGCGCCAGGTGCTGCAGGCGCAGCTCTCGCGCCAGCCCGGCATCGAGGTCGTCGCCACCGCAGCCGACCCATTCGCCGCGCGCGAGAAGATCCTCGAGCTCAAGCCCGACTGCGTCGTCCTCGACATCGAGATGCCGCGGATGGACGGACTCACCTTCCTCAAGAAGCTGATGAAGTTCCATCCCGTCCCGACGATCATCTGCAGCTCGATCACGCCGAAGGGCTGCACGCTCGCGGTCGAATGCCTCGAAGCGGGCGCGTTCGAGGTGGTCTCGAAGCCAGGCGGCAACTTCAGCGTCGGCGATGTCGCCACGCGGCTTGCCGAGCTCATCCGCGCAGCCACGCACGCGCCGAAGCAGGCGATCGCTGCTGCGGCAGCGACCGTGCCCGTGCTCACCGCCGTCAACGCGCTCACGCCCGCGAAGCCGAAGATGCTGCCGACGGCGTTCCGCCCCGGGCTCTCCGACCGCCTCATCGCGATCGGCACCTCGACCGGCGGCACCGAGGCGCTCCGCGAGGTGCTCTCGGCGCTCCCCATCGATGTCCCGCCGATCGTGATGGTCCAGCACATGCCCGAAGGCTTCACGAAGGCGTTCGCTGACCGGCTCGACCGGCTCTGCAAGATCGCCGTGAAGGAAGCCGAGGACGGCGACGCGCTCATCCCCGGCCGCGCGCTCCTCGCTCCTGGCAACCGCCACATGCGCCTCGTGCGCGACGGCGGCGGCGCCTCGAGCAAGTGGATCGTGCGCGTCGCCGACGGCCCGCGCGTCCTGCGTCACAAGCCATCGGTCGAGGTGCTCTTCGAAAGCTGCGCGCAATATGCGGGCAAGAACGCGATGGGCATCATCATGACCGGCATGGGCAACGACGGCGCTACGGGACTGCTCTCGATGCGCAAGGCCGGCGCCCTCACCGTCGGCCAGGACGAGCCATCCTGCGTCGTCTACGGCATGCCCCGCGAAGCCGCGCTCTGCGGCGCCGTCCAGGTCGTCTCCCCGCTCGACAAGATCGCGAAGCACATCGTCGACTTCACGAGCGGCGCGCTCAGCGCGCAGGCGGCGTGATCAGAACGAAGTCGTCGCTGGCGGGTTTTCAGCCAGCGTCGAACCCCCGGGTTATGCACGCCCCCCCAAGTTCACCTGCACGCCGCCGCCTCGCGCTGTGCGATCGGCGGCTCCGGTGGAGATCATGTGCGTGAGCGTCGCGGCGTCGAGATCGCGACGCGCCGGGAGGAAACGGAAGAACAGAAGGGAAAGGTAAGAGGAAAGAGGGTAGAGGAAACTCAGAGGGGGGCCCTCGCGACACGGAACCCGATGCCGTCGAACGCGTTGCCCGGCGAGCCGCTGAAGCGGTAGGAGGAGCGCACGCCGACCGCGTTGGTGCGCCAGGAGCCGCCGCGCAACACGCGATCCGACGATTCTCCAGCGGCCTCCTGCGTGCCCGCGGCCTTCGTTGCATACCCGTCCTGGCACCACTCCCACACATTCCCGTGCATGTCGTAGAGGCCCCACGGGTTCGCTCGCTTCTGCTTCACGGGATGCGTGCTCCCGCCGCTGTTGTCGCGGTACCACGCCATCGCATCCAAGTCTCCCGCATACGCCCCCGTCGTGCCCGCCCGACACGCGTATTCCCACTCGGCCTCACTCGGAAGCCGGAAGCCCGTCGCAGAACAGAAGCGCCGACAGCGATTCCACGAAACCTGCTCGACTGGGTTCTCTGCACCCTTGAAGCGGGACGGGTTCGCCCCCGCGATCCGTTGCCGAATCCAATTGGCGATCTCCCATACGCCTGCCAACTCTGATGATTTCGCACCCATAGCCCGCCCCCACTGCGCCTGCGTCACCGGAGTCTCCGAAATGTAGAACGCGCGCCTGATCGAGACCGACTGCCGCGCCTCCTCCTTGTCTCCACCGCGCTCGTCCTCCGACGCCCCCATCATGAACTCACCGGGCGGACATAGCAGCATCAGGATTCCGGTCGACTTGTCACGCACCTTCCACGGCCGCGTTGTCGCAGCCATCCTGGCGCGCCCAACCGGGTCCGTCACGACCGCGGCGTCAACCTCACGTGCGACCACTTCGTACCAAGTTGGCCTCTCATCGGCATTCCAACCCTTGAGGTCGAGCCTCCCCAGGATCTCGAGCCCCGCATCATCCGCGGTCGCACTCGCGTTCAATTCACGAAGTTCCTTCGCGATCGACCACCCGAGTTCGGAGTCATTGAGCTCCAGCGCCGCCCTGCCGCGCAGGAAGAGCATTTGCATCCGCAGCCCGGGGTCGTTTGGAAGCAACGCCGTCAGCTGCACGAGCCGCACGACAATGGCACGACGATGCGCTCCGCGCTGCTCCGCCTCGAACTCCTTCGCGAGTACCTTCGCCTTCGCCAGCGCGAGCCGCTCGTCGCCGATCGTGTTCTCCGCTTCGCGCATATCAACTCCTCATCCGCCACGCCTGACATCGGCGCGATGCATGAATGCCGAACTTCTCCTCTTCCCTCGGTGCATTCTGACAATTGCGACGTCGGCGCGCAATCCGGGCGAATCTCACATCACGCTTCACTCCCCCGACCACACCGCCGCATGCGGCACCGCCATCAGCGTCGGATCAAACTGAACCGTCTCGGTCCCGTCGTGCAGTACCACGCCGCGGACAAAGTGCTTTCCAGCGAGTTCGCGCAACGCGCGAAGCCCGCGGAACGCGTCTGCTCCGACGGTCCGCGACGACTTGATCTCGATCCCGACGATGCGGCCTGCGCGGTCCTCAAGTACGAGGTCGACCTCGGCACCCGCCGATGTCCGGAAGTGGTGGATCGCCGGCTTGACGCGGCTCCACCCGCGCTGCTTGAGGATCTCCATGGCGATGAAGTTCTCGAGCATCGATCCCCGTGCGGGACCGTCCTCACCCAACCGATCGGCGTTGGCGCCGACGAGGTAGCAGGCAAGCCCACTGTCCGAGACGAAGACTTTGGCGCTCTTCGCAAGGCGCGACGAACGATTCGTCGACCACGCTGGGATCATGACCGCGAGGAATGTCGCCTCGAGCAGCGCGATGTAGCGGCGCGTCGTCGACTGCGGCATGCCGAGCGCGCGCGAGACATCGGCGACATTCAGCAGGCCTCCCGCTCGCGCCGCGAGCACGGCGAGCAGTCGCGGCAACTCTGAAAGCCCCTCGACTCCCGACAGCTCGCGCACTTCTCTGCGAAGCGTCGTGTCCGCATACGCCGCGAACCAAGCCTCGCGACGAGTAGTGTCGGTGCGCGCAGCTGCTTCGGGAAATCCGCCTCGGACCATGCGGTCGACGATCGACCGCGTCCGCTTGGGCGGCGACTTCCACTCCGGCGTCTCGCGCTCGAACACGCGATCGATGAACCGCTCCCGCACGCCTTCGAACTCACCCTGCGAGAGCGGCCAGAGCGGTATCAGCTCGACGCGCCCTGCGAGTGACTCCGAAAGGTTCGGAAGCAGCATCACGTTGGCGGAGCCCGTGAGCAAGAACCGTCCCGGGGCGCGGTCGCGATCGACCGCCGCCTTGATCACCCGAAACAGCTCGGGCGCCCTCTGTACCTCGTCGATCGAGCACGGCCCCGTGATCGCCGAGATGAAACCCTCGGGATCCCGCTGCGCCGCAGAGAGCACCGCTCCGTCATCAAGCGTGAGTACTCGACGCGGCGGCGCACCATCTCGCCGCGCCTGCACCAGCGTCGTCTTCCCTACCTGCCGCGCCCCCTGCAGGAGCACGACCGGCGTGTCGGCGAGCGCGATCTCAATGGCTTCCGCGGCATTCCGTCGGTGCATGCCCCGACTCTATCGGCTGCTGGTGGAAATTCCACCACATACTGGTGTATTTTCCACCATCTACTGGTGGATTTTCACGCACCGAGGACCTCCCCTCCCGTCCCCGTGTCCGAAGAACCTGTCCCAAAACGCACAGCAGCAGGCCAAGGACTTTGCCTCGACCTGCCGCTGCGGTTCATTCTCTGCGCTGAGGCGCTCACACCAGCTTCGGGAAGCTCGGCTGACCAGCCTCGTTCGGCTTCGCGGCGAGGTCCTTCACGACCTTCACGAGGTCCTTCACGTGCTTCGCGCTCTCGTTGAAGAGCGCCTGCTCGTCGGCGTTCATCTTGATCTCGACGATCTTCTCCATGCCGCCCTTGCCGAGCACGCACGGAACGCCCACGAAGTAGCCGGCGCCCTTCGCGCCCGGCGCAACGCCGAAGGCGTCCTCGCAGTACGCGGCGCACGGCAGGATGCGCTTCTTGTCCTTGATGATCGCCTCGGCCATCTGGATCACGCCCGACGCCGGCGCGTAGTACGCCGAGGTGCCCATGAGCTGGACGATCTCGCCGCCGCCGACCTTCGCGCGCTGGACGCACTTGTCGATCACTTCCTTCGACAGGAGCTGGTCGATCGGGATGCCGTGCACGCTGGTGAAGCGCGGCAGCGGAACCATGTCGTCGCCGTGGCCACCGAGGAGCAGCGCCTGGATGTCCTCGATCGAGCAGCCGAGCTCCATCGAGAGGAACGCGCGGAAGCGCGCCACGTCGAGGCAGCCTGCCTGGCCGAGCACGCGGTGCGCCGGGAAGCCCGACGCCTTCCACGCGGTGTAGACCATCGCGTCGAGCGGGTTCGAGAGGACGATGATGACCGAGTTCGGTGCGTGCTTCGCGACCTTCTCGGCCACGCTCGACACGATGCCCATGTTGGTCACGATGAGGTCGTCGCGGCTCATGCCCGGCTTGCGCGGGATGCCTGCGGTGATGACCACGATGTCGCTGCCCTCGATGAGCGAGTAGTCACTGCCGCCCTGGATGTTGCAGTCGAAGCCCTCGATCGGCGCGCTTTCGTAGAGGTCGAGCGCCTTGCCCTTCGCGACTCCATCGTTGATGTCGATGAGGACGATGTCACCGAGTTCCTTCGAGGCGGCCCAGACAGCGCAGGCGGCTCCGGTGTTGCCTGCTCCGATGATCGAGATCTTCGCGCGACGCATGCTTTCAAGCTCCGTTCGGGGTTGCGGCTCCGCGCATGGCGCGCGAAGGGGCAGCGATGATAGCGGGTCGCCGCTCCCCTGCGGAAACCCCGACTTCCCCTCGACTTTGCTTCAGATTCAGTGCTTCTTTGCACCCGCGGAGACACGATCCGAGAGCGCCAGCAGGATCGCCGAGACCACGAAGACCATGTGGATCCCGCTCGACCACCAGAGCTCGCGGTCGGTCGCCTTCTCGACCTGCATGAACACCCGCAGCAGCTGGATCGCGCTGATCGCCACGATCGATCCAAAGACCTTCTGCTTCAGCCCCGATGCGTCGAGTTTCCCCATCCAGCTCGGACGGTCTGCACCCTCGAGGTCGATCTTCGAGATCGAGTTCTCGTATCCGCTCAGGACCACCATCAGCACAAGGTTCGCGGTCAGCACCACATCGATCAACGAAAGAACCAGAATGGTGGTCTCGGCCTCGGTCAGCGTGGACATGTCCCCGACGAGGTGCAACAGCTCGCGGGAGAACTGCACCAGGAGCGCGACAAGCGACAGAACCAGCCCCAGGTAGAACGGCAGGAGCAGCCACCGGCTCGCGAACAGGCCGCGCTCCAGGATCGATTCGACCACCCCGGGCTTCGACTTCGATGCCTGCTTGTCCGTGATCTGGTCGTCGGAATCCACCGCCATGGTCGAGTTGCCTCCTCGCGCTTTGGAAACGGCAACGCAGCCGCGAAACGCGGCTGCGTTGGAATGGGCCAGAAAGGACTCGAACCTTCGACCTCACCCTTATCAGGGGTGTGCTCTAGCCAGCTGAGCTACTAGCCCAAATTGTCCCGCGAACCGCGGGTTGGAAAGTGTAGCGCACGACCCGCCCCGCCGCAACAGCCTTGAGCCGCTGCGCTTCCCGCGCATTCATCGGCTATCGGTCTGCTACCACGCCGCCAAATCCCCGACCAAAGGCTCGACAAGGTCCTTCATCGACACGATCCCGAGAGGGCGGTCCATGCGCTCGCCGACGACCGCCATCTGCACGCGGTCGCGTCGCATCCGACTGATCGCGTCGAGCGCGGAGACCTTGGGACCAAGCAGCAGCACCGGTCGCGCGATCGCCGAGGTCGGCTCCTGCGGACGGGCGATGTGATCAACCGCCGCCACGATGCCCACCACCCCGCCGCCGCCATCGACCACGGGCAGACGACTCGCTCCCGATGCCAGGAACTTGCGCGCCCGCTCCTCAGGCGACGCGCTCGTCGGAATCGCAGCGACCGACTTCCACGGTCGCATCTCCTGGCCGATCTCGATCCCACGCATGGTGAACACGCGATCCGCGAATCCGAGCTGCGCCTCGCTCAGCCCTTCGCCACCGGCGCCTTCCGCGAGCAGCGCGGACACCCGTGCGCGCGCCTCCATCCCACGGCGATCGATCGAGGCACCGAACAGCCGGGCGACCGCGACTCCGATGCCAGAGACGATCCAGACGATGCCGCTCGCCGACAGAACCACGCGAAGCCCGCCGAGGAAGCCAGCGTAACGCGGCATCCAGCGGTCGGCATGGACGCGGAAGAGGTCCTTCGGCAGCACCTCGCCGAAGACGAAGATCGCAGGGACCAGGACCGCGAGCTCGAGCAGCACCGCCTCGAGCGGCGAGTAACCGAGCCCGTCGAAGATCTGCGACGTACCGAAGCCGGCGAACCATCCTGCGATCGAGTTTGCGACCAGCAGCGCGGAGAGCAGTCGCTGCGGACGCGCCTGCTCGCGCGCAAGGCGGGCGGCGCCGCGGTCCCCGCGGGATGCGCGAACGGCGAGCCGCACCTGCGACAGCGAGTAGAGCCCCGTCTCAAGGCCGGCGAGCAATCCCGCCAGCGCGAGGCCCGCGACCGCGATCGCACCGAAGAGGATCGCTTGCTCGGTCGTGAGCGTTGCTGCGGGGATCTCCGCGGGCGGCATCTCGATCATGCGACCTCCCGCTGGAGCGACACAAGCACGCTGCGGATGCGAGCGCCCTCGACCTTCTCGACCTCGATGCGCACGTTCGCCAGATCGACCTTGTCGCCCGTCCGCGCGAGCCGCGAAAGCCGCTGCAGCACGATGCCCGCGACGGTGCTCGACCGCGCGCTCACCGCACGCGCGCCGAAGATCTCGCTCCATCGCGCCACGCTCATCTCGCCGCTCACGCGCCACACCCCGGCCGCGACCTCGAGCGGCGCGTCGACCGCGATCTCGCCGACGTCAGCGATGTCACCGACGATCTCCTCCACGCAGTCCTCGAGCGCCACGATGCCGGCGGTGCCGCCATACTCGTCGACCGCGATCGCGAGCTTGCTCCCCGTGCGGCGAAAATGCTCGAGCAGCTGCTCGAGCGACGCGAGCTCAGGCACGAAGCGCGGCGGCTCCATGCACTCGGCACGCGTCGGACGCGGCGTGGTCAGGAGGTAGCGCTTGAGCGAGAGTATGCCGACGACCTCATCGACGTGGCGCCCCACGACGGGAAGGTGAGTCAAGCGAGCTCGGGTCGAGGTGGCGACGATCTCCGAGTCATCGGAGTCGACGTACACGAATGCCATGTCGACCCTCGGAGTCATGACGTCGCGCACCCGCAGTCGCCGCAGACGCATCACGCCCTCGATCGCCTCGCGCTCGCGCACATCGATCGAGCCCTCGCGCGCGGACTGCTCCAGCAGCGCCGCAAGCTCGGCTGCGTCCACGACGCCAGACGGCTGTATCTGCGCGGTCAATCGCCCGATCGGAGCGAGGACGAACCGGTCGATTCCCCTCGCGAGCGGACCCATCACCGCACAGAAGATCGCCGTCGAGCGCGCCGTGATCCGAGCGGCACGGGACCGGTCCGTCGTTCCGATGATCTTCGGCAGCACCTCCGCCGAGAGCACCATGCCAAGCACGGAGGTCACTGCAAGTGCGATCGAGAAGAGCAGCGAGTGCTCGAAGCGACTGACGAGCACCGTGCTTACGACGAGATACGCCGTGCTGACCACGAGTGCGCCGAGCATGTCGCTGACGAGGAGCACGCGTGGCGAGGCGAGGATGGCCTCGATGCGGCGCGCGGCGTCGGGGTGCGTGCGACGCAAGCCGAGTCGGTCGGCGGGAGTCAGCGAGAAGTACGTTGCCTCGACGAGCGAGAAGTACGCCATGCAGGCGAGGAGCGGCGGCAGCGCCGCGAGCAGCAGGTAGTCCTCCGTCGCGATCGCGGGCCAGCCAACGCCAATCGACTCGCCGCTCATCCGTCACCAGCCTCACGCTCAAGTTGCTCGAGCATGCGGTCAAACGCGCGAATCACATTGAGTTCCATCAGGACCGTCTGGACCGACTCCGAGGAGATCGGTTCCTCGCCGAACGGCTCGAAGCAGCGCCCCACCCGCTCGATCGCCTCGCCACGACGCCGGGTGGCCTCCGCGCGCAACGACCCTATCGCCCGCGAATCGCCCTGTGCGGCATCCGCCTGTTCGCGAAGCTCCATCATCTCGAGAAGGAAGCCCTCGGGCATGGCCCGTTGGTCTCCCGTCGGGGCATTCAGATGTCGGAGAAGCGCATGGGCGCGAGCGATTGGATCAGCCAGAATCCTGAATGCGTCGTTCGCATAAGTCCTTTCTGAGGCTGAACCTGCAGCGTCCGGATGGACCTGCGCCGCCTTCCGCATCCACGCCCGGCGCAGTTCCTGTGCATCGATCCGATAGCGAGGCGCCAGCCCGAGGATCTGGAAAGGGTCGCGATGCACGGATTCGTCCATGGGAATGGTGCTTATCGGCGATCGCGAGCTGAGTTCCCGACGAGAGTTGATCGGGGTGGGCGAACGCCGCGCGACAACCATCCTGCCAGATTCTTGACTCTTGTCGGTTGACAGACGCAAAACCCTGTATGCTGTCAGGTTGACCGCACCACTGAACGTCAGTCCCCTGCGCGTCGAGACCCATACGCCACGCCGAATTGCAAATGCATGACGTGGCACGAACTGGCCTGGGAGGCCAGACATGTTCAAGCTCTTTGTCGGAAATCTCAACTATCGTACGACTCCCGAAGGTCTTCGTGAAGTGTTCGCTGTGCACGGTGAAGTGCTGGACGTGTTCATCGGAACCGATCGCGAGACGGGCCGTTCGCGCGGCTTCGGCTTCGTGACCATGGGTTCGAAGGAAGCTGGCCAGGCCGCGATCGAGGGCCTGAATGGCAAGGATTTCGAGGGTCGCGCCCTCGTCGTCAATGAGGCTCAGCCCCGCGCTCCGCGTCCGGGTGGTGGCTTCGGTGGCGGCGGTGGTGGTGGCGGCGGTCGCGGCTTCGGCGGCGGCGGCGGCGGCCGTGGCTTCGGTGGCGGCGGCGGTGGCCGCGGCTTCGGTGGCGGCCACCGCC
>JBEGLX010000038.1:0-33310 GCA_041183345.1 Planctomycetota bacterium
GCTTCCTTCAGGCGCTGGAGCGCCATCGCGTCCTTGGTGATGTCGATGCCTTCCTTCTTGCGGAACTCGTCGGCGAGGAAGGAGATGATGCGGTCATCGAAGTCGTCGCCTCCGAGGTGGCCGTCGCCGTTGGTCGAGAGCACCTCGAACACGCCGTCGCCGACATCGAGGATCGACACGTCGAACGTACCGCCGCCGAGGTCGAACACGGCGATGCGGGCGTTCTTCTTCTTCTCGAGTCCGTAGGCGAGCGCGGCGGCGGTGGGCTCGTTGATGATGCGCTCGACCTTGAGGCCGGCGATCTCGCCGGCGTCCTTGGTCGCCTGGCGCTGCGCGTCGTTGAAGTAGGCGGGCACGGTGATGACCGCGCGCTCGACCTTCTCGCCGAGGTAGTCCTCTGCGACCTTCTTGAGTTCCTGGAGCACGATCGCACTGATCTCGGGCGGCGTGTACTGCTTGCCGCGGATGTTCACCTTGACGAGGTCGGCGCCAGAGCCGAGCACCTCGTAGGGAACCATCTTCTGCTCCTTGGCCACCTCGTCGGTGCGGCGGCCCATGAAGCGCTTGATCGAGTAGATGGTGTTCTTCGGGTTGGTGACCTGCTGGTGCTTCGCGGGCTGCCCGACCAGGCGCTCGCCCTTCTCGGTGAACGCGACGACCGAGGGGGTCGTGCGGCTGCCCTGCGCGTTGATGAGCACCTTCGGCTGACCGCCTTCCATGATGGCGACGCACGAGTTCGTGGTGCCGAGGTCGATGCCGATGATCTTGCCAGTTCCGTTGGACGTTCCGTTGGACATGAGTTCGATTCCTTCTTCCCCGCGGGGTTGCCGTCGGGGCGCCGCGGAGATGCAAGGGGTGTGCCAGCCCGAACGGCGGCGTAAGTCGCGGATTGGAGGCGTCTTCGGGAGTCGAAGTGGCGAGGCGATGTGCTCGGTCTGCCAACTTGGCACCGATGGGGGGTGCCGCAGGAGTGCTACCCTGCGGGAATGCCCCTGGGGTTCCCGAAGCTTGATACTGAAGACCTCGACCTTGCCTGCGAGTTCATGCAGGATGCGACCAACTTCGCGGTTGCCGCGCGGCGCGACCTACCGCCCGAGGCCGTCGTCCAGAAGGCGGACGGATCGGTGGTGACCGCCGTGGACGTCGCGCTGCAGGTCTTGATCCTCAGTCGGCTCCGCGAGGTCTTCGGCGAGTTGCCGACCATCGCCGAGGAGGATCTGAGCTCGATCGGAGGCAAGCCGGCGGCGGAGGCGCACTGCCGGAAGTTGCTCGCCGATTGGGGCTATGACGGGGGCGAGGCGGGCATCACGCGCGCGCTCTCGTGCGGCGGACTGGATGGCTCGACCCGGGGCGTGGAGTACGCCTGGGTGCTCGATCCGATCGATGGCACGCAGGGCTTCGTCGACGGGCACCACTGGTGTCCGTGCCTCGCGCTGCTGCACCGAGGCGAGGTGATCTTTGCGTCCAACGGCTATCCAACCGTCCTCGGTGGGATGCTGCTGAGCGCCGTCAAGGGTGGAGGCTCCTGGTGGTCGCCGCTCTGTGGCGGTGAGTGCACCCGAGCCGAGGTCTCGCAGGCCGCGCTCGGAGCGGATGAGGCGGTTCGAGTTGTCGCCCCCGCCCGCGCGACGCCAAGCCAGGTCCGCGCCCGCATGGCCGTCGGCGAGTCGACGGGCCATCGCTGCGAGCTCGTCCACTCGGACAGCCAGGCGAAGTACGGGCATGTGATCGCGGGTCTCGCCGATGTCGCCTACAGCCGTCGCGGCAACGGACCCGGCAAGTATGTGTGGGATCACGCGGGGGCGATCCTGCTCGCGCGCGAGGCGGGCGCGTGGGTCGGCGACACCGATGGATCCGACATCGATCTTTCCCGCGGGCGGCGGCTCTCCGCGAACCGTGCGGTCATCTGCACGGCGCGCGGGCTTGGTCCCGCGATCGCGCGCGAACTCGCGAATCGCGATGTCGCCGAAGGTCACGTCCCTGCTCGAACGGAGCCTGACGCCGGATGAAGGTCGCGCGAGTCCTTCTCGTGGCGCTCCTCTGCGTGCTCGTGGGCTCGCAGCTTCTGACCGATCGCATCGGATTTTTGCAGTGGGTCTGGTGGATTCCACGCGTGTTCCTCGCCGCGCCGCTGGTGCTCGGCTGCGTCGTTCTCTGGCTTGGCTCGTCGGGAGCCGAGCGTCGGCGGAATGGACTCCTCGCCGCAGCTGCGCTTGCGATCGCACTGTTCACCACGCGGAGCGACTGGGGCCTTCCGAAGCAGCGCCCCGATGGCGGCACGCGCGTCGTCTTCTGGAACGTGTGCTACGCGGACCGCTCCGAGGCTGAGCCTGCGGTCGAGTTCCTGCTCTCGCTTGACGCCGATGTGATGGTGCTGACCGATCCGGGGCTCCTGTTCGCAGGAGGCGGTTCCGAGCTGCTGAACCAGCGGGGCTACACGATCGCGACGCCAGGGCGATTCGCGGTCGCCACCCGAATCCCGCTCGTGGAGGCCGTGCCGCTCTATGCCACTCGGCACCGAGCGCTCTCGCGCATCGGGCTCGATGCGTCGGGGCGGTCGCTCGTGATCGATGCGATCGATCTCCCGAGCGAGACCACGCTGCACCGCTATCCATCGATGCGTGCGTTCGCAGGGGCGATCGATCCGCTTCGAGCGAAGCCCGCCGACGTGACCGTGGGCGACTTCAACATCACGCGCGGCAGCGCCTCGATCGGGCTGGTGGTTCCCGGGACGCGCGAGGCGTTCGCCGAGGCGGGCGTCGGCTGGGGCGGGACCTATTCGCGCACGCGACCGCTCCTGGCGATCGACCAGATGATGGTCGCCGACACCTGGATTGCAGCGCGTGCAGAGGTCATCGATCCCGGCCTCGGGCGGCATCGCGCGCTCGTGGTGGATCTGGTTCCAGCGGACACCGAGTGAAGTCACAGGAGGTGACTACCGCTCCATGCCGTCGCCGTCGATCAGGTTCCAGATCGACTTGTACATGACGGGGGCCTCGAGGGCGACGCTGAACGGCAGGCTCTTGTAGATCTTGTTGCCGTTGTCCGCGTGCCAATCGACGTGGCAATCGCCGAAGAGGCGATTGGTGCCGTTCTTGTGATTGAAGTCCGAGCGGGTGCGGAAGCCGTCGGCGACGAGCACCTTCGTCGAGAGCATCGCGCTGGTGATCTGCTTGCCCGTCGCGGGATCGAGCGGGGACTTGTACTGGTAGTTGCAGTAGGCGGGCGTGCCGGACTCGGTATCGAGCAGGCGTCCGCCGATCTGCGCCGCGTAGCGGTCGTAGGGGTGATCGCCGTGGTGGCACGGGCAGTAGAGGAGCCGTGCGTCGGCGAGATAGCCGCCCATCGGCGCGCAGGGGAGCAGTCTCCCTAGCCCCTCGAGCGACTCGCCCTCGTAGCTGGTGAGCAGCATGCCCTCGCAGTACTTCGGGACAGAGTCGTAGATGTAGGTCAGGTTCGGGAGACGGTCGTTGTTGTCATCGAGGAAGCCGATCAGCGCGCCGCCGACTTGCCGCAGGTTGCTCGCGCAGCGCAGGCGATCCGCGGCGTCGCGGCTTCGCGCAAGCGACGGCATGAGGATCCCGGTGAGGAGCATGACGATCGAGATGACGACGAGGAACTCGATGAGGGTGAACCCGCGGCGCGGCGAGGAGGCACAATCCCGCGCCCGTGAAGAGCGGGTGGCCGGCTCGCTTGGATGGTGCCCGTGAAGGGCGCGTGCATCCATGTCGGAATCCTCGATCAGACCACGCTGGGGCCTGCTGAACGACTCAACTGCGCGAGAGTCGCCTCGGTTCAGAATACCCGCACTATTTGGGTTGGAAAGCGCATCTCCGTGGATTTCGCGCCGATCTACGGTACCGTGACGAAAGTCACTCCCTCGGAGGGTCTCCACTTGGAGAGTCAGGAGCGCATCGACTGGGAACTCATGCAGCGCGTCGCCGCCGATGAAGAAGCGGCGATCGAAGAGCTGTATGCGCGCTTCGGAGCGCTGGTTTTCCAGTCCGCGCGACAGGTCCTGCGATCACGGGCGGAGACCGAGGATGCCGTGCAGGAGGTGTTCGTGCGGCTCTGGCAGACTGCCGACCGCTTCGATCCACAGCGTGCCAAACTGGTCACATGGGTCATGCTGATCACGCGGCGGCACCTTATCGACCGTCTTCGGAGGCAGTCCGCCCGTCCCGAGCGCACGCTTGCCGATGATTCACGCCTCGACGCGGCCGCTGGCCCTGAGCCATCGAAGGATCGACTCGCGGCTGGCGAGGAGTCGTCGGAAAGCCGGGATCGGCTGCGCCGCCAGCTGCAGCGTCTGCCTGAGCTCCAGCGGACCGTGATCGAGCGGGCGTACCTCCAGGGTTTCAGTCTTCGTGAGATCGCGGTCCAGCTCGACGCGCCCCTCGGCACGGTCAAGAGCGCCCTGAGCAGGGGCCTGGCCAAGCTTCGCGAACTCGAGGGCGGGGGGGAGAACCGTGGCTGACGCACCGCGAGCGCAGGAAAAATCGGACCTCAGCGGTCATCGCGTGACAGATGCGCGTGCCGGCCGCGATTCGGCGCGATGCATGCAACTCCGCGGCATGGGCTTGCGTAGAGCGACTCGAACCCGCCTCGGACCACGCAGGGGGTCGGCAGAACAGAGTTTTTCGTCGAATCTCAGCGAGTCGCTGGGATTTCCTGGGCGAAATCGGGGTAGGTCGCCGAGACTTGCTGCGTCCGCGGGACGGTGTTCCTCGCGGTCGCGGGGAATCATGAGAGGCGACCGAAGGATTGGCTTCGGGGGATTGGCTTCGGGGGATTGGCTTCGGGACGAGCAAGCCGGAACGCTTCGGCTCGCACGCGAAGCCGGACGGTAGACCACGACGATGACTGACGGCACGAACATTTCCCGCGAGGAACTCCTCGAGCTTGCCACGGCGGATGCGCTGGGCGTGATCGACGAGGTGGACTCCGCTCGGTTCGAGAAGGCGTTCCTCGCTGCGTCACCGAGCGTTCAGGCGGATATCCGCGCGCTCCAAGACCGCATCGCATGCGATCCGAATCTGCTCGCGAACGAGCAGCCGCCGGCATCGCTTCGGCTCAAGACCCTTGCGCGCGTCGCCGCGTCGATCGAGGAGCACGCCGCCGCCCCGATCGCCACGATTGGCCCCACGCGCGCGCGCGCCGACGGACGTGGCGCCATCGATCGCGATGCGATCGTCCGCGAGATCCTCGAGCGCACGGCGCTCGAGCGCCGCCCGACCCAGCACGTGTGGAGGGCCGCTGCACTGTTCCTCTTCGCGGCTCTTGTCGTCGCCCTCTACTTCGAGGCGCAGCAGCGGCAGATTTCCGCGCGTTTGATGGACTTCGTGGATCGCCGGATTGTCGATGACGCGCGCCGCTCGGTGGCGCTCGCATCGAGCACCTTTGATTTCAAGAAGGCGCGCGAGCTCAAGGTCCTCGACGAGTTCGGCAACCGCGCGTCCCTGGTCCATGCATTCCTCGACGAGGATTCCGGACGCGTGTGCGTCTACGGCGTCGGCATCGGCGACGCTGGCCAGGTCGTTCGCGTGAGCGTGGGCGGTGGAAACGTCGCGCTGGAGACGAGCGTCATCGAGGACCGCGGCTTCGCCGTGATCTGCGAGCGTCCCGCGACCGTGACTCCGCTGCGCGTGGATATCGGCAAGCAGGTCTTCACCGTCGTGCTGTGATCGGGCGGCTCCCCGCCGACGCGCGCATCACCCGGTTCAGCCGCTCTTCCTCAGCCATTCTTCCTCGAGCTCCGACTGCTCCTTCTGGAGCTCGTCGCGCCGAGCGAGCAGCTTCTTCATCTTGCCCGCGTCCGACACCACCTTCGGATCCGCGAAGTCGGCGTCGATCTTGAGGAGCTCGCGGCCGATGTCGGCGATGCGCGACTCGATCTTCTCGAGCGGGAGGCTCGAGAAGCGCGATTTCGGAGGCTTCGCGCCGTCCTTCGCCGCTGGCTTCGGCTCGGGGCGCGCGGGTTCGGCCTTCCGCGCCTTCTCGCGCTCTTTGCCCTTCGCCCCAGCCTCGCCCTTCATCTTGGCGTCAGCCTCGCGGCGCTCGGTGCGCTCGCGCGCCTCCCAGTCGCGGTAGGAGCCGTCGAACACGCGCGCGCCGCCGTTGCCATCGAGGATCACCAGGCGGTCGCAGACGTCGTCGAGCAGCGCGCGGTCGTGCGAGATCAGGAGCAGCACGCCGCCGTGCCCGCCCTTGCCGCCGATGCGGCTCTTGTCGATCGCGCCGAATTTGTCGAGGGCCTCCTCGAGGCGCTCGGCGCTCGGGATGTCGAGGTGGTTCGTGGGCTCGTCGAGGACGAGGAGGTTCTTGGCGCTTGCGATGAGCGACGCGAGGACGAGCCGGCCACGCTCGCCGCCCGAGAGATCGCCGATCGCCTTGTCCTGCTCTTCGCCCGTGAAGAGGAACGCGCCCGCGAGGTTGCGCGCCTCCTGCTCGCTTGCGCGCGGCGAGCCCTCGATCGATCGGATCGTGTTCTGGAGGAACTCCCACGCGAGCAGGTTGCGATCGATGTGGTCCTGGGTCTGCCGGAACCAGCCGATCGAAAGCCGCGGCGAGCGCTTGATCTCCCCCGAATCGGCCTCGAGGTCGCCGAGCAGCGTCCGGACGAGCGTGGTCTTGCCTGCGCCGTTCGGTCCAATGATGCCGATGCGCTCGCCGGGCCGTGCGGACAGGGTGAGGTTCTTGAAGCAGACGCGGTCGCCGAAGCTCTTCGAGATGTTCTCGGCGACAAAGGCGAAGTCGCCCATCTGGGGCGGATCGGGCAAGTCGAGGTTCATCACGCCCATCTCGGCGTGCTTCTCGACGAGCGCTTCCTCCTTGAACCGCTCGAGGCGCGTCTCGCGTCCGCGCGCCTGCTTGGCTCGCTGGCCGGCGCGATAGCGGTCGATGAAGGCCTGCTCCTGGCGGATCTTGTCCTGCTGCTTCTCGTGCTGCCGCTCGACGGTGAGCATGCGCTCGACGCGCAGCGAACGGAATGCCGCGTAGTTGCCTGGGTACTCGCGCAGGACGCCGCGGTCGATCTCGATGATGCGGTTGACCACGCGGTCGAGCAGCCAGCGGTCGTGGGAGATGAGGACGACGCTGCCCTTGAACTCGTCGGCGAGGAAGTCCTCGAGCCAGCGGCGCCCCTCGATGTCGAGGTGGTTGGTGGGCTCGTCGAGGAGCAGGAGGTCCGGGTTCGAGAGCAGGAGCCGCGCCAGGCCGAGACGCGCCTTCTGGCCGCCCGAGAGGCCCTTGACGGGCAGTTCGAAGTCGGCGTCGGTGAATCCGAGGCCGTGAAGCGCCGCATCGATCTTGTGGTCGACGGCGTATCCGCCGGCAGCGTCGATCGCCTCCTCGAGCGAGACCTGGCGCTCCATGAGCTTCTCGAGTTCGTCGGGCTCGGCGGTCGCCATGCGGTCGAAGACCCCGTCGAGCTCCGACTTGAGCTGGTCGATCGAGGCGAAGGCTTCGGCCGCAGCGCCGCGGAGGGTCTTGTCCTGGGGCAGCCTCGGGTCCTGTTCGAGATAGCCGATGCGGACGGTGCGCGCGATCTGCACCTCGCCGTCGTCGGGCTTGAGGACGCCGGCAATGAGCTTGAAGAGGGTGCTCTTTCCGCAGCCGTTGCGACCCACGAGTCCGACGCGCTCGCCCTCGTGGATGGAGCCGCTCACGCCGTCGAGGAGAAGGCGGGTGCCGTGGCCGAAGCGGAGATTGGCGAGGGTGACGAGCGACATGGTCCTGCGGGGGCGGGAAGGGTAGCGCAAACGCCGCCAAGAAATGGTGCCAGGCACGTGCCGTGAGGTGCCAGGCACTTGACGGCACGTGCCTGGCACCGATTTGCTGACGTATCGAGACAACGCGTGCCGCGAGGGTGCCGCGAGGTGCCAGGCACCTCACGGCACGTGCCTGGCACCGGTTTCCCCTAGGCGCGGGGCACGGGCTTCCCGCGCCACTCCCACAGCCATGCCACCAGCCTGCGGTCGCTCGGCGGCAGGATCAAACGCGCGATGCCCGCCACCAGCGCCGGACCGACCAGCGCGATGATCGCCGCGAGCGCGTTGAACCAGAGCCACATCGCAGCGAGGTAGAAGGAGAGGTGCTCGCGCATGGCGACCGACTGCCATGTCTCGCCCGAGCGCCACGCGATCAGCATGTTCGCCTTGACGATCGCGAGCGCGCACGAGGTGCCTAGGAGCGACGGAACCATCGTGAGCAGCGCCCGACGGAGCGGGCGATGCCGCGAGACGGCGACCGCAATGAAGATCATGAACGGCGTCGCGATCACGGAGCCCAGCCCCCCGAGCAGCCCCATGTACAGGAATGACACCACGTTCCAGCGTGATGACGCGATGGCCGCCTGCCCGTCCGGCGTGCCGAGCCAGGGAATGTCCGCAGTGCTCCACCGACCGATCGCGGGCGTTCCCTTCTCGGTGAGATCACCGCCGGGGTACGCAGCGGCGAGCGCTTCGCCCGCGTAGTCGCCCGCTTCGTTCGCGGCGCCCGCGGTGAAGCCGCCGCTGCTCGCGGCGATGACGATGGCGAATCCGAGGATCAGGAAGACCAGCGTCGATGCGACCACCGCCTTCATTCGGTTGATCCATGGCGTGGCCGTCGGATACTCAAACAGCGCGCTCGCCGTGCCGCATTCGCCGCAGCGGACGAACAGGAGCCCCGTCTCCGGCTCGCGCTCGATGGTGCGGCCGACGAGTGGCTGCAGGCATTGCGCACAGAGCCGATCACCCTGCAGGGTCTCGCGCGGTTGGATCGTCGGAGTCTTGTCGGTCATGCGTGGGCGTTCCGCGAGAGCACGAGGTTTGATCGGATGCTCGACCTGTATCGGCGCAGGAACTCGCGCGAGACGAGCTTGCGGAGCGCATCGATCGGATACGCAAGCACGAAGCTGACGAGCGGAACGAGCGCGCAGAGCGAGAACGAGCGCGTGTACATGTACGGATCGCTGAAAGCCTCCGCGACGTCCTCGCGGACCTCGCTCGCGGCGGAGAGCGGAAGGAGCGATAGGAGCAGGATCACGGGAAGTGCGCCGATCGTCCACGCGAGGAGCACGCGGATGGGGATCCGCTGATCCGGGGCGAGGAAGACCGCCGACACCGCCGCCGCGATCGCCGCTGCGCCGCCGAGCCCGAGGTACATGAAGATGAATTCGTTGCGGAGCAGGATCGGGGCATTCTCGAAGCGGGTGAGAATCCGGTACTGGTCCACGAACTGCGCGCCGATCGCGATCGACGCGATGCCCGCCGCTTGCCCCGCCGTCAGGGCGACGCCGAGGCGCAGATTGAGGGCGCGGGTCCGCACCCAGAGGCGGTAGGGCGCACGCGCCCCCCGAGGATTCCAGCGCACCGCGTGCCCGCACCGGCTGCAGCGCGCGACCCACATGCCGAGTCCGCGCGCGAAGACGCGCGTGGACCGCTCGAGCGGTTGCCCGCAGGAAGCGCAGCAGTGGGAAATCATGGGGGCAGGATAGCCGCGCCGCCGCGTACACTCTGCGCCCCGTGGAACGCCGCGACCGCTACCGCCGAAAGTTCGTCTACCCCATGCTCACCCTGTTCGTGGCGGGGATCGTCTACTTCCTCTCCAAGGGACAGATCGCGAGCACCGCGCCTGCACAGCCAGCCGACTACCAAGCCTTCGCGCGCGAAGTGATGTTCGAGGTCCGCGGCGGGCGCCCGATCCCGAAGGCGGTCGATCCCGCGATCCAGCAGGTCTTCGACACCATGGCGCCCGAGAGCGTGCGCCGCGAGAGCGGCGGTGCGCTCACCTTCGAGCACATCGGCCCGACCCAGCCTGGGGCGAATCTCCCGCACATCCAGTCGGTCGTCATCCGCGCCGCCGACGGACACGGCGTGTCGCTCGCGCTCTCGATCCTCGGAGGAAACGCGGAGGTCGTGGGTGTCGCACGCGTCGACCCGATCGCCGCCGTCCCCCCCGCGAAGGAGCCGCAGCAGTGAAGGCGTGGATCAACGGTCACTTCGTCGATGCGTCCGATGCGAAGATCGGCTTCTTCGACGCTGGATTCCAGCACGGGATCGGGCTGTTCGAGACGATGCTGGCGCGCGATGGCGCCGTGCTGAGGCTGGAGGAGCACCTGACGCGGCTTGCCATGAGCGCGCGCGAGCTGCGCTTGTTCGACCCGCTGCACATCGAGCCGCTCGCTGAGGCCGTGCAGGTCACGCTGGCGAGGAACGAGATGAAGGATGCGCGCGTGCGCGTCACGCTGACGGCGGGCGACATGGGTCGGCCCTTCGCCGGCGCGAACGCGGCGGGCGAGAAGGCGGCCGCGCCGCAGCCGACCGTCGCCGTGCATGTGCAGCCGCCGACGCGCTACCCGGATGAGCTCTTCGCGAAGGGCGTCGGCGTGTCGATCGCGGAAAGCCGCGCAAATCCACACGATCCCTTCGCAGGGCACAAGACCTCGATGTACTGGCCGCGCATCGCCGCGGTGCAGCGCGCGGCCGAGCTCGGCTGCGCCGAGGCGCTCTGGTTCACCATCACGAACCATCTCGCGAGCGGGAGCGTCTCCAACGTCTTCCTCGTGAAGAACGGGACGCTGCGCACGCCGCGCGCGCGCGGCGAGGAGTCCGCGGGCGCGACGCGCTCACCCGTCCTGCCGGGCTGCACGCGGGCTGCCGTGATCCTGTGGGCGGAGGGGACGGGCATTGCGGTCGAGCGCGCGGACCTCACCATCAACGAAGTCGTCGACGCCGACGAGATCTTCCTGACCAACTCGAGCTGGGGCGTCATGCCAGTCGTGCGCGTCGAGAGGCATGAGGTGGGCAGCGGCGCGCCGGGACCGATCGCGCGAGCCATGCGGGAGAAGTGGCTGGCATGAATCCGGGCAGCTTCCGCGTCTTCACCATCGGACGCGATGCAGCGCAGCGCTTTCGCATGAAGCCGCCGTGGCGGGTGCGCGCGGGTGCGGGGCGCCTGGAGCGCGCGCTCGTCGGGGCGCTGACGTTCGTCCTTGCGATCCCAGTGGCGGTGCTCTTGCTGGCGCTCGGCATCCTCCTGCTCGCGCTGTTCCTCGGCTGCGCCGCGATCCTGGTCGCCTTCGGCATCGCCATGTGGTTGGTGCGAAGGGTGTTTGGCATCGGCGCGACGCGCACGTCCCGCGCGCCGGACGACGGTCGCGAGAATGTGCGCGTGATCCCGCCGCGCGACGGCGGCGCCTGACGCATCATCCGGAGTGGACCTGGTATCTACCTGTCTCTGGCGGGTACGGGCGGGTATCTGGCGTTCGGCTCAGGTCGACTCTCGTGCCCTCGTCTGGCGTACGAGGAATTCCTCGGAATCCAACAGTCTCGACCCGCGGAAGGCGTGGACGCGGTCCGTACCCGCCTGTACCCGCCTGTACCCGGTACTTGGCGGGTACGGTCGCGGGGCGGTGTGCGTACCGCGCGGTACCATGCGCGGTCTTCGAGGACGAGAAAGATGGCTGAAGGAACAGCGCCCACAGCGAGCGGAGGTTCGTCGACCGAGCCCGTGTTCGCGCATCTCCACCTGCACAGCGAGTACTCGCTGCTCGACGGCGGCAACCGCATCGAGCGGCTGCTCAAGCGTGTCAAGGAGCTCGGCATGGATGCCGTCGCGGTCACTGACCACGGCAACATGTTCGGGGCGATGGAGTTCTACCTGAAGGCCAAGGAGCTCGGGGTCAAGCCGATCATCGGCATCGAGGCCTATGTCGCCGTCGATCGCGACGGTAAGGTCGGAGACCGCCGCGACAAGACCCACACCGGCGAGAAGGACGGCGGCTGGCACCTCGTGCTGCTGGCCGAGGACATCCACGGCTACCGCAACCTCCTCAAGCTCTCCTCGGACGCATTCCTGAACGGCTTCTACTACAAGCCGCGCATGGACAAGTCGACGCTCGCGCAGTGGGGCGACGGCATCATCGCGATCAACGGGCATCTCGGCTCATCGCTCGCGTCGCACCTCGAGGACTACCTGCGCTCGGGCAAGGACCCCGTCTTCTGGGATCGCGCCGTCGCCGAGGCGCAGTGGCACGCAGACACGTTTCGGCCGAATGAACGGGGCGAGCCGCGCTTCTACATCGAGCTCCAGCGCCACGTGCCCGAGCAGGAGGAGATCAATCCCTATCTCCGCAAGCTCGCGAACGAGCTCGGGCTGCCGCTGGTCGTCGACAACGACGCCCACTTCCTGCGCGCGGAGGATCACGACGTCCATGACACCCTCTGCTGCATCTCGATGCAGAAGAACAAGGACGATCCCAACCGGCTGAAGTACCCGGAGGACGTCTACGTGAAGAGCCCCGAGCAGATGCTCGCGCTCTTCCCCGAGGACCGAGAGGCGGTGCTCAACGCAGGGCGGATCGCGGCGCGCTGCAATGTGGCGTTCCCGAAGGGCGAGAACCACGCGCCCGTCGTGAAGGTCAGGCATCCCGGCGTCGGACCGAAGTACGACCCGAAGAGGGACGGCGACCTCACCGAGTGGTTCAAGGCGTATTGCCGCGGGTTCGAGACGCTTCCGTTCGACGCGACCAAGGACCCTGAGTCGAAGGAGGAGCTCAAGGAGAGCTGCGATCGCGCGCTGCGCGACCTCTGCGAGGCAGGACTCATCTGGCGCTACGGCCATGACGGCATCACGCCGCAGGTGCGCGCGCGCCTCGACCGCGAGCTCAAGATCCTCGCCGACAAGTCGATCAGCGCGTACTTCCTGATCGTGTGGGACTTCGTGAACTGGGCGCGCCAGCGCGGCATTCCCGCGAACGCGCGTGGCTCGGGCGTCGGCACGATGGCGGGCTACGTGCTCGGTCTCTCGAACGCGTGCCCCGAGAAGTACGGGCTCCTCTTCGAGCGCTTCACCGACCCCGACCGCTCCGAGTACCCCGACATCGACATCGACATCTGCCAGGACGGCCGCGCCGCCGTCATCGACTACGTCCGCAAGAAGTACGGGCATGTCGCGCAGATCATCACCTTCGGACGCCTGAAGGCGAAGGCCGCGGTGAAGGACGTCGCGCGCGTGATGGGCCTGACCCCCGCGGAGGGGCAGAACCTCGCGAACCTCGTGCCCGCAGAGCTCAAGATCACGCTTGACGAGGCGGTGCAGAAGGAGCCCGTGCTCGCGAAGCTCATCAGCGAGGATGCGCGTGTCCGTCGCGTGTTCGAGCACGCGAAGGGCCTCGAGGACCACGCCCGCAACCAGGGCGTGCATGCTGCGGGCGTGATCGTCGCCACGCGGCCGCTCGACGACATCGTCCCGCTCTGCCGCGCCGCCGGTGGCGCGGAGGATGCCGTCACCCAGTGGGACGGTCCGACCTGCGAGAAGGTCGGCCTCCTGAAGATGGACTTCCTCGGGCTTCGCACGCTCTCGACGATCGAGCTCGCGAAGAAGCTCATCCGCGAGACGCTCTCCGAGGAGGAGATCCATCGCGCCGTCGGGCGTACCGCGCCCAAGAAGGGCGAGGCGGCGGGCACCGATCCGCTCGACCTCGACAGGATCCCGCTCGACGACCCGAAGGTGCTCGCGCTTTTCTGCCGCGCCGACACGAACGGCGTCTTCCAGTTCGAATCCGGCGGCATGAAGAAGCTGCTCATGGGCATGCAGCCCGACCGCCTCGAGGATCTCATCGCGGCGAACGCGCTCTTCCGGCCGGGGCCGATGGACCTCATCCCCGACTACAACGCGCGCAAGCATGGGAAGCAGGAAGTCCCGAAGGTGCACGAGGTGGTCGAGCGGTTCACCGCCGAGACCTACGGCATCATGGTCTACCAGGAGCAGGTGATGCAGGTCGTGCATCACCTCGGTGGCGTGCCGCTGCGGGCCGCGTACTCGCTGATCAAGGCGATCTCGAAGAAGAAGGTCGAGGAGATCAACAAGGTGCGCGCCCAGTTCGTGAAGGGCGCCGCCGAGAAGGGCCTCACCGCCGCGAAGGCGGAGGAGCTCTTCGAGCTCATCCTGAAGTTCGCCGGCTACGGCTTCAACAAGAGCCACTCGACGGGCTACGCGATCATCGCCTACCAGACCGCGTACCTGAAGACCTACTTTCCCGCCCATTACATGTCCGCGGTGCTGTCGTTCGAGAGCCAGGCGCGCAAGATCGAGGAATGGTCGATCTATCTCGACGATTGCCGCCGGCTGGTGTATCCCGACCACAGCGCGAAGAAGCCCCACATCGGCGTCGAGGTGCGTCCGCCCGACGTGAATCTCTCCGAGGAGGACTTCGCCGTCGTCTACGGACCCGATGAGAAGCGCACGGCGCTCGGTGGGCACATCCGCTTCGGTCTGCGCGCGATCAAGGGGATCGGCGGGGCTGCGATGCGCGCCGTGATCGAGGAGCGGCGGAAGAACGGGCCGTTCGCGAGCATGTTCGACTTCTGCGAGCGCGTCGATGCGAAGTTCGTGAACCGCGCGGGGATCGAGGGGCTCGTGAAGGCAGGCTGCTTCGATTCGCTGCACGGCGCGGAGAACCGCGCGAGCGTGGTCGCGAGCATCGAGAGCGCCATCGCTGCGGGTCAGGCGCTTGCGCGCGACCGCGCTGGCGGACAGGAGAACTTCTTCGGGATGTTCGAGTCGGCTGCTCCGAAGGCGGCCGCCGCGCCCGCCGTCTCGCTGCGCAAGGTCGCGCCGTGGGACCGCATGGAGGCGCTGCGCTTCGAGAAGGAAGCGCTCGGGTTCCACGTCTCCGGTCATCCGCTCGACGTCTGGCGCGAGCAGGTGAAGTCGTTCTGCACGGCGGACGTGAAGAAGCTGAGCGAGGCGGCGCAGGACACGCCCTGCGTGGTGGCGGGTCTCGTCGCGCGCACGCGCGTGGTCGTCACCCAGAAGGGCAAGAACCCGGGCTCGAAGATGATGATCCTCGGGCTCGCCGACAAGAACGCGACGATGGACGCGGTGCTCTTCACCGATGCCTTCGCGAAGTACGGCGACTTGATCGTGAACGACAGGCCGATCGTCGTGATCGGCTCGGTCGACCGCGCGCGCGGCGAGCCGAACATCATCGTCGAGCGCGTGATCGCGCTCGAGGATGCCGAGAAGCACCTCGGCATGCTGCTCGAGGTCGCCGTCGAGTGCGGCGGCGAGGCGGCGACGGCCGCGGGGGGCACGCTCGAGATGCTCGCAGGCCTGCTGAAGCAGGCATCGAACTCCGTCGCGCTCGCGCAGGGGAGGCCGGTCGACGTGATGATCCATCTCGATGGCGATGCGCGCCGGACGACGCTGCAGTCGTACCGCATGCGCGTGGTCCCCGATCGCACGCTGCTCGAAGACCTGCGCGCCCTCGTCGGGCGCGATGGCGTGCGCGTGCGCGGCGGCTGGACGCCGGAGCGCAAGAAGCCGCGGCAGTGGGGCGCACGGCGATCGAGCGAGGAGCCTGTCGAGGCATGAGCGGAATGCCGGGCGCCGGCGACCGCATCGGACCGTACGAGCTCGTCGCCGAGCTCGGGCGCGGCGGCTACGGCACGGTGTGGCGCGCGGAGCGCCGTCACCCGTATCACCAGGTCGTCGCGATCAAGTTCCTGCGGATCGGCGCGGATTCGCGGGCGATCGTGGCACGCTTCGAGCGCGAGCGCCAGGCGCTTGCGGTCATGAGCCATCCGGGAATCGCGCGCGTCCTCGACGGTGGCCTCGCGCCCGATGGCCGTCCGTATCTCGTGATGGAGCTCGTCGATGGAAAGCCGATCACCGAATGGTGCGCGGCCGAGGCGATCGACGTGCGCGGGCGGGTCGCGCTCTTCGCGCAGGTCTGCGATGCGGTGCAGCACGCCCACGTGAAGGGCATGATTCACCGCGACCTGAAGCCGTCGAACATCCTCGCCGCGCGCGATGGCGATGGGCGGCAGGTCGCGCGCGTGATCGACTTCGGCATCGCGAAGCTCATCGACGCCTCCACCGAGCGCGGCGCGACCGTGACCGAGGAGGGACAGCTGGTCGGGACGCCCGAGTACATGAGCCCCGAGCAGGCGGATCCCGACGGAGTCGACGTCGATACGCGCTCCGACGTGTACAGCCTGGGCGCCGTGCTCTTCGAGCTCCTGACGGGGAGGGCGCCGTTTGGTCGCGACGACGGAGGGACCCGCTCGCGGGCGATGGTGCTTCGGGCGGTGCGGACGGAGGCTCCTGCGGCGCCGAGCGCGATCATCGCCGGGCTCCCGCCGGAACTCGACTGGATCGTGCTGCGTGCGCTGCGGAAGGAGCCGGCGGAGCGCTACGCCTCGTCTGCGGAGTTCGCGCGCGATCTTCGGGCGTTCCTCGAGGGAGGCGTGCTGCTCGCAGCGCCCGAGAGCGCGATGTACCGTTTCCGCAGCTATGCGCGGAGGAACCGCGGGCAGGTCGCGGCCGGCGCCGCGATCGTCGCGACGCTCTCGATCGCGACCGGCGTCTCGGTCTGGTTCGCGCTGAACGAGTCGCGTGCGCGCGCGGATGCAGTCGCCCGCGCCGAGGAGGCGCGCCGCATCGCCGAGTTCCAGTCGCGCATGCTCGATGATGTCGATGCGGCCTGGGTCGGCGCGTACGCGATCGGCGACCTCTACAAGCGAGGCGACGCTCATCTCAAGCGGACCGTGACAGACGCGGCGGAGCTCAAGGCGCAGCGGACCGCGTTCTCGCGGCTCGTCAAGGCGGTGGACAAGAGCGCGGTCGGCGGCGAGGTCATCGCCAAGTCGTTCCTGGATCCGGCGGCTCAGGCGATCGAGCGCGACTTCGCCGATCTTCCGCTCGTGCGGGCGGAGTTCCACAGCTCGCTCGCCGGGCGCTACCTGATGCTCGGGAACATCGAGAAGGCGCAGCAGCAGATCGACAAGGCGCTCGGGCTTCGCCGTGGACTGCTGGGCGAGCGTCATGGCGATGTCGCGGAGTCGGAGCTCGTGCTCGGGAGGATCGCGTTCACGAGGGGCGAGGTGGACGTCGCGGCCGAGGCGTTCCGCCGCTCATACGAGACGCGCGTCGCCACCTTCGGCGCCGACTCCATCGAGGCCATCATGAGCGGGCAGGAGGTCGTCAAGTTGCTCGCGGTGCGTGGCGATCATGCAGAGGCGGTTGCGCTTGCGGAGGAGCTTGTGGCGGGCGCGGAGCGGCGGTTCGGGCGCGATGATGCGCGCTTCATCGGATTGCGGCGCGATCACGCGATCGCGCTGGTGGCGGCGGGACGGGGCGCCGAGGCAGAGCCGATCGCGCGGGGCGCGCTCGAGTCCTTCGTGAAGGTCATCGGCGAGAACGGCGTCGGCGCGGTGCGCGCGGAGATCGTGCTCGCGCGTGCGATCGCCGCGCAGGACCGGCTCGAGGAAGCGGAGAAGGCGCTCGTGGGGTTGGTGGAGCGGATGACACGGGTCTACGGACTCGAGGACACGGATACGCTCGACGCCCGCATCGCCCTGCTCGAGGTGCGCAATCGGCGCGATGGCACGCTCGTCGATGTGGGTGAACTCGGCGTACTGCGCGATCTCGCCAAGGCGAGGTTCGGTCCCCTGAGCTTGCAGTCGAAATGGCTGGAGGCGGAGATCGTGCGGCGCGACGGCGGGACACGCTGACCCCTGCGGGGCGGCCCGTGGGGACGCGATAACGGAGGCGGCGAGCTGCCGACTTCTCGGCATTTGCGAAAGGGGCGCGCGGTCGAGGCGTTGTCGGGCGCGGAGGGGGTGCGGGATGCGTCGTTCCTACGGACGGGACCGACGGCCACCCTCATCGGAGACCGCGCCATGCATGGAACCGCTGGAAGAGACCCGATCCGGACGATCCTCGTCCGTTCGCTCGCACTCCTGTCCGCATCGTTCGCCCTCGATGTCCGTGCCGCGCGGGCGGACCTCTGCATCTCAGACGTCAATCACGATGGCGCGATCATCGCCGAGGATCTCGCGCTGCTGCTCGCCGACTGGGGCGGGCCGTCGAGCGCCGGGCTCGGCACCGACATCGATCGGGATGGCATCGTGGATGGGGCGGATCTCACGCTCCTCCTTGGTGCATGGAATGAGTGCCTGAAGGTGCCTGCCTGGGCCGACTTGATCGAGCCGTCGCCTGATCCGGCCGTGGTGACCGATCCGGCGCTTCGCGCCGCGATCATGGCGTCCGGCTCCGCCTGGCGCATCCGCGATCGGGCGAGCGGAGTCGAGATGGTGCTGGTGCCCAAGGGTACGTACGCGATGGGTGCGAGCATTGGCGACGCGCTCGCCGCCTCCGATGAACTGCCGCGGCACACCGTGAGCATCACGCGTTCGTTCTACCTCGGGCGATACGAGGTGACGCAGCCCGAGTTCGAGGCGGTGATGAAGTTCAACCCGAGCTACTTCCTCGATACCGATGGGATCGACGAAGCGCATCGTCCGGTCGAGACGGTCTCGCACAACATGATCGCGGGCTTCCTCTCCCAGACCGGGCTCCGCCTCCCCACCGAATGCGAGTGGGAGTACGCGTGCCGCGCGGGAACGCTGATGCCGGACTACGGCGGTGAGGGCGAACCGCTTGGTGATCTCGCGTGGTTCCAGCCGAACTCAGGCTACGTGACCCATCCCGTAGGCTCTCGGCGGGCGAATCCGCTCGGGCTCCACGACATGCTCGGAAACGTCTGGGAGTGGTGCCAGGACTGGTACGACTCGACCTACTACGCCTTCTCGCCCATCGCGGATCCACCGGGCCCGACCATCGGGTCGATGCGCGTCATCCGCGGCGGCTCGTGGTACGCGCCCGAGCAGAACACGCGCAGCTCGTTCCGCGGTGCGCTCTGGCCCGATGCCGTGCTCGGCGACACGGGATTCCGCGTCGCGCGCAATCCCTGAGCACGCGTCACATGCCTGCGAGGCGCTCCGCGACATCCTTCTCGGCGAGCGCGTCGAGCAGGGGATCCATGTCGCCCGCGAGGAGCTTCTGCAGCGAGAACGACTGCTCGACGCGGTGGTCGACGCAGATTCCCTCCTTGAAGCGGTAGGTGCGGATCTTCTCGGCGCGGTCGCCTGAGCCGATCATCGATCGGCGCTCGGCGCTGCGCTTGAGATCAGCCTCGCGCTTGCGGACCTCGTAGACGCGCGCGCGCAGGAGCCGCCAGGCCTTCTCGCGGTTCTGCCCCTGCGAACGGGTCTCCTGCATGCGGACCTCGAGACCCGTCGGCAGGTGGATGAGATGGACCGCGGTCGCGACCTTGTTGACGTTCTGTCCGCCCGGTCCCTGCGCGGTCGTGACCATTTCCTTCACTTCCGCGGGATCGAGCGCTGCATCGACTTCCTCCGGCTCGGGCATGATCGCGACGGTTGCGGTGGAGGTGTGGATGCGCCCCTGTGCTTCGGTCGCGGGGACGCGCTTCACCTGGTGCGTGCCGCCCTCGAATTGCAGCGCTGCGAATGCGCCTGCGCCTTCGACGGTCGCGATCGCATGGGTGAGCCCGCCCGCATCGCCCGGCTTCGTCTCGACGAGCTCGAACCGCCAGCCGCGCCGCGCAGAGAGCGCGCGGTACATCTCGAGGATCTCGCCCGCCCAGAGCGCTGCCTCATCGCCGCCGACTCCCATGCGGACCTCGAGGACGAAGCTCGCGATCGCCGCTTCCTCGCCGGTGACGAGCGCCTTGACGATGGTCTGCGCGAGGGCCTTCGCCTGCGACTCGAGCGCGGGGCGCTCTGCCTTCGCCATCGCGATCATCTCGGCCTCGCCCGAGGCGATCAGTTCCGCGAGCCCCGCGAGCTCGCGCGCACAGCGGCGGAGCTCGGAGAGCGGCTCGAGCGTGCGCGCGAGGAGCGCGCGGCGGCGCGACAGCTCCATCGACTTGCGATGGTTCGACGCGATCGCGATGTCCTCGAGCTGGGCGGCGATGCCGTCGTCCTCCGCCCGCTGGGCAGCGAGGATCCGCCGGAGGTTCTCCGGGAGGAGCTCCGCTTCGATCGACTCGGGATTGGAGTGGTCGCTGGGCATCGTGATCGCTCGAAAAAGAACAACCGCCCCGATGGAAGGGGGCGGCTGTCAGTGATTCGAGGGGATCTACTTCTTCTTGTTCTTGTCGAAGTAGTTGCCGGCGAACTTCTTCTGGAAGCGCTCGACGCGGCCGAGGGTGTCGACGAAGGTCTTCTGTCCGGTGAAGAACGGGTGCGAGCCCGACCAGATTTCGACGTTCATCTCCGGAACCGTGGCGCCGACGGTCATCACGACCTCGCCACGGAAGATGATCTTGCACTCGGGGTAATACGTCGGATGGGTTTCCTTCTTCATGGCGCAGTCCTTCATCTCCCCGTTCGGGGGAGGATCGAAGAGTGTAGCGGGAGCGGGCGAAGATGCAAGCGCCTTGCGGAGCAGGGGAAACTTCTCGGACATTGGACAGGGGAGCGGTTCGGCGCGCTCCGATGAACCCTGTGCAAGAATGACGCGCTCAGAACGCTCGCCCGCATTGCGCGGCAGAAAGTGACGCCGACCCATGGCCGATGCCCCGAACACCCTGAACGCGACCGCCGACAACTTCGACAAGGAGGTGGCGCAGTCGTCCGTGCCTGTCCTGCTCGACTTCTGGGCGTCGTGGTGCCCGCCATGCCGGATGCTGAAGCCCGAGCTGCAGGCGCTTGCGCCTGAGTTGGAGGGCAAGGTGAAGGTTGCCTTCGTCGACTGCGACGCGGAGGGCGAGCTTGCTGCAGCATTCGGAGTCCGCGGCATTCCGGCGCTGTTCCTGATGAAGGACGGCGAGGTGATCGATTCGTGGACCGGCTACATGCCGCGCGCGGCGGTGAAGGCGCGGCTCGAGCAGCACGTCGGGAAGCTCGGTGGCTGAGCAGGGCGCACCGGGCGTGGTGACGCGCGTGATCCCCGTCGAGGGGATGCATTGTGCGGCATGCGCGTCGAAGGTCGAGGCCGCTGCGCTTCGGGTCGTGGGCGTCCGCGCGGCAAGCGTCTCCTTCGCCACCAAGAAGCTCCGGATGGAGGTCGCTGCGGTCACGGAAGCCCGCGAAGGCGGTCGCGCCGGAGATACGGCGCTCGTCGAGCAGGTGGCCCGCGAGATCCGCGCCGCTGGATTCAGTCTCGATCTCTCCCGCGATCCCGCCGCGCGGGCGGCGGCGGAGCGGGCGCGGCAGCGATCGCTGGCGCGGCGCGCCGTGGTCTGCGCATGCCTCGCGGTCCCGCTCGTCATCGTCGCCATGAGCCACGGAGCGATCGGGTGGCTGTCGGGACCGGGGATGGCATGGGCCCAGCTCTGGCTTGCCTGCCCGATCTTCGCGTGGGGTGGTTGGCCGATCCACGCCGCAGCGCTTGCGCGCCTGCGGTCGGGCAGCGCCGACATGAACTCGCTCGTGTCGCTCGGCACGACCGCAGCCTTCGGATCGAGCCTGTGGCATCTCTGGAGCGGGCACGCCGACGTGCATGCGCTCACCTTCGAGGCCGCCGCGGTCATCATCGTGTTCGTGCTCATCGGACGCGTGCTCGAGGCACGCGCCACCGCGCGCGCGGGCGACGCGCTGCGTGAGCTCGCCGCGCTCGCCGTCCCGTCCGTACGCATCGTCGAGGGCGACTCCGAGCGCGCGGTGTCCGCCGAGGAAGTCGCGCGCGGCATGCGCGTCCGCGTCCGTGCCGGCGAGCGCGTGCCTGTCGATGGCACGATCGTCCGCGGCGAGAGCGAGCTCGACGAGTCGATGCTGACCGGCGAGCCGATGCCGCAGAAGCGCGCACTCGGCGATCGCGTCCATGCAGGCACCTTGAACACGCTCGGCGCGCTCGAGGTCGAGGCGTCCTGCGGCACCGATGAGACGATGCTCGCGGGGATCGTTGCGCTGGTCGATGAGGCGCAGGCGACGAAGGCGTCGATCGCCCGGCTCGCAGACCGCATCGCCGCCGTCTTCGTCCCCATCGTCCTCGCCATCGCAGCGGCATCATGGGTGCTGTGGATGTGGCTCGGCAGCGCCGAGACTCGAGAATCGCAAGCGATGCAGGCGCTCGTCAGCGTGCTCGTCGTCGCCTGCCCGTGCGCGCTCGGACTCGCGACGCCCGTCGCGATCATGGTCGCATCGGGGCGTGCGGCGCGGAGGGGCATCCTCCTGCGGCGTGCGAGCGGCTTCGAGCTCCTTGCGGGAGCCCGCGAGGTCATCTTCGACAAGACGGGCACGCTGACCGTCGGGCGGCCACGCGTGACCGTCCTGCGCGCCGCCGCCGGAGTCAGCGAGGAAGACCTGCTCTCCGCCGCCGCCACCGCCGAGTCGCTCAGCGAGCATCCGATCGCGCGCGGGATCATCGAGCTCGCCCGCGAGCGTGGCGTCGCCTTCGCGACCGCCTCGGGCGCGGACGCCATCGCCGGTCGTGGCGTGCGCGCAACCTCGGGGCGCGGCGAGTGCCTCGTCGGCTCTGCAGCGTTCCTCGCCGAGTCGGGCATCGCATGCGGCGGCGATCCGCGGGGCGGAACCACGGTGTACGTCGCGATGGGCGGACGCCTTCTCGGCGCGATCGAGCTTGCCGATGAGCCGAGATCCGACGCGCGCGAGGCGGTCGAGCTCCTCCGCGCGATCGGCGTCCGCGCGGCGATCGCCAGCGGTGACTCGGGCGGCGCCGTCGAGAGGGTGGCGGCGCGCGTGGGCGTCGACGCCCGCGATGCCCACGGTGCGATGACGCCCGCGGAGAAGGCCGCGTTCGTCGCAGCCCGCCCCCATGCAGCCTTCGTCGGCGATGGCATCAACGACGCCGCCGCGCTCGCGGCCGCGCGTCCGGGCATCGCCATGTCCGGAGGCACCGACATCGCCAAGTCGAGCGCGGACCTCGTGCTCGTCGCGCCCGAACTCCGTAGGATTCCCGAGGCCATCGAGCTCTCGCGGCGCACGCTCGCGGTCATCCGCCAGAATCTCGCCTGGGCCTTCGGCTACAACGTGATCCTGATCCCGCTCGCGGCGGGGGCGCTCTGGCCGTTCACGGGCTGGATGCTGCCGCCCATCGCGGCGAGCGCAGCGATGGCGCTCTCGAGCGTGAGCGTGGTCGCCAACAGCCTGCGCCTGCGCCGCGCGTGACTCACGCCGGCTGCGTCGGAGCGCCCTCGTACATCGTGTCGGCGAGCAGAACCTCGCGCTTCATCACCACGCTGTGCGGAGCGACCCGCGCGCGCGCGCCCACGTCCGCGCCGTAGAGAATCACGGTGTTCGGGCCGATCGTGCAGCCGTCGCGCAGGTCGACATAGTCGATCTTCAGCACGCGATCCTCGAAGGTGTGGGCCTGGAACAGCGCATCGACGGTCACGTCGTCGCCGAACCGCAGCATGTCGGGATCGACCACGTGCGCGAAACCGTGCCCGAGGAGCGCGCGGCGCCCGATGCGGCATCCCATCGCGCGGAGGTAGCCGACGAGAAGCAGCGTGCCCTCGAGGAACCCAAGCGGCACGCTCGCCCACATGCCCCAGGCGACGTACAGGAAGTCCCAGCGGCTACACCAGCAGCTCCAGAGCGCGTGCGTCCCCGGCTTGACGCGCCCGATCAGCAGCCACTTCATCACCAGCACGCCGAGCGCCAGCGTGGCGAGGACGCCGAGCGCGCCGAGTGGCAGCGCGATGACGCGGAAGGCCAGCGGCGACATCGCCTGCGAAGCCTGCTCCATGGCGCGGAACCAGACCAGGCCGAGGAACACGGGACCGATCGGGAGCGCGAAGCGGGCGAGCTCCCAGACCCAGCGGTTGACCCGACGCAGGAGCGGCGGATCGTGGGTGAGCTCGCGCGGCATCTCGACGACCTCGCGCTTCGGGAGCTCGAAGGCGGGAAGCCCGAACCACGAGGCCCCGGGCTTGTGCGGCAGTCCGTCGCCGCGCGTCGAGATGCCCACGAGCGAGCCCTCGGCGATCCGCGTGCCCGCGGGAAGCACGGCGTGGTTTCCCACGAAGTTCGAGGGACCGAGCTCGACCGCCTCGACGACGGCGGTTCCCGCCTGCAGCCGCGGGCCGCCGAGATAGATTCCGTCGGCGAAGAAGGTCTCGCGCCCGATCCGGATGGTGGAGGGGATCACGTCGGTGATCGTCGAGATCTCGCAGCCCTTGCCGATGCGTGCGCCCGCGGCGTTCAGCCAGATCGGCCACATGAGCGTGCCTGAGAGCCACTTGCCGGCGGCCTCGACCAGGCTGGACTGAAGGGTCATGCGCGAGGAAGCGAACGAGTCGAGCGCGTAGGCGCTGCGCGGTGCGCGGCCGAGCAGGCGGACCAGCACGGCGAGCAGCGACACGGTGAGGATGCCGGAAAGGACGACGACGACGGCCAGCGTGGCGAGTCCGCGCGCGGATGGCAGCACCGAACCGCCCGGGAAGACGAGCCTGTCGAGCGCATCGGTGCTGTTCAGGCCGAGGATGGAGAGGGAGGCCGCCCACGGAAGCAGCATGACCGCCACGAAGAGCAGCATGGTTGCCGCGGTCAGGATGCTGTGCCACGCACGGAAGGGCGAGGGCGCGACCGCAGGCGGAGCGGGTGCTGCACCGACGGGAGTCGCTGGGATTCCATCGAGGATCATCCGCGCGTGCACGCTTCCTGCGCGCAGGTTCGCGAGCGGACGCAGGATGCTGCCTGCGCCGAGTTCGGCGCCTGCCGACATTCCCGCGCGTGTCTCGAGGGTTGCGCCCGCGCGCACCGTGATCGGCCCGAAGACAAGCGCGCCGCGATCGAGCTCGACCAGGCGCAGGCAGGCATCCTGTCCGATGGTCGCGTCATCCTCGAGCGTGAGCAGATCCCAGCCGCCGTCGGTGAGCCGCACGCCGCGGTGGATGTGCACGCGGCGACCGACTCGCGCGCCGAGGAGCCGCAGGACGGAGGGCGCCAGGCCGATCGTGCCGAGGAGTTCCCACGGCGCGAGCGCGACCAGCCGCGCCACCATCCAGTGCCGGATGTGGAATGCGCTCCATGCCCGCACGCGTTGCGGGCGGTAGCGGCCGACGAGCAGCCACTTGGCGGCGACCCCGAGCAGGAGCGTCGCGACGGTATAGACCGCGAGCGCCCCGGCTGCCGCGAGCGAGAGGAGCAGGGCGCCGAGCCCCGGTTCGTCGATGGCCTCCGCGATCCGGGTTCCGAAGGTCGGGATCCACGAGGCCTGCACGGCCGCGACCAGCAGCGCGATCAGGAACCCCGCCTGCGCGAGCGTGGCCAGGATCGGGCGCGACGTACCGACCGCCGCGGCCTCTGCCTCGGCGGGACGCGATGCCTGCGTGGAGTGCTCGTCGATGAGCCGTGCGACTCCGCGCACGTTTCGGCCGCGATAGGCCATGCGCACCGTCGCCGCCTTCGTCGCAGCGCTCCCGCGCAGGCGGGAGATCGCCATCGCGACCGTGAGCGAGTCGAGCCCGAGGTCATCGAAGAAGTCGAGGTCGACGCCGACGAAGCCGTCGCGCCCGAGCGTCTGCGCGATCGCGCGCGCCACGAGTCGCTCCGTCTCCGAGGCGGGCTGCGCACCGCCCTCGCAGGCTTCTGCGCGTGCGAGCAACGGAAGGCGCTTGCGGTCGAGCTTGCCGGCAAGCGAGCGCGGCACGCTTGCGATCGCGGCGATCGCGGCAGGCACCATGTAGGCGGGCAGCTCTTCGCCGACGAATGCGCGCAGCGCGTCCGCATCGAGCGCGCTTCCGGCGCGAAGCACCACGTGCGCGACCAGCCGACGCTGCGGACCCTCGCCTTCGACGGTCGCAGCCGCCTCCAGCACGGACGGATGCGCCGCAAGCCGCGCCTCGATGGCGCCGAGCTCGATGCGGTACCCGCGCAGCTTGACCTGGGCGTCGATTCGTCCGTGGTAGTGGAAGTCGCCGTGCTCGTCGCGATGGACGAGATCGCCGGTGCGGTACACCCGTCCGAGCGTGGCATGCTCGATGAAGCGGGAGGAGGTCGTCTCGGGTTGCCCGCGGTATCCGCGCGCGAGCGATGCGCCGCCGACGACGAGCTCGCCCTGCGCGTTGTCGCCGAGTTCGCGCAGTGCAGGGTCGTCGGGGTCGATGACGGCCGCGAACGAGCCGGGGATCGCGCGTCCGATCGTGACCTCTGCGCCGGGACGAATGGTCGTGCGAAGGCAGGTCACCGTGCACTCCGTCGGGCCATACCCGTTCTCGAGCCGGCAGCCGCGCGACCAGAGTTCGGCGACGTCGGTCGGAAGTGCCTCGCCGCCCACGTAGACCATTCGCATCTCGGGCAGCGCGCGGGCAGGATCGTCGCAGGCGAGCGTGCGCAGCAGGGTCGGCGGGGGGCAGAGCACGGTGATCCGCTCGCGCACGAGCCACGGCAGGAGGTCGGGGCCGAGCCGCGCCGTCTCGTCGTCCATCACGACCACCGTCGCGCCGACCGCCCATGCGAGCCACATCTCCTCGATGCTCGAGTCGTAGCTCGCAGAGGATCCTTGCGCCATCCGGTCGGCGGGACCGAAGCCGAACTCGCGCGCGTCTCCCGCGACGAGGTTGAGGAGCGATGCGTGCTCGATCTCCACGCCCTTCGGCTTGCCCGTCGTGCCCGACGTATAGATCACGTACGCGAGCGCGTGCGGTGCTGCGGCGCTGGGCGCAGCGCTCGGCTGCTCGCGCGCGATCGCATCGGGCTGGAGGACGCGCGTGCCCGCGCCCGCGATCTCGCCGGCGCGCGATGTCTCGGCGATGACCGCGACCGCGCCGGAGTCCGCGAGGATCGCGGTGGCCTGCTTCGGTGGGAACGATGGGTCGATCGCCACGTAGGCGGCGCCCGCTCGCATCACGCCGAGGAGAGAGGCGTAGAGCCACGGCGAATCGCGGGGGATGGCGATGGCGATGACTGCATCGCGCGCTGCGAACGGAGCGACCGCGGCGGCGACCTGCCGCGCGCAGCGGTCGAGCTCCGAGTAGGTCAGGCGTGATCGTCCCGGGACATCGAGGGCGCACCGATCCGCATGCAGCGCGCATGCCCGGTCGAAGAGATCGAGGACGGTCCGCGCTTCGGTCATTCAGGCTGCGCCGTCGGCGCGGGCGGCGACGCGCGTGCGCAGGTGCGGCGCAAGCCGGTCGATGCGCGCGCGCCGCGCGTCCTCGGAGAGATGGTTGAAGCCGCGCACCAGGCCGATGCAGCGGGCGGAGCCGCACAGGCACTGGAACGGCGTCGACATGTCGGCTTCGGTCGTCGTGTAGTCGAAGTTGATCTCCTCGCCGGCGGCGATCGCGCGGATCGCGCGCAGCAGGCGCCCCTCGATGCGCGCATTCGGCTCGCAGCTGTGGTTGAGGAACCGCCAGGGATGGCGGATGCGCATCTCCGGATCGGGCAGCGACCCGTCGGCATCGACGTGCAGCGCGACATCGATCTGGATCGAGAAGCGGGTCGGATGGGGCTGGAGCCGCCCCTCGATGGAGAGGATCGCGCTCGCCTGGGCGATGTCGCGCGTCGCGAAGAGCCCGACTCCGTGAGCGACGTCACGGACGGTGCAGGCGGGGATCTTGATGAGATCGGGGATTTCTGATTGGGGCTTGGTGCTGTTCACGTCGGAGTCCGCTGTTCAGGGAACCGACAGCCTACCGCAACGACCATGCTTCATGGAAGCGCTTGACGTGTCCGCGCCATCTCATCGCTTGACGGCGATGATCTCGAGCACCGTGGGCGTGATGAAGATCGACGAGGGATCCCGCTCGGCCCGCGCGACGGCGTCGAGCACCTCGCGACCCCAGGACTCGCTCCGCACGCCGAGCTCGACCATCCGCGGGACGTTGGTTCGGATGAATCCGGTCGGCCACTGCCAGAGGGTCTCGCCGGGTCGCGCGCAGCGGGCGATGGGGCGCGCGGAGCGGATGGCGAAGCCTGCCTCGGCGAGCAGCCGGGGAAGGACTCGGGCGATGTCGGGATCTCCGCCATGGGCGCGCCACGACTCGAAGACCGCATCCACGAACGCGTCGACGGGCGCGCTCGGAGGGAGGAGCCCGTAGGAGTGGTACTCCACGTACTCATGGAAGACGGCCGTCCCGCCTCTCCGAAGACAGTCCGCCATGCGGCGGACGAGCAGCGCGGGGTCTGGCACGAAGCATGCGACCCAGCGGCACCAGGCCGCGTCGAAGTCGGTGGCGGGGATCGCGTCGCGCATGAGGTCGAGTTCGGCGGTGCGCAGGTGGGCAAGCCCACGCGCCCGCGCCTCCTCGGCGAGGAGGGTCAGGAACCGACCGCTTCGCTCCGCGGCGAGCACTTCTCCCGAGCCGCCGACGATTTCGGCGAGATCGAGGCTGGCGAAGCCTGGTCCGGCGCCGATGTCGACCACACGGGAACCGCCGCCGATGCCCGCTGCACGCCAGGCCGTGGCCACCTCGCCTCGCCAGACCTCGTGCTGGAAGGCCAGGCGCTCGACCTCGGCATCGTGGGTGCCGAGCACGTAATCACGGTCGGTTCGGCTGGATTGGGGATGCGTCACGTCCTGTTTGTACCACCCGCTGGGACATCATGCGCTTCCGCCGGAGCGCGGGGAAGTTCCCATCAAGGATTCGCAGACTTTGGACGATTCTCCCAGGGTCGAGGCTTCCGGCGTCCGCCATGCTCGTCAACCGCGCCCACACTTTCATCCTCCAGTCGCGGCTGGTGATCTCGCTTGCGTGGGTCGCGGGCTTCGTCAACGTGGTCGCGCTCTTCACATGCGGGCAGGTCGTGAGCCACATGACCGGAAACGCGACCACGCTCGGCAGCAGCATCGCGCGGTGGGAGTGGAGCCTTGCCGCGCTCGTGTCCGCGCTGCTCGCGGCGTTCTTCGCGGGTGCGTTCGCGTCTGGCTTCGCGATCGAGCTCGGGCGCCAGCGCAACTGGGCTTCGATCTACGTGCTGCCGGCGATGCTCGAGATCGGGCTGCTCGCGATCTTCGCCTTTGGCGTGCAGCAGCATGACGTCGCCTCGCCCGAGCATGGCGCGCGGCTCTGGTGGATGACCGTGGTCGCCACGCTCTCGATGGGGGTGCAGAACGCGACGATCACCCGGATCTCAAGCGGAGTCGTCCGCACCACGCACCTGACCGGGATCGTCACCGACCTCGGCCACGAGTCCGCGCAGCTGGCGATCGTGCGCTGGACGTTCGGACGCGGCGCATCGGTGGCCGCGCCCGACCTGCACGGGCCGACGTTCCAGCGGCTCTTCCTGCTTGCGTCGATCCTCGGCTCCTTCGTCGTCGGCAGCGCGTGCGGTGCGCTCATGTACCTCGAGTACCCGCACTGGAGCATGCTGCCTCCGATCGCGCTGCTCGGCTTTATCGTCCTCTCCGACCTGCGCACGCCGATCTGCGAGATCGAGAAGGCGCTCATCGCCGAGACGATCCGCGCGGAGGCGCTGCCCGCAGAGGTCGCCGTCTTCAGCGCGATCCCGCGCGGCGGCGACCGCGGCGAGACGCATTTGCCGGACCTCGGGGCATGGATCTCCAGGCTTCCCGAGGCGAAGCGGACGATCATCCTCGACCTCACCCACGCGCGGGTCTTCGGACCGCTCGCGGCGAATGCGCTGCACGCGATGTCGCTCGCAGCGGTCCGCACGGGAAGGCGCGTGATCATCGCCGGCCTCGACGCGGGCGAGGTCGCGACGGTGAACGCGCTCTCGCGCGCGGATCTCCTGAATCCCACCAACTGCGCCGAGGACCTCTCCGAGGCGCTGGCGATGGCGACGCCGGACGAGCCTGCGGCGCTAGGGACGGCGCATCCGGGTCGCGCGTAGCGCGGCTCCGCCGGCGACCGCGAAGGCGACCAGCGCAGCGAGAAGGGCGCCGACGCTGGGACGCGACAAGGCGCTCGCCTCGAGATAGACCGCGTAGAGCGCGAGCGATGCTCCCGCCGCGGCGACAAGGGTCGCGAAGGCGATCCACGCGACGGCCGTCGCCGTCGCGAGGACCGACCTCCGCAGGACGCGCCCCTGCACGGCGGCAAGCTCGCCGATCGATTCGGCGATCACCGTGAGGAACTGCATCGATCAGTCCCTCCGCCCGCCGCGGTAGCCGAGCATCATGCCGATGGCGAATGCCGCTGCGACGGCCATGAACGGATGCGCGGAAATCTGCTTTCCCGCGCCTTCGGTCACGGCCTTGCCCTGTGCGGTCGCGCTCTTGACCGACTCGTTGATCCCCGCGCGCGCCGCGCGGAGGGCGTCGCCGCCGAGGGCGGTGAAGTCGCCGCGAAGCTGGCGGAGGTCGGCGCGGAGCCGGTCGATCTCGCGCTGGAGTTCTGTGGTTTCGCCGTCGAGTGTTGCGCTGCTGCGGTCCATGTGCTGCTCCTTCGGTGATCCTTGCTGCGATCCCGTCATCCGCACCAGCGGCGACCGGGTTCAGGATGGTGGCGTGCGGTGATCGTGCGGGGCACGGGGATGCTTCCCCGAACCAGTCGACGCGGATTCGCGGCAGTTTCCCGCTGAGCCCGCGCAGCGTGGACCGCGAGACTCCCCTCGAAGCACCGGGAGGCAACATGCATCGCGAAGCAACGGAGCCTGCGCAGCCAGGCGAGCGTGGTGAGGTCCGCATCATCGTCGGCGTCGATTTCTCGCAGCCGTCGATGCGCGCGCTCGAGTGGGCGGAGGCGCTCGCGGAGGCACGGCCGTCCTCGATCGTGGCCGTGCACGCGATCGAGCCGACGCCGCTCGCGCATATGTCCGAGGCCGCCGATTCGCTCGTCGTGCGGGCGGAGGAGCGGGTGTCGCGCGTGTGCGCCTCGATCGTGCGGAAGGGAGTCCCGGTCGATCCCTACTGCGCCATCGGACGCCCATGGAGCGTGGTCGGCGATGCCGTCCGGCAGCGGGGGGCGGACCTCGTCATCGTCGGGAACCGCGGGCTTTCGCCCGTGAAGCGCGCGCTCCTCGGGTCGAACGCGGACCGGATCCTCCGCACGGTGCAGGCGCCGGCGCTGGTGGTGCATGCTGCCGACACGCCACGCGGGCACCTCCGCGTCCTCGTCGCCACCGATTTCTCGCCCGACGCCGATGAGACCATCGCGGCGTTCCGCCGCATGTTCGTGCGCTCGGCGGTGCGGCTCGACGTCCGCGTCCTGCACGCGACGGTTCCGCCCGAGGTCATCGAGAGCGTCGATGCGCCGCTTGTCGAGCGGTTCGACTGGGAGTCGCTCGAGGTCCAGGCGCAGCAGATGGTGCACGGCGCCGCGGCGGTCTTCCGCGCCGACGGGATCGATACCACCGAGCATGTCGTGCGCGGCGGCGCCGCGCGCTCGATCCTCGCCGAGAGCCGCGCATGGCGCGCGGACCTGCTCGTGCTCGGGCGGCGCGGCAGCTCGGGGTTGGAGCGCCTCCTCCTCGGCAGCACCGCCGAGCGCGTCATGCATTCGGCCGGCTGCGCGGTGTTCACGGCGCAGCACGCACGCGTGCCCGCGGCGCGCGTCACCGCCGCGTACATCTCCTGATGCGGACGAATCCCCGTGGAAGTTCGCGCCCCGCGCGCAATCCTTGTCCCAAGAACGGTTGTCCCGTGCAGGTCGTGCGTCGCGGACCGCGGATGCACGGGAAACGGCAACGAGAACGGAGCCAGACATGACGACGGCGATCATCAAGAGCGACTCGCAGATCAAGATGGACGTGCTCAACGAGCTCAAGTGGGACTCGCGCATCGACGAGACCGAGATTGGCGTGCAGGTGAAGAACGGGATCGTGACCCTCGTCGGCACGGTCGGCGTCTACGCGAAGAAGATCGCGGCGCGCGAGGCGTCGCACCGCGTGCACGGCGTGCTCGACGTCGTCGACGAGCTGCAGGTGAAGGTCCCCGGCATCGGCGCCCGCACCGACACCGAGATCGCCCGCGCGGTGCGCGAGGCTCTCGAGTGGGATGCGTTCGTGCCCGACGAGAAGATCACCTCGACGGTGTCGCTTGGCATCGTCACCCTCGAGGGCCTCGTTCAGACGTGGACGCAGCGGGCCGATGCCGAGCGCGCGGTGCGCGGGCTGACGGGCGTGCGCGGCGTCATCAACCAGATCTCGGTCGCTGCGAAGCCGGTCGACCCGACCCGCATCAAGGACGAGATCGAGGATGCGCTCGAGCGCCAGGCCGAGCGCGAGGCGCGCCGCATCGGCGTGACCGTCAAGGATGGCGTCGTCACCATCACCGGGCGCATCCGCTCGTGGGGGGAGAAGAACGCCATCGACCGCGTCGTCGGCTTCGCGCCGGGCGTGCGCCGCGTCGAGGACCAGCTCATCGTCGATCCGTACGCGTGACGGATCGGTCTCGTGCCGCGGCCGCATCGGGCGACCGGTGCGGCCGCGGCGTTCGCATCTTCAGGTTCGATTCGAAGGAAATCAGGAGAAAGCCCATGAGTCTCACATTCTGGAACAGGACGCCGCTGCTCGACGAATTCGCGCGCGCGCGTGAGGAGATGGACCGCATGCTCGGCCGCACCTTTGGCGCGGGCATGCCGCTGCCGATGACGATGACGGAACTCGGCTTCACCCGGCCCGAAGGCTGGGCGCCGCCCGTCGATGTCAGCGAGACCGATGACGAGGTGATGGTGCGCTTCGAGGCGCCGGGCGTGAATCCGCGCGACATCGACATCTCCATCTCGGGCACGACGTTGAACATCACGGGCAAGAAGGAGGAGAAGGAGGAGTGCGAGGGCGAGGACTTCTATCGCTGCGAGCGTCGCTTCGGCTCCTTCCGCCGCGTGATCGACCTGCCCGAGTCGGTGGATGCCGACCGCGTGACGGCCGACACCGAGAACGGCGTCGTCTCCGTCCACATCGCCAAGAAGCCCGGGCAGAAGCCGCGCCGGGTCGAGTTGAAGTCGGAGACGAAGCCAACCACCCGTCGGATTCCCGTCCCGGGCTGAAGAAAGGATGCACGAATGTCACCAGTCGCAACGACGGGAACCATGAAGTCGCTGAAGGACCTGCTGATCGAGCAGATCCACGAGCTGCATGCGGCCGAGGTCCACTCGGAGTCGGTGCTCGCCAAGCTCGCCGCTGCCTCGGCTTCGCCGAAGCTCAGCGAGGCGATCCGCGGGCACATCGACGAGACCAAGCAGCACCTCGCCCGGCTCGATCGCGTGTTCGGAGAGCTCGGCATCAAGCCGAAGAAGCTCGAGACGCACGGGTCGAAGGGGCTGCTCGAGGACTGCACCTCGCTTGCGGGAAGGTCGAAGATCGACCCGCAGGTGCGCGATGCCGCGATCATCGCTGCGCTCCAGCGCCTGGAGCATGACGAGATCGCGGGGTACGGGTGCGCGCGCACCTGGGCGTCCCTGCTCGGCTACACCACGGCGGCGAGCGAGCTGCTGAAGACGCTGACCGAGGAGCGGCGATTCGACGAGGGACTGACCCGCGTCGCGGAGACGCTCAATAAGTCGGCGCTCGAGCCGGTCGCGATGGCGCGATAGCGCATGGGTCAGGAGCAGAGGGAAATGGACGCGGCGGGGCCTTTGGGCCCCGCCGCTGCCATTTGGAAACGGTGCCAGGCACGTGCCGTGGAGTGCCAGGCACTCCACGGC
>JBEGLX010000039.1:0-32883 GCA_041183345.1 Planctomycetota bacterium
GAGCGAAGGACTGCGGATAACACGGGGAAATCGAGTGCTCCGTGAAGGTGGCTTTGGCGGCACGTTCTGCTATCCTGCTCGACCCCACGGGCTGTAGCGCAGCTTGGTTAGCGCGTTTGACTGGGGGTCAAAAGGTCGTGGGTTCGAATCCCGCCAGCCCGATTGAGACACCGAGAAACGGAAGGCTCTGCCTTCCGTTTCTCGGTTTTGGAACCGACCGCAGCACAACGACATGCGCGTCCGCGCGAGCCCGAGTGCAAGGCTCAGCCTCGACGCGCGCTGATGTGCGAGTATCCCCGCTATTGCTGTCATTCGTCAGGCGTCGACCGAAGCACTCTCGGTAGCAATCGATTGGCTGCGGCTCATTGGTTCCGGGTGAAAGGAGCAAAACAACGATCCGCCGCTCCCATCAGATTTAGTCATCTTGTATTCAGAATCTGACACGTTTGCGCCACTTGTTATGCAGCCGTTTCATTATTCTCAATGGGGGTGGTGGAGGTGCAGTGCGCCGAAGAGGTTGCACGAACCCATGCTCGCTGCCTGAAGGAGAGACCGCCGTGCTTCACTTGCGAACCGTGCTGACCGTTGCCTGCCTGTGCACAGAAGCGGCAAACGCCCAAGAAGTCCCTCAAGTCATGCCGACCGCGTACGACATGCCGAACGGCGAACGGGGTAGTTTTGAGTACTTCGATTCGAGTTACTCGGGAAGGGGAAATCGAAGCGAAGCAGGCGCTGCACTATCGGGCGGTTTGGGAGAGTTGACCGATGGCGTGATTCCAACTGGCTTCTGGAACAACCCGCCGGGACCTTGGGTCGGATGGGACCTGATTACGCCCACCATCACATTTCACTTCTCATACTTGATACGACTTGAAACGGTTCGCCTGCACTTCGCGAGCATTGGCGGAGGCGGAGGCGTCGGGCCTCCGTCACGGATCGAAGTCCGCATAGGCGATGCAAGCACTGTGAACTTCCCAATCGAGCACCCAAATACTGAGTTCCCGTTTGCGTTCATTGCAAACCTCAGCGGGCAGTGGGCAGACCGTGTTTCAATCACGGTCTTCGACGGGCAGCAAAATTGGGTCTTCTTGAGCGAGGTTGAGTTCTATGGCACGCTCGACACCGACTTGGATAACGTGTCCGACCACCTCGACAACTGCCCGACCGTCAGCAATCCTGATCAGCTGGACTGCAACGGAAACGGCATAGGCGAAGCATGCGAAACCTTCCCTGACTGCAACTCGAACTCAATCCCGGATTCCTGTGACATCGCCGCCGGCACCTCTAGCGACGCCGACGCCAACGGGGTTCCAGACTCCTGCCAGCCCGATTGCAACCTGAACGCGCTGCCCGATGCATGGGAGATCGCGACGGGGCGCGTGTCGGACCTGAACGCCGACGCGACGCCCGATGATTGCCAGGGCGCAAGCATGGTCGAGCTCCTCAGCCCGAACCTCGGCGCCCCATCGGGTGCAGTGGCACGGGTCTGGAACCTCGCGGATCTGCTGCCTTCCGAATCGGCGGTGACGATCGCCGTCGATCTACGCGGCGACCTGAACGGACTGACCGAGTGGGCAGACGTCGTGCTGAACGGCGATCAACCGCGCCGCTTCTTCGAGGCCGGCGGCAACGACTGCCCCGATACCTCGGATCGGGCGACCATCACGCTCACACGCGAGGAGTTCAATGCCCTGATCGGTGCGGCGGGCGAGCTCTCCGTGCGTGTCGAGTGCCCTCCGACCGTCGATGCGACGGAGTGCAAGGGCACGGGCCTCACCGAGATCACCATCAACTACGTCGGCATCACGCCAGCCGGCGACTGCAACTCGAACGATCGGCTCGATGTCGTCGAGACGTACGACCAGACGTCGCCTGATTGCAACTCCAACAAGCTGCCCGACGCCTGCGACATCGCGGCGGGCACCTCGGCTGACTGCAATGGCAGCGGCGTGCCCGATTCCTGCGAGCTCGCCGCCAGTCCCTCGCTCGACTGCAACGGCAACGGCGTCCTCGACAGCTGCGATCTCGCGGCAAGCGGGTCGACCATCGACTGCGACCTCAACGGGCGCATCGACAGCTGCCAGGTCGCGGAGACCCCGGGCACCGACTGCAACGGCAACCTGCGGCCGGATTCCTGCGACATCGCGAGCGGCGCGAGCCTCGATCGCGATGGAAACATGCAGCCCGATGAGTGCCAGACCGTCACCGTCCCCGGCGACTACGCGACGATCCAGGCGGCCATCGACGCAGCGCCATCGAGCGTGATGCGCATCATCGCGCTGGCGCCCGGAGACTACCCGGGCCCGGTGGCATTCAATGGCAAGCCTGTCGTCGTGCGCGGCACGGGTGGCGCGTCGAGCACCTTCATCAGCGGGGCGAGCGGGCAGCAGGCATCCGTCGTTCGTTTCACGGGCGGCGAGCCGACGATCGCTGCACTCGAGCGTGTGACGGTGCGCGGCGGATTGACCGGAAGCCCCCTGCCGCCAGCGCCCCAGTTCTTGGTGGGCGGCGGCATCCAGGGCTACGACTCCGCAGCGAACATTCGTGACTGCATCATCGAGTCGAACTTCGCGACCTTCGGCGGCGGCGCCTACATGCTCAGCACGACGGGATCTATCGAACGCTGCACCTTCCGCGGCAACGGCGCGGGCAGCGACGGTGGCGGCATGCAGCTGTTCGGAGGCAGCCCGCGCGTCGTGGACTGCATCATCGAGAACAATCAGGCCAACAGCCGCGGCGGTGGACTGCACATCGTCGAAGGAACGCCATCGCTCGTTCGCTCGACCGTCCGAAACAACCAGTCATCGAACCTCGTCGGCGGCGTCTCGTGGGTTCCCGTGAACACGTCGATCGCGTACCTTCGTCTGGAGGGATGCACAATCACCGGAAACTCGGCGGCAGTCGCCCAAGGCGGCGTCGGCGTGCTTGACTTGACCAATGCGATCACCTGCTCCCTGCAATCGACGCAGATCTGCTCGAACCTGCCGCGACCGAACTTCAGCGGACGATGGCAGAACCTCGGCGGCAACACCGTCTGCGACTGCACGGCCGATGTCACGCTTGACGGGGTCGTCAATGGCGGCGATCTCGGAGTTCTGCTCAATTCGTGGGGCCCTTGCGGGAGCTTGTGCGCCGCGGACCTCGACGCTGACGGAATCGTCGCCGGCTCGGATCTTGCGGCGCTTCTCGGCCAGTGGGGTCCGTGCCAGTGATGGCGGCGGACAGGAGGTAGAGGCGATGCCCGCGGAACTGCCTGCAGGGACGACCCACTACACTCACGTGCCTCGGAGCACCCATGCCCACCAAGGCCTACGCAGCGCAGTCCCCCACCTCGCCTCTCGCCCCGCATGCGATCGAGCGCCGCCAGCCGACCGCGACCGATGTCGAGATCGACATCATGTTCTGCGGCGTCTGCCACAGCGACCTGCATTTCGCGCGCAATGAATGGGGATTCACGCAGTACCCCGTGGTGCCCGGGCACGAGATCCTCGGGCGCGTGACGCGCGTGGGCGCGAAGGTCACGAAGTTCAAGGTCGGAGACCTCGCGTCGGTCGGCTGCCTGGTCGACTCGTGCCGCGCGTGCGATTGCTGCAGGAAGGGCCTCGAGCAGTACTGCACGGGCGGCGCGACCTTCACCTACAACGGCGAGGACAAGCACCTCGGCGGCATGACCTACGGCGGCTACTCAGAGAAGGTCGTCGTCGACGAGTCGTACACGCTGCGCGTGCCCGCGAACCTCGATCCGGCCGCGGCCGCCCCGCTGCTCTGCGCGGGCATCACCACCTGGTCCCCGCTCAAGCACTGGAAGGCGGGGCCCGGCAAGAAGGTCGGCATCGTCGGGCTCGGCGGGCTCGGCCACATGGGCGTGAAGTTCGCCCGCGCGCTCGGCGCGCACACGGTGCTCTTCACGACGTCGCCTTCGAAGGTCGCCGACGGCCTGCGCCTCGGTGCCCACGAGGTCGTGATCTCGAAGGACGAGGCGGCGATGGCGAAGCACGCGTCGTCGTTCGACCTGATCGTCGACACCGTCTCGGCCGACCACTCGATCGACGCGCTCATGGCGCTCATCAAGCTCGACGGCACGATGTGCATGGTCGGCGTCCCGCCGAACCCGCAGCAGATCGCCGCGTTCAGCGTGATCCTCCCGCGCCGCAACCTCGCGGGCTCGTGCATCGGCGGCATCGCCGAGACGCAGGAGATGCTCGACTTCTGCGGGAAGCACAACATCGCCTGCGACATCGAGCTCATCAAGATGCACGAGATCAACGCCGCCTACGAGCGCATGCTGAAGAGCGACGTGAAGTACCGCTTCGTGATCGACATGGCCAGCCTAAAGGGCTGAAGTTCTCCGCCTACGGCTCCTCGATGATCGCGAGGCCCCAGGGGTCGCGCTCTAGGGAGATTGCCGCCTCGACCTTTGACGGTGTCGCCGAGTCGAGCGACACCGCTGCCGTGCAGATCGCCCGGTCGGGCTGCTGGCGCGTCCACCACACTCGGTCGCCGCGGCGCGAGATGACGACCTGCCAGACAGCGCCGACGGCCTCGTCATCGACGAGCACGACTGTGCGCCGGTCGTCGAGGTTGGTCGCAAGGATGCGCTTGGTGGTGCGGTCTCCGTAGTAGACCCAGCGGTCGCGGTAGTCGATGCCGTACACGCCATCGACGAGCGCAAGGCGGTCGGGCGCGCTGCCGCGGCGCACAAGGTAGACCCCGTTGGATTCCCAGTCGCTGAAGAGATACGTGCCGTCCTCGACGGCGCGCACGCCCGTCGGCGAACGCACCTGCGTCGTCACATGCTTCGGATCGACGCCCTCGTCCGATGCGAACCAGATCCGCCGCTCATCGCCGTAGACGGTCCACGCGATCCTCCCCGCCTCGAAGTCGATGCCACAGGCCTTTGGGTACGCGCCAATCGCCTGACGCTCACTCCCGTCGAGGCGCACTCGCTCGATGCGGCCTCCGTAGTCGGTCCAGTAGGCGATGCCGTTGGCGAGGTCGACGTCGAGGCCACGGGGATTCCGCCACGCGGGCGCGATGAGCCGAGCATCGGCCGCGCCAGGCACACCGGCCATCAGCCCGTGGAAATCCTCGATCCACGCGAAGCGAGTCTTCCGCCACGGCGCATCGGCTGGTGGCGCAGTCGTTCGCCACGGCGCCAGCGTGGGAATGGCCAGTGCGATCGTCACCACCAACCCTGCGAGCACGAGCATCGAGCGCGACCAGCGGCGCGATGCCGGCGCGCCGCCCGCGAGCCAACGCTCGAGCTCCTCGCGGAGCGCGCGCGCCGTCGGAGTGCGCCGCGCAGGCTCCGCCTCGATCGCGGCGCGAATGACACGCGCGAGCTCGGCGTCGCATGCGCTGCACGGCCGTGCTGGCTCATTCCGCATCGCCTGAAGCAGCCGCTGGTAGGCGGCCGCGCGCGAGCCAGCCACTTCGGCCGCGGGCGCCGACCACGGCAGCACGCCCTCGACGAGCGCATAGAGCATGACGCCGATCGAGAAGACATCGCTCCGCTCGGAGACGGCCGCATCGAGGGTGCCCGCCTGCTCGGGGCTCATGAACTCCGGTGTTCCGATGAGCGCGCCATCGAGCGTCACGCCCTCGGCAGCAGGCCCGAGGAACTTCGCGAGCCCGAGATCGATCAGGCGAATGTCGATCGGTCGCGTTCTGTGGCTCTCCGGACCGAACACGACGAGCACGTTTCCAGGCTTGAGGTCGCGATGGACGATTCCGCGCGCGTGCAGCGACTCGACTGCGGAGAGGAGCGAGATGATCAGGCGGACGCGCACGCGCAGGTCGAGCGCGGCCACCGCGCCGTGCGGCGCGAGCTGGACGCCGTCGACGAACTCCATCGCGATGTACGGGCGGGCATCGTCTGCGGTGCCCACCTCGAACGGACGCACGATGCGTGCGTCGTCCACGGCGGAAAGAGCACGCGCCTCGGTCTCGAAGCGACGAAGCCGCTCGGCATCGAGGCAGTCACCGCGGATCAGCTTGATCGCGACGGTGCGCGCAAGCCGGCCCGTCTGCCGCGCGCGCCACACGTCGGCCATGGCGCCGCGCCCGACGAGCGACTCGATCTCGAATCCTGAGAGCGATGGCGGACTCAGTGCATTCCCGCGCAGATCGCCAAGAGAACGCCGCTCGAACAGCGGCGCGCTCGGAGGATCCACCGGAGGAGAGTCATCGGGTCGCCCACTTTGCATCGCACGTCTCGACAGCCGCTCACGCCGCGGGCGGACGCCGCTCGCGCACGCGAGCGTGGCGCACGATCGCGCGGTCGAACATCGCCGCCCACTCAGGATGCACGCACCGCGCGGCACCCGCAAGGAGGGTATCGACCTCCTCGTGCGGCTGCGAGGTGAGGAGCTCGCCGAAGCGGTCGAGCGCTGCGGCGATGGCGACCGCATAGACGAGGAGCGCTGCGTTGCGCTCGCGCACGCTCGCGGACTCGTGGAAGCCCGCCTTCGCGGCGACGCGCATCCGGTCGATCTCGGCGAGGTCGCCCGACGCGATCACGCGCTCGATGTCTGGCGCGAGGCCCCGCGCGGCCTCAAGCGCCCATTGCGGGCGACGCTCATGCGACGCCTGCTCGACGAGCCCATCAACCGGGCGCATGCCTGCATCCGCAGCCGCGGAGCACAGCCGCTGCGCCGTCTTCAGGTCGAGTGGGAAGGGGTCTTGCATACGGTTCTCTCCGATCTCTCGTCGGTGTTCGGTCGGTCTAGCGGCGGCTGTCGGGTCGAAGCATCTGCTCGATGAGCGCAAGCTCGGGGCCGAGATCCGCCTCGGTGATCCCGTCGCGCGAGAGCACGTTGCGAAGGCAGCGGCGGAGCTCGAATGCGACGTCGCGCGCTACCGACGCCGCCTGCGACGGAGTGAGCCCGAACGGCTCGACCAGGTCTCCATACGGCACGCCGTCGACGAAGTGCCGCAGGAAGAGCTCCCAGTGACGGCCGCGGCCGCGCGCCTCGAGGGCCGCAGCGGACATGAGGCTCGCCTCGCGGATGACTGAGATCGCCCATGCCCGGTCGAAGTCGGTGGTCGAGTCATCGGCCCCGACGTCGTCGACGGGCGCACCCGCCTTCTGCTCGCGGTTGCGGCGCCTGCGCGCGGCGCGCGCCTGCTCGCGCAGGTAGAAGATGAAGCCGTTGATCACGAAGCGGCGCAGGCGCATGCCGCTCCGCCTCCATGAGGTGAGGAACTCGCCCCGAGCCATGCGGGCGGCGAGGAACCCGTGCACGAGATCCTCGGCTTCGCCGAACTCGACCCAGCCCTGCGCGCCGAGCCGGCCGAAGCTCGAGCCCTCGAAGTACACCCGGAGCGGATCGCGGTACCGCGCCATGAGCGCGACAGCGGCGCGATCGACCTGCTCGGGTGGTCCGTCGAGCATCTCGCAGAGCCAGGAGTCGTGGGTGGAGGGGAAGACGTCATCCATCGTCGTCGGGTCGCCTGGCGCCTTCGCGCCGTGTCCGTGGCGTGCGGAAGAGATGCCGCGGCCGAGAGGGTATGCGCAGCGTCGGTACAGATTGGAGCGCAGACCCCGAGATAAACTCGTCGCTGTCGCTTCAGAAAGTGTTTCAGCAGCGCGACTTGGGTTCCCCCTCGCAACTCTCGCAACCGAGATTTCTCAAACCTGGCCCGCGTCGGCGTCATACCCGTCGGCCTGCGGCATTTCTCGCGAGGATCGCTTGGACTCGCGCCACGCCCCGAGACTAGGAGCCCAGGATGAATCGCTTCGTGATGTGCGGTGTTGTCGTCGCCTCGACCAGCAACTTCAGCAACGCTGATGCGGTCGTGGCATGGGGCCTTGATACCGCGGGCTCGGCCCAGCCGCCCGCCTCTGTCCAGTCTGCAAGCAGCGTCGCCGCAGGCGGATTCCACTCCATGGCCTTGTTGCGAAGCGGGAGCGTCGCATGCTGGGGAGCCAATTCCTCTGGGCAGTGCGAGGTTCCTCCAGGGCTTGGCGGGATCGTGCAGATCTCCGCGGGTCGCGATCACTCGGTCGCGCTCGATTCGGGCGGCGTGGTGACCTGCTGGGGAGGCAACGGCTCCGGCCAGTGCGATGTGCCTTCGGACCTCGGATCGGTGCGATTCATTGCAGGCGGATTTGCATCGACCCTGGCGATCCGCGCCGATGGGACCGTGGCCTGCTGGGGAAATCTCCAGACGACGAAGGCGCTTCCCACTGCGACGCTGGTCGATGGTGGCGGTGGTCACGGCGTGCTGCTTCGTGCCACCGGCGCTGTGCACTGCTGGGGCGATGATTCGTTCGGACAGTCGACCGTCCCGCAGGACGTACCGATGTGCTCCGCGGTCTCCGCGGGCCTGCATCACACCGCCGCTCTCACAACCGACGGGCGAATCGTCTGCTGGGGACGATCTGACCTCGGTCAGTGCGCCGTACCAGCTGAACTGCCGCTCGCCCGTGACGTGACCGCTGGCAGCTTCTTCACGACCGCGCTTCTCGTCGACGGAACGGTGGTCGGATGGGGACACAACACGGCGAATCAACCATCGGCTCCGCCCTCGGTCGGTGATGTGATGCGAGTCGACTGCGGCGAGCATCATGCCATCGCGCTCAGATCAGAGACGCCGCTCGCAGGCACCGTGGAATGGCGCAAGGACGAGGGCGGAAACGGCCACTGGTACAAGTTCGTGCTCTCGGGCGCAGCGCTCTCGTGGTACGACGCACGCGATGCCGCGATCGCGCTCAACGCGACCCTCACATGCCTCGAGGACCCCGGCGAAACGCAGTGGGCGCTCACGGTCGCAGGAAGCGCCGCGTACTTCTTCTCCCAACATGGCATCTGGCTCGGGGGGTACCAGGATGTCTCGCATCCGAACTACTCCGAGCCCAGCGGAGGATGGCGATGGGTCAGCGGACCAGACATGTCCTTCGACACCTGGCCGTCCTGGTTCAACGACTACGGCGGTCCGACCGGTCAGGTGACTGCGATCTCATCGCAGCAGTGCCCGCGAGCCGCACCGCTCGGCAGGTTCGTCTCCGACATCGGCGCCTGGTTTCCCGCGTATCCGTGCTTCAGTCCACCGCAGTGCTACATGGTTGAGTGGTCCGCCGACTGCAACGGCGATGGCGTCGTCGACTTCGCACAAGTGCGGGATGGAACATACCCCGACGTGAACGCGAACAATCGGCCCGACTCGTGCGACTGCCTCGCCGACCTCTTCGTGGACGGAATCGTCAACGGCGCAGACCTCGGAATCGTTCTGAGCCAGTGGGGACTTGGCGCGGGCGCTGCCTCCGACATCAATCGCGATGGCATCGTCGATGGAGTTGATCTCGCCGCCGTGCTTGGCGCCTGGGGCGCATGCCCGAACTGATGGGGACCAAGACAATGAGGTGCTTCCCACACACGGCGCCGCTGGCGCTCGCCACAACGATACCGATGCGACGCCGCTGAATCACCCAGGCACCACTTTCCCCAGAAATAGACATACACATGCGCCAGACCATCCTTTGCTCATTCGCAGTGCTCTCGACTCTGAGCTTCACCCCACTCGCCCTCGCGGGCGGCACCTCCACCGTCATGTACTGGGGAACACTCGCTGGCACCCAGCAGACGATCCCGAGCGAGCTGCTCCCGGCTGGCGCCATCCGTACCTTGGTGGGCGGATCAGCGCACGTCGTTGCCATCAAGTCGGATGGCTCCGTGCGAGCATGGGGGTACAACGACTCCGGTCAAGCGAATGTGCCTGCCTTGCTGCTGCAGGCGGGTGCGGTGCGGCAGGTCGAGGCAGGTGACCGCTCGAGCATCGCGCTCACAACCAGCGGGGCTGTGGTCGCATGGGGAAACAACGACTGGGGCCAGGTCAATGTGCCCGCCAGCCTCGCCACTCCAGGCGCCGCGTCGATGGTCGCTGCAGGAGGGTCGCACTGCGCTGCCCTCAGGATGAGCGGCGGAGTCGTGTGCTGGGGATATGGCTTTTGGGGCCAGACCTCGACGCCTGTGGCGATGACTGCGGCAGGAGCCGCGATTGCCGTCTGTTGCGGTGGCGAACACACGCTTGCAATCAGGTCCGACGGCTCGGTGACCGCTTGGGGCGGCGGGAGCACGACGGCGGGAACCTATCCGCAGTGGGGACAGTCCATCGTCCCAGCCACGCATGCGGCGGCGGGCTCGACGCTGCAGATCGCGTGCGGCTGGGGCCACTCGGTCGCGCTTCGATCCGACGGAACCGTGACCTGCTGGGGTTTCAACAGCGCGGGGCAGGCAACCACTCCAGAGGGACTTCTCGATATCAAGAAGGTCGCCGCGGGCTACTGGCATACTCTCGCGCTCCGAAACGATGGAACCGTGATTGCGTGGGGAAACAACAACGCGGGTCAATCCAATCCACCCGCCCTCCTCGTGCATGCGGCCGACATCGCCGCGAGCTACGACGGTTCTTTCGCGATCGGCGCCATCGAGCCCGCATGCGCAGCTGACCTCAATGGCGACGGTCTCGTGAACGGATCGGATCTCGTACCGCTGCTCAACTCGTGGGGCGTCTGCCCGAACTAACACAGGCTACATGACATGAGACACCTCGCTACCGCACTTCTCTGCGTCGCCTCCCTCGTGGGAAGCGCATACGGACAATCCGACTGCACGGGCGACATCAGCGGCGATGGCCGCACCGATGGCGTCGACCTCGCGATCGTGCTGACGAACTGGGGGCCGTGCAACCCAGGCTCCGCGATCAGCGGCGTGTTTCCACAGTCTGGCTCGGCCGCTGGAGGCACGCCAATCGCCATCGTCGGCGTCGATCTGGGCGCGACGGCATCGGTGACGATCGACGGCGTGGCGGTGCAGAGCTTCAGTGTGGTGTCGCCGACTGTCGTGACCGCGGTGACGCCACCGGGAACCGTCGGCGCGAAGACCATCGCAATCCGAAATGACCAAGGTGCGCAGATCGCCGCTGCCTCCTTCGCCTACTTCACGACTTCGCTGCCGTGGGGGACGGTACTCGAGCAACTGCCAGATCCAACGGTCGTCACGGATTCGGCGCTTCGCAACGCGATCGTCGCGACAGGCCTTCCATGGCGCATGCGGGACGACGGGACGGGCATCGAGATGCTGCTGGTTCCGGCGGGGACCTTCGGGATGGGCGCCGGTGCCGACGTCGCCGACCCGCACTGGCAGGAGCTCCCTCAGCACCAAGTCACGCTCACACGCGCCTACTACATCAGTCGGACTGAGGTGACGCAGGCGCAATGGGTCGCTCGCATGGGATCCAACCCGGCGTACTTCCAGCCGCCGAACATCCCGTCGAGCAATCTCAATCTGCCGATCGAGTCGGTGTCATGGGACTCGATACACCAGTTCCTCGCGGGGACTGGACTGAGGCTCCCCACAGAGGCAGAATGGGAGCTCGCGTATCGCGGCGGAACCACCACCGCGTTCCATGGCGCCGCGCCCTTTCCGAACGGAACCGCCGACGAGGCGTTGGTGCCACAGATCGCGTGGATCGGTGTGAATTCAGCCGGCCGAACGCATCCCGTCGGCGAGAAGCTCGCGAATGGGCTGGGACTGCGTGACATGGGAGGAAATGTCTGGGAGTTCTGCGAAGACCTCTTCGATGGCTACTCCGCGAAGCCGCAGACAGACCCCACGGGTGCGGAGCAAGGTGGACCCGTCGTAAGAGGCGGGGCTTATCACGATGAGGCGCTCCGTGCCCGCGCATCCATGCGCTTACCGTTGCTCTCGGCGGAGGTTTATGCCCACGTCGGATTCCGCGTCGCGCGCAACCCCTGACCGTTCCTCATGGAGGCAATCATGCGTCGATGGAAGTACCGCATTCTCCCGCTCCTCGCAAAGGATGGCATGAGCTTCGAGGTGATTGTCGCTTCGGACACCGAGGCCAATGCGCGTCGGCAACTCGAGGCGCAGTATCCGAAGGACCGCTACCAGATCGCGTGGATCGGAAGCGTCTGAGCGCAGCCTGACAGTCCGCCGCCTTCCGGTCCGGAGTCCGTCTGTTCCACCTGCGCAGTCTGCGCGGGCCCTGCGCGACCGCTACGACCCGACCATGCCGCGCACGCTGCGCGCGCCGCGGTGAAACGCGCGCATCGCGTGCGCCATCGCTTGCAGACCGCCGCGTTCGCTGCACATTCGCCGCGACGCCGGATGATCCAAGCCGGCGTCTCGTGAGTCCAACCAGCCCTTTCGGGGAAAACATGAAGACGCAGCATGCAGTCATCCTTGCGCTGTCGCCGCTCGCTTTCGCGGGCGCTGCCAGCGCGGCCTTCACGGGCTTCGTCGTGGAGAGCTCGATCACCGCGGGCCTTGCGGTGTATCGGGTGTCGGCGCAGTTCACGACCGGCAACGACACGCTGCTGCGCGCCTACAACATCCACGCCGTGCAGGGCAGCCTGAGCGGGTTCGTGCACAACGACATCGTCTCGAACGGCCTCGGCACCGTCGCCGGATCGTGGAACCCGAACTTCGTGATCGGCGCAGCCAATGACTCGTACCTCTGCATCGGCGGCCCGGCCGTCCTCGGCGGCGGGAACACGACGCTGGCGGATGCGGGCTGGATCAACGGGTGGAACACGCCTGCCATCAACGATCTCCCCTCGACCGGCATCGCCGGCTGGTACAACAACCTCACCGAGAACATGCAGGGCAAGGCCAACGCGAACGGGCGCGTGCTGATCGGGCAATTCGTGCTCGAAACCGGGCACTCCGCGAAGGTGATCTCGCTGAACATCTCGCACAACACGACCTTCGGCTCGCCAGTCTCCGAGAGCCAAGGCACCTTCACGCTGGTCCCCGCGCCGGGCGCGCTCGCGCTGCTCGCGCTCGCAGGGGTCGCCGCGCGCAGGCGCCGCTGACGAATCTCCAACCTCAGTGACACCGCGCCCCAGCCAATTGGCTGGGGCGCGGTGGTTTGGGGGAGGGAGAGTTGATCCGTTGCGCGCTCAGTCGTTGATCGACTCCGCGTCGACGAGCGTCTGGAAGCCGAACTGCTGGCCGCCGATCGATGCCTCGAGCATGAGGCCCTTCGGGTTGAGCACGAAGATGGCGACGTTGTCGCGGTAGTTCGCCGCGGCGCCGGCGCCCTCGGCGAGGGCGACCGCCGACGCCTGCGCCGCCAGCTCGAACTTGCCGCTCTTGAAGTTGCTCAGCGCCCGGTCGGTCTCGAAGAAGATGAGCTCGCCGAAGGTCTGGCCGCCGATCTGCGCGCCGATGGTGCCCTGGGTGACGTCGCAGTAGCCGATGAGGCGACCCTGGCGGTCGAAGAGCTGCCCCTTGCCGTACGCGGCGCCGACGACGAGGCCGCCCTTCCCGATCTCGGGGATCGCGGCGTAGCCGGCGCAGTCATCGAAGAACTTGCGCAGCGAGCGATCGGTCTCCTTCGCGCGGGTGATGAACGCCGCGGTGTCGATCGTGAGCGCGCGCCGTTCCCGCGGCTTCTCGGGAGCGGTGCTGCACGACGCGGCGAGACCGATCATGGCGATGGCGGCGGCAAGCGCGACGTAGCTCGCGGTGCGGCGGATGGTCGTGACGGTGAATTCAGTCTGGTGCATGCGACGACGATAGACAACGCGCGGAGCAAGTCGACCGAAGCCGCTTGTTCCGCGCGTTGATCGCGCTGTTCGGGGATGCGTCCCGCGGGATGGCTACGCGCGCTTGACCTTGACCGTCCGCTGCGAGCGAGCGGCGGCGAGCACCGCGTCGCAGACGTACTGCGTGCCGAGCGCGTGACGGAAGTCGGGGTAGCGCTTCGCCGCCTTCGGGTTGTCGAGGCTCCACAGGAACTCGTGGAGCTCGTGCACGAACGAGTGCTCGTAGCCGAGGCAAAGCCCCGGCACCCACCACTTGCCCGCGTAGGGATGGTCGCCGTCGGTGCAGTGGATGCTCGACCAGCCGCGGCGGTCGCCGGGCACGCCGTGGTCGAAGTACGACAGGCGGTTGAGGTCGTGGAGATCCCACGCGAGCGACTTGTTCGCGCCGTTGATCTCGAAGGTGTAGAGCGCCTTGTGGCCGCGCGCGTAGCGGGTCGACTCGAAGACGGCCATCGAGCCGTTCTCGAAGCGGGCGAGGAACGCGCAGGCATCGTCGATCTTCACGGCCTGCTTCTTGCCCGTGAGGTTGTGCATGCGTTCCTTGATGAAGGTCTCGGTCATCGCGCTGACCGACACGATCTCGCCATTGATCCAGCGGGCCGTGTCGATGCAGTGGGCGAGGAGGTCTCCCGTGACGCCCGAGCCCGCGACGGACGCGTCGAGGCGCCAGAGGCCGGTGCCGCCCTGCGGGAGGTCGGCGGAGATCGTCCAGTCCTGCAGGAAGTTCGCGCGGTAGTGGAAGATCTGGCCGAGCTCGCCCGCGTCGACGATGTTCTTCGCGAGCGTGACCGCGGGAAGGAAGCGGTAGTTGTACCAGACGAGGTTCGGCAACTTCGACTTCTCGACGGCGGCGACCATCTTCTCGCCCTGCTTGCCGTCGAGCGCGAGCGGCTTCTCGCAGAGGATCATCTTGCCGTGCTTGATGCACGCGAGCGCGATCTCCATGTGCGAGTCGTTCGGCGTGCAGATGTCGACGGCGTCGATGTCGTCGCGGGCGACGAGCTTCTTCCAGTCGGTCTCGATCGAGCGCGCGTCCCAGGTCGCCGCGAACTCGCGGACCTTCGCCTCGTCGCGGCCGCAGACGGCCTGGAGCACGGGCGTGCGCGTGCAGTCCTTGAAGAAGTGCGGCTGCTGGCGGATCGCGTTCGCGTGGGCGCGGCCCATGAAGCCGTAGCCGACGAGGCCAATGCGGAGTTCGCGCTTCGACGTGCCCGGCGAGGTGGTCGAGATCGCGGCAGGTGCGGGTTTCGGCGGGTTCTTCGTGGTCTTCTTTGCCATGGCTTTCGTGTCCTCCGCCGTTCAGGCGATCGCGTTCCTCACCGAGATCATTGCGCGCAGCACGGTGTTCCATGTCTCCTGCTTCTCGAGCACGGCGTTCGGGAACATGCAGCCGTCCCAGCAGATGTGCTTGATGCCGCGTCCCGCGGCGCCCTCGAGCCAGCGCTTCGAGCAGGCGGCGATGTCAAGCTTGCCGTTCGGGTCGTCGGCCGGGCAGTGGCGGCCCGTCTTGTCATGCGAGCCGGTTCCGTGCACGGTGCCGTCGTTCTGCGCGACATGGAAGTCGATCGTCCACGGACGCAGCGCATCGGTGAGCTTGCCGTAGGCCTTGTCGAACTCCTTGGCGGTGTGCTTCTTCTTCAGCAGCGCGGTCTTCGGCGAGTTGACGCCGAGCATGTACAGGTAAGTGTGCGCGAGGTCGGCCTGGAAGCCGACGGTGCCCGGCATGTCGACCGCCTCGAGCACGGAGACCATCGCCTTCCACGAGTGCATGCCCGCCCAGCAGACCTCGCCCTCGGCGGCGAGGCGCTCGCCATGGCCCGCGGCGACCATGCCCGCCTCGCGGAAGGTCGACGCGATCTGCTTGATCGCCTTCTTCTCGTTCTTCGCGGCGGCCTTGGTGCCCGTCGCGCTATCGATGCGGATGACGCCGTACTTGCGAACGCCATGCTCGTTCAGGATGCGCGCGATGCGGCAGGCCTTGCGGACGGCGTCGATGAACTTGCCGCGCTGCTCGACCGAGCCCATCGCGCTGTCGCCGACGGTGCCGGGCCACACGGGCGCGACGAGCGAGCCGACCGCGAGGTTCTTCGCGGCGATCTTGTCGGCCATCTTGCGGATGTCCGACTCGCTCGCGTCGGGGTCGGTGTGCGGGTGGAAGAGGAAGAGGTCGACGCCGTCGAACTTCTGGCCGTCGACCTTTGCGTTGGCGGTGAGCTCGAGCATGCGGTCGAGCGAGATGGGCGGATGGTCGGTGCCGGGCTCCTTGCCGACGAGTCCGGGCCACATGGCGTTGTGAAGCTTCATCGTGTTCTCCATCGGTGCCAGGCACGTGCCTGGCAAGTGACTGGTACCTGTAACGCCATGCGCTACAGGAGTTTGCGGGTGCCTGTCACGTGCCAGGCACGTGCCTGGCACCGGTTTCCGGTCCGAAGTAGCGCAGGCAGACGAGCGGCTCGGTGGTCGAGGTGTTCGTGAACATCACGCCGCGCTTCGCGCCCGCCTCCGTGCAGAAGTACTCGTCGTTCGTCAGCTCGCGGAAGCGGATCAGCCGCGGGCTCGACAGCGGCTCGCCGTTGATCGTGCCCACTCCCTGCACGCAGGTCAGGCCGTACGCGCCGTTGTCGGCGACGGTGCACGACGCACCTGGCTCAACGGTCAGCTCCTTCGCGCTGAAGTACTCGAAGCCGTTCATCTTGCCGTAGATGATCCAGCGGTCGTGCCAGCCCGCGCCCTGCGCGGCGGTGACGGGCTCGAGGTAGCGGTTTGCCTTGAAGTTCGGGTCGACGTTCTTCTCCCAGTCGAGCTGGTCGACGATGAAGTCGAGGTCGCGGTGCTTGTCCTTGGGCATGTCCTTCACGAGGAGCTCCCACGGCACCATGCGGCCCTCGACGAGCGACTGGTACATCGCGAAGACATCGCTGCCCCATTGCGGCTCGTAGGTGCACAGCGAACCCGGCGCGTGTAGCACGCGCGGCTCCATCAGCCAGCCCGTGCCGACCTTCAGCCGGTACGCCTGCGAGATATCGAGGATGCCGTTGTCGCCCGCGTTCCAGTTCTCAAGGCAGCGGCGCACGTCCTTCTTCGTCGTGCCCGGCACGAGGCCCATGAAGGTGTGCGGGAAGTTGTTGCCGACCGGATTGTGCTGCGGCGGGAAGTAGTACGCCTCGGGCTTTCCTTCCTGGCCGACAAGCGCTGCCTGCGCGTCGTCCTGGTGCATGTGGTGCGGGATCGGCCCCATGTTGTCGAAGAACTTCGCGTAGACAGGCCACTTCCGGTACTTCGTCCAGAGGCGCTCGCCGATCAGCGCTGCGCCGCACTCGCTGACGGCCTGGCGCAGCGTGAAGCGCTCGCCGCCCACGACGCAGTACGAGAGGCCTTCGTCTGGCGTGCGGTTGTCGTTTGCCGCCTCCGTGGTCGAGCTGAACCAGCGCTCATCGATGCCGCCGCGGTGGAGCCCATAGGCGTACGTGTCGGCGGGATGCAGCTTGATGCGCAGCCCAGGCTGCAGGAACGACCGCGGCACCCAGCACGGTGCGAGGCGCAGCAGCCCCTGCGTGCGCGCGAGTTCGCGCGTGACGGCGGATGCGACGCCATCGGTGCGGACGGTCAGTTCGAGCGTGGTCGTGGGGGACGACGGCATGGGACGCGCAGTATGGCGCAGGCGCTCGCCGAATGGGGCGTCGCCATGGCACAGGACTCGGAGAAATCAATCTTCCGACTCGGCGCGCGAAGCGCGGCCTGGCTCTACTTTCCGCTCTCTCCTCTCCACTCTCTCAGGCGCGAAGCGCCTGTCACGCCATCCGCTTATACGGCGAATGCTGCCCGGGCCGCGGCGGCACGACCTTGAGGATGCGCACGGACTTCGGTGGCATCTTGACGGTCGTGAAGCCCATCTGCACGTTCACCTGCATGGCGTCGTGACGGTCGTAGTCGAGCGCGTCGCGGAAATCCGTGCCCGCCATGATGCGCCCGTCGCGCACCGACAGCGTCTCGGTGACCTCCGCGTCCTCCATGTTGGCCACCACGAGCACGGTCTCGAGCGTGCGGTCGGTCGTGCGCAGGAAGGCGAGCAGCCTGCGCGAGCTCAGGAAGAGCACATCGCCCTTCGACAGCGCGCGCAGCGAGCGCCGCGTCGAATAGAGCCGCCGCATGTACGACCACTCCTCGTGGTCGTCGCGCACGAGATCCCAGCGCATCGGCGCGCGGTTCTCGGGGTCCGCGTCTCCATCGGCGCCGACTTCCTGCCCGTAGTAGAGGTTCGGCGCGCCTGGCAGCGCGGCCTGAAGCGTGTGCGCGATGCGGCGCGCAGCGAAGTCGGGCACGAGCCGGGCAAGCCGCGGCGTGTCGTGGTTCTCGAGCGTGCTCCAGCAGCGCAGGATGAACTCGATGCCCGCGTCGTCGACCATGTCCTTCAGGCGGTGCGAGGTCACATGCGCGTCGACGCGCCCCGAGCAATAGTCGAGGACAGTCATGCGCAGGTTCATGTTGAGGATGCCGTCGAGCGCGCGGTCCCAGCCCGCGGGCGCGTTCCAGATCTCGCCGACCACGAGCGAGCCCTGCTTCTCCTCGTGCGCGGCCTCGGTGAGCTCGCGCAGGAAATGAGGGCCCAAGTCGCTCGCCACATCGAGCCGCCAGCCGTCGACGCCGTCGCGCAGGTAGGACCGCACGGCGCTCCCGTGCGCGCGCCAAAGGTGGTCTCGGACCTCGTCGCGCTCGACATGCAGGTCGGGCAGGTTCGCGACATCCGCCCAGCCTCTGTATCCATTCGGATACTCGCTGCCGATGAAGAACCACGAGCGGTACGGGCTATGCGCATCGCGCATCGCCTCCTCGAAGAAGCGATGCCGCTTGCCGACGTGGTTGAACACGCCGTCGAGCACGACCTTGAGGCCGCGCGCGTGCGCATCGCCCACGAGCATCCGCAGGTCCGCGCGCGTCCCGTACTCGGGGCTGATCTCGAGGTAATCGGCGCTGTCGTACTTGTGGTTCGTGTAGGCGAGGTGGATCGGGTTCAGATAGAGCACGTCCGCACGGATCGCCTCGAGGTGCCCGAGCTTCGAGCGCAGGCTCTGCAGGTCGCCGCCCCAGAAGTCGATCTCATGGCTCCACACGCCTGCGCCCTCGACGAAGTGCCCCTTCGTCGGCGTCTCGTGCCAATGCCGCATCTTCTTCGGCGCGGGGTAGAGGCTCGTCTTCGCGTGGAAGTTCTCGGCGGGCGCGAAGCGGTCGACGAAGACCTGGTAGACGACCGCGCCGGCACGCCAGTCGGCGTCGCGCGCGGCGATGCGATCACGGAAATCGTTGAGATGCGGAAGCAGCACGGCGGGAGGATAGCGGCGTCGCCAGAGGGAAAAATCTGCGACAATCTCCCGTCCTTCCCCGAATCCGCATGCCCACCCACCTTCCCCGCCGCACCTTCGCGATCATCTCGCACCCCGACGCAGGCAAGACGACCCTCACGGAGAAGTTCCTGCTCTACGGCGGCGCTGTTGCGCTCGCGGGATCGGTGACGGCGCGCAAGGACCAGCGGGCGACGGCGTCGGACTGGATGGAGCTCGAGAAGCAGCGCGGCATCTCGATCTCGTCGACGGTGCTGCAGTTCGACTACAACGGCTTCCGCGTCAACCTGCTCGACACGCCCGGCCACAAGGACTTCAGCGAGGACACCTACCGCGTGCTGACCGCGGTCGACGCGGCGATCATGGTCATCGACGCGGGCAAGGGCATCGAGCCGCAGACGCGCAAGCTGTTCGAGGTCTGCCGCCGCCGCGGGGTGCCCATCTTCACCTTCATGAACAAGTGCGACCGTCCGACGAAGGACCCGATCGCCCTGCTCGATGAGCTCGAGAGCGTGCTCGGGATCGGCGCGTTTCCCGTGAACTGGCCGTTCGGCAACGGCCCGGAGTTCCGCGGCGTCTACGACCGGCTCGAGAAGCGGCTCCATCTCTTCGAGCGCACGAAGGGCGGCATGCGCGAGGCGCCCGTGCAGGTCCTCGGACTCGACGACCCCGCGATCACGACGCGCATCGACGGCGACATCTACACGCGCGGCCGCGAGGAGCTCGAGATGCTCGAGGGCGCGGGCGCCGAGTTCGACCGCGCGCGCGTGCTCGCCGGCGAGATCACGCCCGTCTACTTCGGCAGCGCCGCCAACAACTTCGGCGTGCAGCTGCTGCTCGACGGCTTCCTCGAGCATTCGGCAGATCCCGGCCCGCGCGCGTCGGGCGACCGCATCATCGAGCCGAAGGACCCCGGCTTCAGCGGATTCGTCTTCAAGATCCAGGCGAACATGGACCCGAAGCACCGCGACCGCATCGCGTTCATCCGCGTCGTCAGCGGCAGGTTCGAGCGCGAGATGAGCGTCGTGCACGTCCAGAGCGGCAAGAAGATCCGCCTGTCGAGCGCACAGAAGCTGTTCGGGCAGGAGCGCGAGACCGTCGAGGAAGGCGAGGCCGGCGATGTGATCGGCATCATCGGCCACGACATCCTGCAGATCGGCGACACGCTTGCCGAGGACCGCTCGATCAAGTTCAACGAGATCCCGCAGTTCACGCCCGAGGTCTTCGCGTATCTCACCAATCCGCAGCCGGGCAACTCGAAGAAGTACCGGCTCGGCGTCGACCAGCTCCTGAAGGAGGGCGTCGTGCAGCAGATGGAGATCGGCACGGGTCAGGTGAAGACGCCGATCCTCGCCGCCGTCGGTCCGCTGCAGTTCGAGGTCGTGCAGTACCGGCTGAAGGCCGAGTACGGCGCGGAATCTCGCCTCGAGAAGGCGCGCTGGCAGCATGTGCGCTGGTGGCGCAAGCCGGGCGCGGCCGAGGACTACCTGCCCGAGCTCCTGTCCGACGCGACGCACGGCATCGATGCCTCGGGCCGCAAGGTCATCTTCTTCAGCGACGAGTGGTCGATCCGCAACTTCCAGAAGCGGCTGCCGGATGTCGAGCTCGGGATGCTGCCGTTCGAAGGTTGATTTCAAGGGCTGATCCGAGGGCATCATGAGCACGCCGCGCGAACTGCTTGAGGAAGTCCGAAGCCTGCGCCTGCAGGCGACCGTGCGCGAACAGTCGATCCAGCCTGCGATCGACGCGCTGCCGGTCGCATGGCGGCGGAGCGCCGGGAATCTCGCCCACTATCTCGCGCTCCGCGCGCGCGATCACTCGCGCTTGCAGGCGGCGCTCATCCGCAACGGGCTTTCATCGCTCTCGCGCCGCGAGGCGCACGTGATGCCCACGCTCGACGCCGTCGACCGCGCGCTCGCCGCGATGTGCGGCGTCGCGGCCGACGAGCCGCGCGCACGCATGTCGATCGACGATGGCGCGCAGCTCCTCGCCCGCCACGCGACCGAGCTCCTCGAGACGCCGATGCCGCACATGACCCGCATCGTCGTCACGCTTCCGCCGTGGGCGGCAGGCAAGGTCGACTTCATGCGCTCGCTGATCGATGCGGGCATGGATGTCGCGCGCATCAATGCCTCGCACGGCGACGCGGCGCAGTGGCAGGCGTCGATCGACGCGCTGCGTACGGCCGCCGCCGCCGCAGGCCGCCGCGTGCCCGTCTGCATCGATCTTGCGGGCCCGAAGGTCCGCACGGGGGTATGCGCGGAGGGACCGATCCCGCTCGTGGCCGGCGACCGCCTGACGCTGCACGCAGCGAGCAACGTGACTGAACTCGCGACCAAGCGCGTGGCCGTGCGCCCGCGCGAGGTCGTCGAGCATCTGCAGCCTGGGCATCGCGTCCTCTTCGACGACGGCAACATCCGCGCGGTGTGCGTCGCGATCGACCGCGCCGCCGGCGAGGCGACCGTCGAGGTCGAGGCCGTGCGGACAGGCGCGTGGCCGCTCAAGGACCGCAAGGGCGTCAACGTGCCCGACACCGACATGCCGATTCGTGCGCTGACCGACGAAGACCTCGTGACGCTCGACTTCGTCACCGAGCACGTCGACATCGTGGCGATGAGCTTCGTGCGCAGCGCGTCCGACATCGCCGACCTCCAGCACGCGATCGCAGAGCGCACGCAGCGCACGATCGGCATCGTCGCGAAGATCGAGACGCCGCAGGCCTGCCGCGCGCTGCCTGAGATCCTGCTCGCGCTGATGAATACCCCGCCCTGCGGCGTCATGCTCGCCCGCGGCGATCTCGGCGTCGAGATCGGCTTCGAGCATCTCCCCGAGGCGCAGGACGAGATCCTGGCGCTCTGCGAGGCCGCGCATGTGCCCGTCATCTGGGCGACGCAGGTGCTTGAGTCGATGACCGAGCACGGCTTCCCGACCCGCGGTGAAGTCACCGACGCAGCCGACGCGGCGCGCGCCGACGCGATCATGCTCGGGATTGGGCCTTTCATGGTCGAGACCGTGCGGTTCGTCGAGGACCTCCTCGCGCGCACGCAGGTCCGCCGCGCCCGCAGCCGCGCGCTGCTTGGTAAGTGGCAGCCGCTCGGCGAGGCGTGAACCCAGAAACCGCGCAGGCGCGGTTCCGAACAGGGCTGGACTACAATCCCGCCCATGATCGGACCCCAGGCCATCCTCGCTGTCTCCCCGCTCCTTCTGAGCGTGGCGGTCGTCGCTTTTCTGCTGCTGATCGTGCCGCTTCTCTGGGTGATCGCCGTCTACAACGGGCTCAAGCGCGCGCAGGTGCGCGCACAGAATGCGTTCAGCCAAATCGACGTGCAGCTCAAGCGGCGCTTCGACCTGATCCCGAACCTCGTCGAGGCGGTGAAGGGCTACATGGCGCACGAGCGCGGCACGCTTGAGGCGGTCATCGCAGCGCGGGCACAGGCAGCGGGCGCGCTCGGCGCCGTGCATGGCGGCGCCATGGGCATCGCATCGATGGGCGCGCTCGCGAATGCGTCGGGCGCGCTCGATGGCGCGCTCAACCGGCTCATCGGCCTCGTCGAGCGCTACCCCGAGCTGAAGGCGAATCAGAACGCGCTCCAGCTCCAGGAGGAGCTCGCGAGCACCGAGAACCGCATCGCCTTCGCGCGCCAGGCCTACAACGACGCCGTCATGCGCCTGAACGAGTCGATCGTGGTATTCCCCGCGAGCATCGTGGCGGGCTGGTTCGGCATCGGCCAGATGGGCATGTTCGAGGCGGCCGCAGGCGAGCGCGAGACGGTCGCCGTGAAGTTCTGAGCGAACACGGGGAGCAACGATGTCCACCGACTTCTTCACAAGCCAGGACAACGCGCGCAAGCAGACGGGGCGACTCGTCGCACTCTTCATCTTCGGCGTCATCGCCACGATGGTGTCGCTCTGGCTTGCGCTTGCGGTGCCGATCGCGCTGATGGGCGCGAAGGGCAACGGCGGAGAGCCGAACTGGGCGGGCGCACTCGGCAACTGGAAGGTTGCGCTCGGCGTCTTCGTGGTCGTCGGCGCGATCGTCGGCATCGTCACGCTGTTCAAGCTCTCGCAGCTCTCCGCCGGCGGCACCGCCATCGCCGAGATGCTCGGCGGCCGCCCGATCGATCCCGCCACGCGCGACCCGAAGGAGCGGCAGCTCCTGAACCTCGTCGAGGAGATGTCGATCGCGTCGGGCGTGCCCGTGCCGCCCGTCTACGTGATGGACGACAAGTCGGTGAACGCGTTCGCCGCTGGCCCCGACCCGTCGCGCTCGGTCATCGGCGTCACGCGCGGCTGCATGGAGCTCCTCTCGCGCGACGAGCTGCAGGGCGTGATCGCCCATGAGTACAGCCACATCTTCCACGGCGACACGCGCATCAACGCGCGCACCACCGCCGTCATCGCCGGCATCATGGCAGTCGGCGTGCTCGGCTACATCATGTTCCGCTTCATCGGGCCAAGCATCGCGCGCTCGGGCGGCGGCCGGAAGAACAACGGCGCGGCGGTCGGGCTTGCGATAATCATCTTCGGCCTCCTCGTCTGGGGCATCGGCTCGCTCGGCATGCTGTTCGGGCGGCTCATCCAGGCCGCGATCAGCCGCCAGCGCGAGTTCCTCGCCGACGCTGCGGCGGTCCAGTACACGCGCAATCCCGATGGCATCGCCGGCGCGCTCGCCAAGATCCGCGACCACTACTCGGCGCGCATCGAGCATCCGAACGCGAGCGAGCTCAATCACTTCTTCTTCTGCACGTCGCTCAACACGCTCTTCGCCACCCACCCGCCGATCGACGAGCGCATCACACGCATCGTGGCGATGGGCGCGACCAAGGTCGGCGCGAGCGAGACGACGCGTGCGCCGCGCAGCAGCAGCGCTGCGGCGTCCGGCGCATCGGCCGCAGGCGCGATCGGATTCGCGGCGGCTGGTGAGACGGCATCCGCGGGCACGCTCGCACCCGACTCGATCGCGCGCGCGCACGCGTTCAAGGACGCGCTGCCCGATTCGCTTGAGGAAGCTGCGCGGACGCCCGAAGGCGCGCGCGCGATCTGCTACGCGATCGCAAGGCGAACCGCGGGGCACGAGGCGTGCGATGCACTCGTTGCCAAGGCAGACCAGGCTGCCTACAAGACCTATGCCGCCATCGCCGTCGACGTCGCGAAGCAGCGCGCCGATGCGCAGCTTGCGCTCGCCGACCTCTGCGCACCTGCCCTCGCGCATCTCGGCCAGGTCAACTACCTCCGCTTCCGCGAGACCCTCGCGGCGGCGATGCGATCTGATGGACAGGTCGATCTCCGCGAGTGGGCGCTGGCAAAGAGCCTCGAACGGCACGTCGAGCGCCGCTTCCACCGCGGTGCCGCGCCCGCGCGCGGTCGCCTCGGCACCAACGCGCAGTCCGCGCGGATCGTCGTCGGCATCATCGCCAGCGCCACGCACGACCAGGCCACCGCCGAGCGCGCGTTCCGCGATGCGCTTCGCGTGCTCGGATTCGCAGAGCGCCCCCTGCCCGACAGCTCCGAGCGCACGCTCGACCAGCTCAACGGCGCCACCAAGGCGCTCGCGGCGATGACCTTCGCCGATCGCGAGCAGTTCATTGCGGCCTGCGCCACCGCCGCCTCGCACGACGGTCGCGTCTCGGTCGACGAGCACCTCATCGTGCGCGCGGTCGCCGACGCGCTCGACGTGCCCATGCCCGCGCTCGCGGGGGGCGGCGTGTAGACTGCCCCGCATGTCCGACCTCTCGCGGCTGCTCGACAACAACCGCCGCTGGGCTGAGCGCATGGAGCGCGAGCGCCCGGGCTTCTTCCAGTCGCTCAAGGCGCAGCAGAAGCCGCGCTACCTGTGGATCGGCTGCGCGGACAGCCGCGTGCCCGCAAACGAGATCATCGGCTTGCCGCCGGGCGAAGTGTTCGTCCACCGCAACGTCGCGAACCTCGTGGTGCACAGCGACCTCAACTGCCTTTCCGTCCTCGACTTCGCGGTGAACGTCCTGCGCGTCGACGACATCATCGTCTGCGGGCACTACAACTGCGGAGGCGTGAACGCGGCGCTCCAGCCGAGCGCCGGACGCGTGGTCGACCACTGGATCCGCAACGTCCGCGACATCGCCAAGTTCTACAAGGACGACATCGAGCGCCGCGCGACCGCCGACGAGCAGAGCCGTCGGCTCTGCGAGCTGAATGTCGCGGTGCAGGTCGTCCACGTGCGCGAGTCGCCGATTCTCCTGGCTTCCGACCACTCCGTCCGAGTCCATGGCTGGATCTACGACGTCGGCGACGGGCGCCTCCAGGACCTCACTTCGATGGTCGACCAGGTCCGCGCGCTCGAGCCGTCGGTGCGGATGAGCTGAGGGGAGCTGGCGTGATCTGGTGCTCATATCGCCAGAGCGAGCGAAAGCGAAGCGAGTCGCGAGCGCGACGAACCTCAGCGGTCGCGGCTGCGGCCGCTCCCTCTGGTGCTCGCATCGCCAGAGCGAGCGAAAGCGAAGCGAGTCGCGAGCGCTTCAAACAACGCGCTCACGCGAGGAAGAAGACCTGCTCAAGCGGCACGATCGAGGTATCGGCGCGGCCGCCGGGCAACTCCTCGAAGTACTGCACCATGCCCTTCTGCCAGCGCGCGTTGACTTCCTCGCTCTGCATGCCCGCGACCGCCTTCTTGAAGTCGGGCGTCTCGAGGTAGCCGATCAGGAGGCCGTCCTCGCGCAGGAAGATCGAGTAGTTCGTCCAGCCGTGGCGCGAAAGCGCGGCGAGCATCTCGGGCCAGACCGCCTTGTGGCTCTCGCGGTACTCGGCCAGGCGGTCGGGCTTGACCCGCAGCGTGAAGCAGACTCGTTGCATCGCATCCTCCTTCGTCAGCGGACAAACGCGTCGGCGAGGCCGCCGTCGACATGCAGCACTTGGCCCGTCGTGCGCGAGCTCTCAGGACCCGCCATGAAGCGGATCGCGGCAGCCTGGTCGCGCGGCGAGATGACCAACTTGAGCAGCGTGCGGTCGGCGTAGAACCGCCCGAGGCAGGCGATGAGCTCGGCGTCGCTCATCGTTTCCTCGAATGGAATCGCGTACTTCCTGAGGCTCGCGATCACGCGCGCGCGCGGGAACATCGTGCTGCCCTCGATCACGGTCGCGGGCGCGACGGCGTTCACGCGGACAAACGGCGCGAAGGTCACGGCGAGCGAACGCACCAAGTGGTTCGCAGCCGCCTTCGAGGCGTCGTACGCGCTCGAGCCCTTCTTGGCGACGACGGCATTCACGCTGGTCGTGACGACCGCCGAGCACGGCAGCTTCTGCGCCGCCATGATCGCAGCCGCCTCCTCGACGAGCACGGCGGGCGCGAGCACATTCACCTGCATCGCGCGCATGAAGTCGCCGTCGCCCGTCCTGCCGTCGGCGCCAGGCGTCGGGAAGAGCCCCGCCGTCACCACGAGCTCGTCGATGCCGCCGTAGGCGAGCGTGACATCCTCGAGCATGCGGCGCACGGCGCTTCGATCGGTCGCGTCGCACGAAAGCGCGATCGCGGGCCCGCACGCGGAGATCCCGCTGCCGGCGACGCCGATACCGGTGCCGACCGACTTCTCGAGCTCCTTCGCCGCGCTTTCGGCGGCCTTTGCGTCGAGGTCGACGCACGCCACGCACGCATCATCGGCGGTGAAGCTCGACGCCGTCACGCGGCCGATGCCGCTTCCTGCGCCCACGATCACCGTCACATGCCCTGCGAGCGGCTTCGGCTTCGGCATGCGCTGCAGCTTCGCCTCCTCGAGGCGCCAGTACTCGATGTCGAACGCCTCCTGCCGCGGCAGCGCGCGGTAGCCGCCGATGCTCTCGGCGCCCTTCATCACCTCGACGGCGCAGCGGTAGAACTCCGCCGTCGTGCGCGACTCGGACTTCGACGAGCCCCACGCGATCATGCCGATGCCCGGGATCAGGATCACCGTCGGCTCGGGGGCGCGCATCGCGGGGCTGTCGGGGTGCTTGCAGGCGTCGTAGTACGCCGCGTAGTCCTTCACATACTGGGCGAGCCCCGCCTCGGTCTTCTCGCAGAGCTCCGCGAACGAGCCCTTCGCAGGGTCGAAGTCGATGAAGAGCGGCTTGATCTTCGTGCGCAGGAAGTGGTCGGGGCACGAGGTGCCGAGCTCGGCGAGGCGCGCGGCGTCGTGGCTCGAGACGAACTCGAGCGTGGCGGCGTCATGCTGCACGGTTCCGATCATGCGGCGGCGCGTCGAGACCTTGCCGCGCAGGAAGGGCAGGAACTTCACGAGCAGCGCACGCCGCGCATCATCGGACGCATGCGCGACCTTCTGCCCGCCGAAGGTCTGGGCGCCGCGGTCGTGCGCAGCGAGATACTCCGCCGCGCGCGAGATCAGCGAGAGCGTGAGGTCGTAGCACTCGCGCGGATCGTCGGCCCAGTTGATGAGGCCGTGCTGCCCCATGATCGCGCCGACCGCGTTCGGATGCTCCTTGCACAGCTTCTCGAGCGCGAGTCCGAGCTCGAAGCCCGGGCGCATCCACGGCAGCCACTCGAGCTCGGTGCCGAAGACCTCGCGCATGGCCTCGGGCCCGCGCATCGATGCAGCGATGGCGATCAGCGCGTTCGGATGGGTGTGGTCGACATGCGCGCGCGGCACGAACGCGTGCAGCGGCGTGTCGATCGAGGTCGCGCGCGGGTTGAGGTTCCACGTGCAGTGCCGGTAGAGGTCGACCATGTCGTCCTCGGCCTGCGTCTTGATGCCCTTGGGCGTGCGCGACGCGTACACCGACTTCAGCTGCTCGAGCTTGTCGAGCGACAGCGACGAGAAGAACTCGCGCCCCGCCGTCCGCAGGTCGCCGCCCGAGCCCTTGACCCAGAGCACGTGCTCGGACTTGCCCGTGAGCGCGTCCTTCTCGACGATCTTGCTCGAGGTGTTGCCGCCGCCCGTGTTCGTGACCCGCTGGTCGTCGCCGAGCCGGTTCGAGCGGTAGACGAGGAGCCCGACGGGGTCGAGCTTGGCGGCGTCGGCGTCGTTCCAGGTGCGGCGGACGAAGTTCGGGTTCTGGCCCAGGTTGTTGCGTTGGGTCGCGGTGGTCATGGTGGTTCCGTTGGGAACCGACAGCCTACCGCCTCGCGCGCGCCATCGCCGCCTGCATGCGCGCATGCGCCGCCGAATCGGGCTCGAATCGGCGGCAAGGGAACGACTTTCGGACGATCCTCCGCAGCGGCTCCGCGTTCGCGAGCTCCTCGAGCGCCGCGTACTGGACGAGCGCGTTGCCGATCGCGGTGCACTCGGTCGGACCCGTCTCGACGGGCAGGCCGGAGGCGTCGGCGATGAGCTGGTCGAGCAGCTCGTTCGCGGCGCCGCCGCCGACGACGACGATGCGACGGGCGGCGAGATCCGAGATCGCCGCGACTTCGCGGGCCGCGTGCGCGGTCGCGAGCGCGATCGAGTCCAGCGCGCAGCGGATGAGCGCGCCGTCATCGGCAGGCGCGGGCTCGCCGCGCGCCGAGCAGGCCGCGCTTATGCGCGCGGGCATGTCACCAGGCTCGAACAGCGCGGGATCGTCTGGATTGACCACGCTCTTCAGCGGCTCTGCCGCAGCAGCAAGCTCGGCGAGCTCGGCCCACGTGCGCGTGCGCCCCTCCGCCTCGAAGGCCGCCTCGAGCTGCTGCACGAGCCACAGGCCCGCGACATTCCGCAGGAAGCGCACGCTTCCGAAGGCGCCGTGCTCGTTGGTGACGTTCGCGCGCCGCGCGGCATCGCTGGTCACCGCCGCGCGCAGCTCGGCGCCGACGAGCGACCATGTGCCGCTCGAGACATAGATGTCGTGCGCAGGGTCGATCGGCGCCGCGACCACAGCAGAGGCGGTGTCGTGCGTCGCCGTCGCGATCACCGGCGTGGATGGATCGAGACCCGTCTCGTCCGCGATCTCCGCGGTGATCTCGCCAAGCCGCGTCCCCGCCTCGACGATCTCAGGCAGCACGCGCGCGGGCACGCCCGCTGCGCGCGCGAGCTCCGCGCTCCATTCGCCCGTGCGCGCATCGAGCATCTGCGTCGAGCTCGCGTTCGTCCGCTCGCACAGCATCGCGCCGCACAGGCGATAGGCGACGTAGTCGGGCAGCATGAGCATGCGCTGCGCGCGCTCGAACGGGCGGATCGGGTCGACCGCGTCGGCCGCGAGCTGGTAGAGCGTGTTGAAGGGCTGGAAGGCGATGCCCGTCGCGCGGTAGATCGGCTCGTCGCCGATCTGCACCCGCAGCCGCGAGAACGGTTCCTGCGTGCGCGCGTCGCGATACGCCGCGATCGGGCGCACGAGCTCGCCGTCGTCATCGAGCAGCGCGTAGTCGACCGCCCAGGAGTCGATGCCGATCGAATCGACGGCGCCGCCATCGGCCGCGCGGCGAAGACCCTCGAGGATCTCCTCGAACAGCCGCTCGAACGGCCAGCAGAGCTTCAGGCCTCCGGCACGCGAGGTCGCGACGGGCGCGTTCGCGAAGCGATGCAGGACGCGCGTCTCGATCGATTCATCGGACACCGTCACCTCGATCACGCGACCGCCCGACGCCCCGAGGTCGATCGCGACATGCCTGCGCGCACCGCTCATGCGTAGCTCCCTCCGCTTGCCTTCTTGCGCGGAAGCCGCGCCGCCGCGGCCCTCGCCTCGTATCCCGACGCCCGATGCGCGGCGAGCGGATCGGCGGGCAGCCCGCGCAACGCCCGCCACTCGCCCAGCGCCGCGCGCACGTCGGTCGCGAACGCGCGCTTCAGGCACTCCTCTGCTGCGACGATGTCATTGCGCGCACGCGCTGCGTCGAGCTCGGCGAGATCGACGAGCAGCGCCTTCGCGAACAGCTCCTGCGCGGTCACGACCGTCTGGACCATCGCCTCGACCTTCGGCTTCAGGTTGTGCGACTGGTCGACCATGAACTCGACGGGAAGATCGCGCCCGAGCGCGCGCTCGGCCTCGCAGATGGCGAGGAAGATGCGGAAGATGCGGTACGGATCGATCGACCCCATCGTGAGGTCGTCATCGGCATAGTGCCTGTCGTTGAAGTGGAATCCGCCGAGCATGCCTTCGTCGGCGAGGAACGCCACGATGTGCTCGATGTTCTGCCCGGGCAGGTGGTGCCCCGTATCGACGAGCACCTGCGCGCGCGCGCCCGCAGCCTTCGCGAGCACGTACGCCATGCCCCAGTCGGCGATGTCGGTGTGATAGAACGCAGGCTCGAACGGCTTGTACTCGACGAGCATGCGCATCGACGGAGGCATCGCCGCGTGGACCTCGCGGAGCGCGTCGGCAAACCAGCGCTTGCGCCGCGCCATGCTGCCCTGACCTGGGTAGTTCGTGCCGTCTGCGAACCAGAGCGTGAGCACCGACGAGCCGCAGGCACGCCCGAGTTCGACTGACTCGACCAGATGCGCGATCGCGCGCCGCCGCACCGAGGAGTCCTCGTTCGCCACCGAACCGTGCTTGTAGCACTGATCCTGGAAGACATTGGGATTGATCGAGCCGATCCGAAGCCCGCGCGCGCGCGCAAGCGCGGCCAGCTCGGCCCCGCCGCCGGAGCAGACATCCCAGAGCACATGGACCGCCACCTGCGGGCAGGCACCCGTCAGACGATGCACCTGCGCGGCGTCGTCGAGCTTGTCCGCGATCGACAGCGCCGCGGCGTCCTGCAGGAACTTGCCGAACCGCGTGCCCGTGTCGGCGAAACCCCACGACGGGAGCTCGATCTCGAGCCGCGCCAGACGCGCGGCGGCTGCTGCGGAAAGCGCTGCGGACATGGCGGAAGCGTACGAAACTTCGCGGCGGCTTGTACCCTGCGCGGCGCATGGGCAAGACCGCGCCAGACCACTTCCGCGTCGTCGGTCCGATCGGCGCGATCGGCATCATCGTCGCGTCCATGGTCGGGAGCGGGATCTTCACGCTCACCGGCAAGTTCGGCGCGAAGGTCGGCTCCGAGGAGAACGTGCTTGCCGCATGGCTCATCGGCGGCGTGCTCGCCCTCGCAGGCGGGCTCTCGCTCGCCGAACTCGGGGCGATGATTCCCTGCTCCGGCGGCAGCGTCGAGTTCGCGCGACGGGCATTCGGCCGCACCACGGGCTACCTCGTGGCGATGGTCACCATCCTGTCCGGCTACTTCCTGTCGATCGCGGCGGTCGGACTCATGCTCGCCGAGTATGTGAACAAGCTCGCGCCGCAGCCGCTCAGCCTCGCAGGCGTCGCGCTTGCGACGATCGTGCTGGCGTTCCTCTCCCAGTTGCCCGGACTCCGCGCGGGCTACGCCTTCAACACCGGGCTCTCGATCGTGAAGATCGCGTTCGTCGCAGCGTTCGTTGTGGCGGGCCTTCTGTGGCCGTTCGACGCGCGCATCGAGGCGCCCGCAGCAGCCGCAGCGGCCGCGACGCCAGGGCTCCTCTCCGCCGCCGTCGCGAGCGCGACGCTCTCGGTGAGCTTCGCGTACCTCGGCTGGTCGACGGGAGCGGACATCGCCGGCGACATCGAGCGCCCCGGGCGCAACGTGCCGGTCGGGATCCTCGGCGCCATCGCGATCGTGTTCATCCTCTACATGGGCGTCAACCTCGTCTACCTGCGGGTGATGGATCCGCTGGCGATGACCGAACGCGGTGGCGGTCCGATGCAGGCCATCGGCGCCGTGGCGGCCACGCATCTCTTCGGCGACTCAGCGGGCCGGCTGCTTGCGGGCGTGATCGCGCTGCTCTTCTTCTCGACGATCGTCTCGGGCACGATCACGGCTGCGCGCATCCTCGAGTCGATGGCGCATGCAGCCGAGATCCCCGCGTGGGCGGGCGTGCGCAACGCGCACGGCGTGCCCGTGCGGGGGCTCGTGATCACGCTGGTCGCGAGCTCGGCCGCGCTCGCGATCGGCAACCTCGACGACATCTTCGGGCTGCTGACCGTGCTGATCAACATCTTCTCGTCGCTCTCGGTCGCTGCGGTGATCGTCCTGCGGCGGACGATGCCCGAGGCACCACGCCCGTTCCGGGTGCCGCTCTATCCGTTCACGCCGCTGCTGTACCTCGCGCTGGCAGGCTGGAGCATCGTGGCGAGCGTGATCGAGGGTGGCTGGAAGGCCGTGATCGCGTCGGTGGCGACGGTCGCCATCCTGCTCGTGATCAAGCCGCTGCTGAATCGCGTCTTTTGAGCGGTCGCGGCTGCGGCCGCCGGTGGTTTGAGCGGTCGCGGCTGCGGCCGCTCCCTCTGGACGAGCGCCGATGAGGCGCATTGCGTCGGTGTTTGTGTAGTGGTCGAGATCGACTCCCCACGCACGTGGTTCCGCAGATTTCGGCGTTGCCTCCATCTGCGGGCACTCATTGCAAGCGGACTCCAGACGGGGAACCACGCCATCAAACGAAGTCCAGAGGCAAGAGACAGCTCCATCAAACGAAGTCCAGAAGCAATGAGTGCCCGCAGACGAAGTCTGCGGAACGGGTTGCTTCAGGGGTCAATCTGAAAGATGGAGAATCGACTCCTCACGCACGTGGTTCCGCAGATTCCGGCGTTGCCTCCATCTGCGGGCACTCATTGCAAGCGGACTCCAGCCGGGGAACCACTCCATCAAACGAAGTCCAGAGACAAGAGACAGCTCCATCAAACGAAGTCCAGAAGCAATGAGTGCCCGCAGACGAAGTCTGCGGAACGGGTTGCTTCAGGGGTCAATCTGAAAGACGGAGAATCGACTCCTCACGCACGTGGTTCCGCAGATTCCGGCGTTGCCTCCATCTGCGGGCACTCGCACTTTGAGCGGTCGCCGCTGCGGCGGCTCCCTCTGGACAAGCGCCGCGCGAGTGAATCGCGACGGCGCTCCTGACACGCCTGTCGGATGCGGTCGCCGCTGCGGCTGCTCCCTCTGGTGCTCGCGAGGCAATGAGTGCCCGCAGACGAAGTCTGCGGAACGGGTTGCTTCAGGGGTCAATCTGAAAGACGGAAAATCGACTCCTCACGCACGTGGTTCCGCAGATTCCGGCGTTGCCTCCATCTGCGGGCACT
>JBEGLX010000040.1:0-32289 GCA_041183345.1 Planctomycetota bacterium
ACGGATGCGGAAGAGCGGCTGGCCGAACTCGACCGGCTGACCGCTCTTGACGAGCACTTCCTCGACGGTGCCGGAGGTCTCGGCCTTGATCTCGTTGAAGATCTTCATGGCCTCGATCAGGCAGACGGTGGTGTCGGCGCTGACCTTCGCGCCGACCGAGACGAACGGCGCCTTGTCGGGCCCTGGCGAGGCGTAGAAGGTGCCGACCATGGGGCTCTCGATCGCGGGGAGGGCTTCCTTCGCTGCCGCGGGGGCCGCGGCCGGAGCTGCCGCGGCGACCGGTGCGGCGGCGGGCGCAGGGATGCCCGCAGCCATTCCTGCCGACATCGGAGCGTGGATGACCTGAGGGGCGACGTGGACGCCGGGACGCTTGACGGTGACGGTTTCCTGCTCGTCTCGGATGTCGAGTTCGGTCAGGTCGTTTTCGACCATCAGGCGGACGAGTTCCTTGAGCTTTCGGATGTCAATCATGGTGGTGGGACGCGGCACCGCCGCGTGGGCGGGAACCATAGCACGTTTCAGCGTGCCCGTGGAGACCCGCAAGCAGGATCGCGCACGATCACGCGCAAAGCCCCGAAGATCGGAACATTGCGGGCGCAATTACGCTTTTCTCGCCCGATTGGAACATATGCGTCGGATCGGCTACGCCCCGCGGGGGCGCCCGAGCACTTCGCCGAGGATCAGGGCCTTGCGGATGTCGGCGGGGCTCGCCAAGGCCTTGCGGAGCTCGGCGGCGCCAAGGCGCGCGATCTTCGGGTTGACCTGAAGGGCCATCGCCGAGTGGTCTGCCTTGATGCCGCTTGCCTGGGCGACCTTCGCCTCGGCAGCCTTCACCTTGGCGACCTCCTCAAGGAGGCGGCGGCGGCTCTGCATGGCATCCGAGGAGTCGTCGACAGAATCAACGACGTAGCTGCGACCTTGCGGGGGCTTGGGCGGACGCGGCGCTTTGGTCGCCTGCGCGGCTCTGGGGTTCGACCCGCCCGTGCGGGCGACCACACGATTCGATCGCGTCGTCGCGCCTTGCTGCTGCGCGGGTTGCGGAGGGGACGCAGGAGGCACAGCCCCCTGCTTCGCCGCCTGTGCGTTGGCCTGAGCCTTCTTGGCCAGCGCCGCGACCACCGCGTTCAGCACGATGATGACGATGATCCAGGTCAGGCCCTTGAACATGCGCGCATCCTATCGACCGCCGTCGAGCTCAGGCACGATCCATCCGCCGAGATTCCGCATGGGGTGGGCGTACGCCGCGCTCAGGTTCGCGGTTGTCAGGATCACTTCTGCTGCTCCCGACTCGGTGATGCGCCCACCGCGGAGGATCGCGGCATGGGTCGCGATGGCGCGGGCAAGCCCGGGATCGTGAAGGGAGAGGACGACCGCCCCTCGGCGCGCGCGCGCACGGAGCGCACCAGCGATGCGCGCGACCTCCGCCGGATCGATTCCGCTGAAGGGCTCGTCGAGCAGGAGCACGCCGCCGCGATCGACCTGGGCGAACGCACGGGCGATGGCCACGCGCTGGCGCTCGCCGCCTGAAAGTGCGGCGAAGGCGATCTCGGCCCTGTGCAGGAGCCCCACTTCGCCAAGCGCGCGAACAACGGCTGCGTCATCGCGCCCGACCGCGAATCGCCCGAGCCGCACGACGTCGCGCGCCGAGAAGGCTGCACCGACCTCTGGGCGCTGGGGCACGAACGCGCGCTGCGCGGCCAGCGGCTCCTTGCGTGCATAGGTCACCGTGCCCTGCGTGCGGGCGGGCGATTCGAGCGCGGCCAGGACACGAAGCAGCGAGCTCTTGCCGCAGCCGTTGGCGCCCACGATCGCCCAGATCTCGCCTTCGCGGATCTCAATGCTCGCGTCGGCGAGCGCTACGATCTCGCCGAAGCGAAGCCCGACGCCCGCGGCGCGGATGAGCGGGGTGGCGGTCATCGCGCCCACCGTCCATTCCGCAAGAGCCACAGGAAGGTCGGCCCACCGGCGAGCGCCGTGACGACGCCGACAGGAAGCCGTCCCGTGCCGAGATCGATCACCTGGCGGAGCGCATCGGCTCCGACGAGGAGCGCGGCGCCTGCGAGCGCCGCGGCGGGAACGAGATCGGCATGTCGCGGACCGACCAGCTTTCGCGCGAGATGCGGCGCGATCAAACCGACGAATCCGATCGGACCGGCGTAGGCGACTGCGACCGCTGCGAGGAGCCCACCGATCACGAACAGCGTCGCGCGCAGCCTATGAAGGCGCACGCCGGTCGAGACAGCCTCGTCATCCGAAAGCGTGGCGACGTCCAGCGCGTGGGCGTGAAGCCACATGATGCAGAGCCCCGCTGCAGCGAAGATCGCGAGCGTCCACAGCGCGGCCTGCGTGGGCAGCTCGGGCAACCGCCCCGCCATCCATGCGAGCAGATCGCCGCGCAATCCGTAGGGAATCAGCTGCTCGAGCAGCATCGTGCCAGCGCTGAAGATCGAGCCGATGATGACGCCGGCAAGGACGAGCGTGGTCGGATCATGCGCCTCGCGCGCGCGCCCGAACCACGCCACCAAGGCAAGTGCCGACAGAGCGCCGACGATCGCACCCGCGACTTCGCCGCCGAAGGCGACGGCAGGAATCGAGAGCGACCACGCAAGGGCGAGTACGAGCGCGACGCCGAATCCAGCACCGCTCGAGACCCCGAGCACGAATGGCGACGCGAGCGGATTGCGAAGCAAGACCTGGAGCGCGAGCCCCGAGAGTCCGAGCGCGCCGCCAAGGAGAGCCGCGGACAGGACTGACTGCGCGCGGAGACCGAGGATCTCGCCAGCAGGAACGCCGAAGGCAAGACGCATGCCGTCGTCCGACGCAGCTGGTCCGATGGCAACGCGCAGCAACGCTGCGACCGCAATCGCGATCGCGAGGAGGACGAATCCGCGCGCCGCCGCTCGGGGATTCATCGCGATGCTCCTTCGCGTGCGCCGAGCAACTGCATCAGTGCGTCGCGCCGCGTCACCGCGGCAAGGCTCGGCGAAAGAAGGATGGGCGCTGCGGTCACGCGCGTCTCGGGCTGCGCCCCCTGCCATGGCAGGATCGCGAGCAGGCTTTCGATCTCGTGCGCTCCTGCCTCGTGCTCGCCGACGGCCACGATTCGGTCCGGCTTCAACGCCAGGATCGCCTCGACCGAAAGCTCGACCCAGCCGCTCGCATCGACGGCGTTCCGCCAACCCGCGTGCGCCACGAGCTCATCGAGGTAGTTGCCTCGACCCACGGCGAGGAAGGGATCCGCGGAAACCACCACGAGCACGCGCGGAGCGTCGCTTGCGATCGCGGGCTTCTCGCCGAGGAATCCGCGGAGCTCGGCGAGCCTCGGCGTCACCGTTGCGCCGAACACAGCCTCGATGTCGTCGGCAAGCAGCGCGATGTCGGCGAGCGTGTCGAGCCGCCGCTCGACGAGGCGGATCGACTTCTGCGTGCAGAAATCGCGGAGTTCGGGCGCCGTGCCCGCGATCGGCGGCTGCACGAACAGCACGTCCGGACGCGCAAGCGCCAGGCGCTCGGCGTCGAAGTCACGGAGGTCGCCGACCACAGGGACGGCCGTCGGCACGCTGGTGCAGTATCCGCTGCGGCCGACGACATGCGCGGCAAGCCCGAGCTCGACGAGCGAGTCGGTGATCGCCGGGCTCGTCGAGGCGACGCGAGGGCTGGGCACGCCGTCGGGAGCGGGCTTCGAAGCATCGCCTCCGTCTCGGAACACAAACCAGATCAAGGCGAGCGACGCAAGCAGCGCCAGCATCTGCTGGATGGGCGCCACGCCCTTCTTGCGGGCAGGCTTCTCGATCTCGGCCCTGAGTTCCTCGCCGATCATCGCAGGAGCGCGAGGGCGAGGAGGATGACCAGCACGCCGATCGCGATCTGCAGCGTGCGGTCCGGGCGCGCGGCGCGGCCCCTGCGGCCGTCCATCTCGCGCATGAGCTCCGCGGAGCGGTCTGCGGCAGCGACCACGCGCGTGATCGCATCTTCGAGCGACTTCATCTGTGACTCGAGCCCGGCGAGCACCCGGCCTTGGCGGTCGAACTCGCCGCGGGTGAGCCCGATGATCTCGGTCTGCGTGCGCGCCTGCTGCTCGAGCCGCTCGATGCGGTCGTCGACCTGGTCGAGACGCTCCGCGGCACCAGTCATGGTCCGTCCGAGCGAGTGGACGAAGGTCTCGAGCTGCGCGCGCATCTCGGGCATCGCCTCCACGCGCTGCGAGAGCCGCAGCAGTTCCGCGCGCAGGTCCTCCACCGACTTCACGTGCCCGCCGCGGATCTCCGCAAGGAGCCCTTGCATCGCATCGGCGGCGGCGCGCGCATCGGCGGCGGCCTGCACGGCGTTCCGCAGCGCGTCGACCTCCGTCTGCGGCGCTGCACCGATGAAGCTGCGGAAACGGTCGGCAAGACCCACGGGAACCTCCGCGCGCACTGTAGCACAGGCGGTTTCGACCCCTGCCGGCGCGATCAGACGACGAGTTGCGTGGCGACGAGACGCTGATAGAGCGCGCAGCGGGAGAGCAGCTCGCCGTGCGTGCCCATGTCGGCGATCGCGCCATCCTCCATGACCACGATGCGGTCGGCGCTGCGGACGGTGGAGAGGCGATGCGCGATCGCGATCAGCGTTCGCCCGCGGCGGAACTCGTCGATGGCGGCGGCGATCTGCGCCTCGCTCTCGGCGTCGATCTGGCTGGTCGCCTCGTCGAGGATGAGGACGGCGGGATTCCGCAGCAGGGCGCGCGCGATGGCGAGGCGCTGCCGCTGGCCACCCGAGAGTCCGGTGCCACCCTCGCCGAGCTCGTTGTCGAGTTGCTTCGGAAGCGCTGCGACGAACTGCGCCGCGTGCGCAAGCTCGAGGGCGCGCGCGATCGCAGGCGCGGGATCGATGCCGGGCTCGCGGTCCGAACCGAGGAGGATGTTCTCGCGGATCGTGCCGCGCACGAGCAGCGGATCCTGCGGGACGACGCCGATCTGCTTCCGCAGCGAGGTCAGGCTCGCCGCGCGAACGTCGATTCCGTCCAAGCGCACGCAGCCCTCGGTCGGGTCGAAGATGCGCGCAAGCAGGCTCGCGAGCGTCGTCTTTCCGCAGCCATTCGGCCCGACGAAGGCGACGAACTCGCCATGTCGCACCGAGAGCGTCACGCCGCGCACGGCGTCGCGGTCGGCGCCCTCGTAGCGGAAGCGGACGGCGTCGAACTCGATGGAGCGTGCGTGACGAGGCAACGCCGGCAGGTCGCGCTCGCGCAGCCCCTCGCAGGCGAGTCCCATGATCTCGGACAGGCGCTCGGCGGGCGCGCTCGCGGCCTGGATGTCGTTCAGAAGGCCCGTGAGCGGGCGGAACGAGCCGCCCGCGACGGCGAGCGCGCCGAGCGTGAGCACGAACTTCTCGAACTGCATGCGTCCCTGGATGATCTCGTGGGCGGCAAGCAGCGCCAGTCCCGCGATGACGAAGATTGCGAGCGTCTCGACGAGCGGCGCAGAGATCGCGCGGGCGATGCGTGCGCGGCGGTCCGCGCGCACGACCTGACGGTTCGCGGCGGCGAATCGACGGCGCGCGAATCGCTCGGCGGTCGCGGTCTTGATGCCGCGCAGCCCCTGCATGGATTCGTTCGCGGTGCGCAGGAGCTCCTGATAGGCGGCGAGCGTGTTCTTGCTGCTGCGGCGGATGCGCTTGCCGAACTTCTTCAGGACGAACGCGAGGACAGGTGCCACCACGATCGCGGCGATCGTGAGCCGCCAGTCGAACCAGATGGCGGCGATGAAGGCAGCGAGTCCCTTGGTGACCTGCGCGAGCGCCTTCGATGTCAGCGCCGTGAAGCCCCGCTCGAGCTCCGCGGTGTCGCGGGTGATGCGCGCGACGATCTCGGTGGGGCCGCGGCGCAGCACGGCGCCGAGCGGCAGGCGGAGCGCGTGGCGGAACGCCTCGAGCCGGATCTCCGCGATCGACACCATCGAGAGCGTGAGCGAGCAGTACTGGTGCAGGAAGTTCGCGATCGCGCCGAGGATGGTGATGAAGCAAAGCCCCGCGAGGATGAGCGCCACCCCCGCGACGCGATCCGTCGGCATCATCTCGATGAGCGCCGACGGAACCATCGCGGCGAGGAGTCCCCCCTTCGCGACCTGTGCTTCGAGAAGCGTGCGGAGATTCGCGTTCGGATCCTCGGAGAGGATGAGCCGCAGCACCTCGCCCGAGGCGACCAGCCCGGTCGCGAGCCCGCCCGCCGAGAGCATCGAGAAGACCACCGTGCCCGCAGCCAGTCGGCGGCGGCGCAGCATGCGCTTGGCATAGTGCCAGAAGTGGTCGTGCTTCATCTCGGGCGATTCTCGCAGCAAAGTCCGTACAGCGCATCCCAGAAGCCAGGCCAGCTCTTGGCGACGCAGGAGGGGTTCTTGATCGACACGCCAGCGCGCGCGAGTCCAAGAACGGCGAAGGCCATGGCGATGCGATGGTCGTTGGCGGTGTCGATCGCCGCGGGTCTTGCTTGAGAAGGCAGCGGACGAACCAGTGCCCAATCCTCGCCCGTCTCGACGGTTCCGCCGAGCGCCCGCAGCCCGGTCGCGACCGCCGCGATGCGGTCGGACTCCTTGACACGGAGCGTCCCAAGCCCGCTGATCCGACTCGGCGAGCGCGCGCACGCGGCGAGGACCATCGCCATCACCGCGGCGTCGGGGGCTGAGCCGTAGTCGCTCCCGATGCCCCGCAGTTGGCCTCGCGCCGTGACGCGGATCCCCGTCTGCTGCTCCTCGATGGAGACGCCGCGGAGCGCCACGTCATCGAGGAAGAACGTGTCCGGCTGTGAACTTCGCCGGGGCAGTCCCTCGAGGAGCACGGTCCCGCCGGTGACGGCCGCGGCAGCGGCTGCGTAGACCGCGCTCGACGCATCGGGCTCGATGAGGACGGTGCCACCTGCGATGCGCTGCGGTGCGATGGCGATGCGCGCCAGCCCCGCGCCGGGGCGCGCCGCGCCGAGCACGACCGGGCCGTAGCCGATCTCTGCATGCACGCCGACGGCGCCAAGCGCTGCCAGCGAAAGGTGGATGTACGACGCGCTCGTCGGCTCCGCGGTAAATCGGATCTCGAGACCATGCGCGAGGCGCGGCGCGACGAGCATGAGCGCGCTCACGAACTGACTCGACGCGGTATGCCCAACCTCGAGCGCGCCACCGACGAGCCCGCCGCCGAAGACGCGCACAGGGAGGCGCCCTTCCGCCTCGGCGTACTCGATGCGCGCGCCGAGCGCGCGAAGCATGTCGACACCTTCACGCACGGGACGCTCGCGCATGCGCGCGCTTCCGTCGATCAGGAACTCGCCGCCCGGCTGCGCAGCAGCGAACGCGATCATGAAGCGCGTCGGCGTCCCGCCATCGCCGAGATCGACGCGCGCGCCGTCCGATCGAGCGCCATGCTCAATGACGACGTCGCCCATCTCCTCGCGCGAACCAACGCCGCACGCCGCGAGCGCCGCGAGCAAGCGATCGCAGTCATCGCAGGCGAGCAGCCCGCGAAGCCGTGTCGGGCCATCGGCGAGCGCCGCGAGAATCAGATGCCGATTGGAGAGGCTCTTCGAGCCAGGCACGCGGACGCATGCATCGATCGGCCGCACCGCGGGCGCGATCGGCAGCGGATCCGGCTGCGCCCCCGCTGCGCTCAACCGATCTCCCGCCTGAACACGGCGACGACGTCCTCGACCGGGATCACGAACAGGCGGTTGTCGCCCTCGAAATCGACGGGAATCGCGTGCTTCGGGTTGAAGAGCACGCGGTCGTACTGCTTGATCGGGTAGTTCTCGTCGCGCTCGACCTCGGCGCTGACGGTGACGATGCGCCCGGTGAGCGTGGGGATCTCGATCTTGTCTGGCAGATGGAGCCCGACCTTCGTGATCTTCTTGTCCTCGTCCTTGCGGATGAGGACGCGCTTGCCGATCGGCTCGACGACCTCGAGGGTCTGCTTGCTGCGCTGTGCACGGTCACCTGCGTCGGGCATGCCGCGATGATACCCGCCTGATCCCCGCAGGAAGTCGGCGATTCCGCTACCTTCCGCGCATGCATCCGCAGCTCACGCGCCTGATCCGCGACATCCCCGACTTCCCGAAGAAGGGGATCATGTTCAAGGACGTCACCCCGCTCCTCGCCGATCCCGCCGGGCTTGCGCTCGCGATCGAGCTGATGGCGAACCCGTTCCGCAACGAGCGGATCGACGTGGTGGTCGGGCCCGAGAGCCGCGGCTTCATCTTCGGCACCGCCGTCGCGACCGCGCTGAGCGCCGGCTTCGTGCCCGTGCGCAAGCCCGGCAAGCTGCCCTACCAGACCAAGTCCATCGAATACGCGCTCGAGTACGGAACCGACCAACTGCACGTGCACGTCGACGCGGTGAAGCCAGGGATGCGCGTGCTCCTGGTCGATGACCTGCTCGCGACCGGCGGCACGCTTGCCGCGAGCGTGAATCTGCTCGGACCCGCAGGGCTCGGCGCCGACATCATCGGCGCCAGCGTCCTCATCGAGCTCGGCTTCCTGAATGGTCGAGCTGCGCTTCCGGGCCTCCGCGCCGAGAGCCTCATCAAGTACTGAGCTCGTCAGGCGCCGTCACGGCGCGGGCGCAACCACGTCGCGCGAGGACGGGATCTTCTGCGGCGGAGGCGTGATTCCTGAGCTTCCGCGCGTCATCACGACGACGAGCGTCGCGAGCCCGCCGACGAGGAGCAACGCGAAGACGGCAATTGCCACGAACTTGCCCGCGTTCTGCGAGCGATTCTCGGGCGCGAAGTCTGGGCGCTGCGGGCTATTCATGGGCTTCGAAGCGTAGCAGCCACGCGCCGCTTGAGCGAAGGCGCTGCGAACGTCTAGAATCGCCCCCATGACCACCCTCAGTCCGTCCTCCGGCCTCTCGACCGCGACCGATCCGCTGCAGCTGATCGATGTCGACCACGTCCGCTTCTTCGTCGGCAACGCCAAGCAAGCCGCGTTCTTCTATGCGAGCGCGTTCGGCTTCCAGGTCGACCAGATCGCGGACCTCACCACCGGCTCGCGCGACCGTGCCATGTACCTGCTCACGCAGGGCAACATCCGCATCGTGCTCGAGAGCTCGCTGACGAAGGACGGCCAGGCCGCCCGCGAGGCGACGCAGTACGGCGACGGCGTGAAGGACATCGCCCTCACCGTGTTCGACGCAGAGCAGGCGTGGAAGCAGGCGATCAAGAACGGCGGCGAGAGCGCCTACGAGCCCAAGACGTGGTCCGACGCGAACGGCTCGGTCACCTTCGCGGGCATCAAGACCTACGGGCGCGCGGTGCACACCTTCGTCTCGCGCACCGGCGCCTACGCGCTGCCGGCGGTGAAGAACGGCGGGCTGTTCATGCCAGGCTTCCGGAAGATCGAGAACTTCGCGCTCAACGCGTACAACAAGGCGAATCCCTGCGGCCTCAAGTACGTCGACCACGCGGTCGGCAACGTCGAGGAAGGCAAGATGAACCACTGGGTGAGCTGGTACGAGCAGGTGCTCGGCTTCTCCATGTTCAAGCACTTCGACGACAAGGACATCGGCACCGAGTACTCGGCGCTCATGTCGAAGGTCATGGCAAGTGGCAACCACCTGATCAAGATGCCGATCAACGAGCCCGCAGAGGGCAAGAAGAAGAGCCAGATCCAGGAGTACCTCGACTGGCACGACAACACCCCGGGCGTGCAGCACCTCGCGCTGCGCACCGATGACGAGCTGCACTCGATCACCGAGCTGCGCCGCCGCGGCGTCGACTTCCTCACGATTCCCGACGCGTACTACGAGACGGTCTGGAACCGCGTGAACAAGATGCTCACGGAGCACGGACATCAGGTCGTGAAGGAAGACCACAAGGCGGTGAAGGACCTCGGCATCCTCGTGGACGCCGACGACGAGGGCTACCTGCTGCAGCTCTTCACGAAGCCGCTGCAGGACCGCCCCACGCTCTTCTTCGAGATCATCTGCCGCCGCGGATCGCAGAGCTTCGGCAAGGGCAACTTCAAGGCGCTCTTCGAGAGTCTCGAGATCGAGCAGGCGCGCCGCGGAAATCTGTGAACCCACCTCGGATCCCTCGCGCGCCGCGAGAACGGTACTCCTCACGAGATCGAGCAGGAGCGCCGCGGAAACCTGTGAGCCCGCGTTGAGTTCAGTCTCAGCCCGCCGCGCGAATTCACACGCGGCGGGCTGTGTTTTTGCAGCCGCGTGCTAGGCTGCCTCCATGGCAAAGTGCGCGCAATGCGACAAGCGGATCCTCCTCGGCGGATTGAAGGTCGGCGAAACCCGCTACTGCAGCGACGCGTGCGCCGACGCAGCGCACCTCCCCGCGTTCACCGCAGCGATGGAGTCGACCAAGGTCCAGACCACACCGGTACCGATGCCGACCGCGCTGCGCACCGGGCCCGATGACTCCATGCTCGTCGACAAGGAAGGCGCGAAGCCTGGGCTTGTGATCGCGATCGGCATCCTCGTCGCGCTCCTGCTTTCGATCGGATTGCACGCGATCGAATCGAGTCTCGAAGCGCAACTCCGCGGACTGAATTTCGCCGTCATCCTTCCCGTCGGCGCCGCCCTGAATGGCGCCATCATCTCGGTCGGCTACTTCGCCGCCATCCGCTTGCTCGACTCTCCGCCGCGGATCTCGACGTTCCTCGCGGCCTGCGTCTCCGCCGCACTGCTGTGCTGGCTCACCTTTGTGATCAGCTACTACACCATGACCGACGAGGACGGCAATCCCGTCCGCGACTTCCTGTCGTTCACGGAGTTCATGCAGGTCATCATCGAGAACAGCGAGATCAGCCTCGGTCGCGGCAAGAAGTCCGCCGTGACGGCGGGCGGCTGGGGCTATGCGCTGTACGCGGCCGACTGCATCGGATTCGCTCTGGGCGCATGGTTCGTCGTCCGCGCAGCCGGCGCAAAGCCGTTCTGCGCCAAATGCGGGCGATTCATGGCGAAGCTCGGGAACATCATGCGGACGGGGAACGACCCCGCGGCGGCGGGCGCGACGGTCGGCGCCATGTACGAGCACCTCGGCGTGAACAACGCGCAGCGCGCCGTCGAGACGCTCAACGCCTTCGGCGAACCCAGCGAGAAGTCGTTCTTCGGGATCACCCTCGAATGCCACGGCTGCCCGATGTGCAAGGACTACAACGCTGTGGTGACGACCACGCTTGCAGGCGCGAAGGCGCGGCGCGAGCTGCACGCTGCCGAGTACCCGGGCAATGGCGAGATCCGGATGCGGTGAGCGCGTCACCACGCAGCCAGAAGCCGTGCCAGATCCGCGACGTTGACCACAGCGTCGCCGGTGAGATCGAGGTCCGGCCGAAGCCATCCAGCGAGCAGATAGGCGATGTCAGGGGAGTTGACCGATCCGTCGCGGTTCAGGTCGAGCATGCGGAGCTCGGTCGCCGCGCGGTCAACGCTGCTCACCACGCAGTCGCCGTCGAAGTCGAAGACCGCGCAGGCTGCGTGGAATGGCGCACCGACGCAGTCCTCGCACGCAGCGAGATCCGCCGGGTCGACCCGTGCATCCCCCTGCGCGTCGCCGAGCCGCGACGGCGGGAACACGGGCACCGTCCACCCTGACGGGACGTTCACCATCACGCGCTCCTCGCGCACATCGCCCACGCGCGGCCACCGCACGGTCACGCGCTCGGCGGCATCGCGGTCGCCAAGCCCCGCGTGCACGATCATCGAGCTCTGGCTCTTGTAGCACGATCCTGCGATCACCTCGCGCAGCGCCACGGTTCCTGCGACCTCGACGTCAACAAGTGCGCCGACCGCGAAGCGGTTCTTGCCGCTGCCGACCACGCGCAGCGCGACCGAGCGGTTCCCAGCTGGCGCCTCGTTCACATACAGCCGAAGGTTCGCGAACTGGCTCTGCATGAGCAGGTCAAGGTCGCCGTCGCCGTCGATGTCCCCGGTAGCAAGGCAGTACGAGTCGAGGTCGTCGCCGATCCCGCACTGCGCGCTGCGCTCCACCAGCGGAAAGCCGCCTTCGTTGAGCCACAGGTAGTCAGGCGCCCCGATCATCGAGCAGGCGAAGAGATCCTGGTCTCGGTCGTTGTCGGCATCAAAGATGAGCGCGCCCCAGCCGGTGGCAAACCCGCTTACCCCAGCTTTTTCCTCGCGGCGCTCATAGGTGACGCCGTCGCTGCTCGCGAGATAGGCATGCCCCTCCAGCGTGTTCGTGCAGTAGATGTCGACGAGACCGTTCATGTCGAGATCGCCCGCACAGACGCCCATCGAGTCAATCACGACGCACGCACCGTTTGAGTCCTCGCTCGCGAACGCACCGCCTGTGTTGCGGAAGAAGCGGTTCGGGAGCAGCTGCGTGCCCTTGTCGTTCGATACATAGAGGTCGCAGTCGCCATCGCGATCGAGATCCTGCAGCATGCAGTGAAAACTCGCACCCGCGTCGTCGACGCCGAGCGCTCCGGCGATCTCAGTGAACGTCCCGTTCCCGTTGTTTCGGTAGAAGCGGTTACGCATCTGGTTCAGCATCGTGCCCGTGCGCACGGCGACGGCAAGATCGAGGTCGCCGTCCGCGTCGAAGTCACCGAATGCGGAGCCTGCACCCGCGCCGCTGATGCCCGTGAGGTGTGCGACCGCCGTCGCATTCGCGAAGAGCAGGTCCCCCTCATTCCGATAGAGCACCGCCGACTGCAGCCAGCGGGTCAGGAACAGATCGAGATCGCCATCGCCGTCGTAGTCGCCGACGACGACGCCGGAGACCTTCGCGAGCGCAGGCAGGCCGGACCCTGCGGTTCGGTCGAAGAAGTTTCCCGTTCCATCGTTGGCGAAGATCGCGACCCGTCCGCCCGATGCACCGGTCGCGATGATGTCCTCATCGCCATCGTTATCGAGATCGACAAGCCCCACGCCGCATCCGTACTGCCCTGTCCCACCAAAGTCGCCCTCGAGGACGACATGAGTCACGCCTCGTCCCACGGCTTGATCCGAGAAGGACAGCCCGTCGGCGTGCGCAGCGGACACAGCCGACAAGAGCGTCGCCAAGGGACACCATGCATATCGGGGCATGACGTGTGAGGCTACGGCGAACGCACGCTCAAACAAGCGATTTCTCCGCCGCTTCTTCAATTCCCATGATCAAGCCCAGTCGGGCTGCGGGCACTCGACGGTGACTCCATCGACCTCGAGCCGCCACGCATGGAGGCGGATCGGGCCCTCGGTCTTCGAGCCGTAGAGGGCGTCGCCCACGAGCGGATGCTCCTCGTAGGCGAAGCCCGCGCGGATCTGGTGGCGCCGTCCAGGACCGAGCAACTCGACCTCGACGAGCGTCGTGTCATCGCGGACCGACATCACGCGCCAGCGGCAGCGACCGATCGACTCGGGCTCGCCGCTCGTGTGCACGGTGACCTTCGCGCTGCCGCGGTGCCGGCTGGTAAAGCTCAGGGTGAACGCCCCCGCCATCACGCGGTTCGAGTACTGCCCCTCCACGCGGGCGAGGTAGGTCTTGCGGATGTCGCCGCCGCGCCCGCTGAAGGCGTCGCGCAGGCGGGCGCGGGTGTCGGCGTCCTTGGCGACCAGCAGGCACCCGCTGGTGTCGAAGTCGAGCCGATGGACAAGCCCGCATTCATCGAGCGCAGCGAGGTCCGGACGCAGCGCACGCAGGGCGTCCTCGACGCATGCCTGCTCGCTCCCTCGCTGCGCGACCGAGTGCATGCCCGTCGGCTTCGCGATCACGAGCCAACTCGGCTCCTCGTGCAGGATGGAAATCGCGGTCGCTGGGTCTTGCGTGGTCATGGAGGGAGTGCGACTGTATCCGAATGCGCGCCCTGCTGATCTCGCTCCTCATCGCGCTCGGACTTTGCGCCCCGACGCTCGCAGAGAAGCCGTTTACTCCAAAGGCGATTCTCTGGCAGGAGCCCTTCGTGCTCGATGTCACGATCCTGTCGATCGAGGTCAAGCCAGGACCGCACACAGGCTCGAGCGTCTGGCACCGCGTGCGCGTCGATCGCGTGGAGCGTGGCGAGGGTATCGCCGTCGGCGCCGAAACGGCCGTCGTCTCGCGCACCTACACGCTTGCGCCGGGGACGGCTGGCACGATCGGGCACCGCGGCGGCTGGAAGGGTCCGAACGGGCTCCCGATCAAGGGCGACCGCGCGCGGATCTTCGCGTCCGGCACGGCATCGACTCTTCAACCGCACTTCGTGAATGGCTGGCAGCCGATCGAACCTGCGATCGCCTTCGTCGCAGCCGATGACGAGTACCGGAGCGAGATCACCATGCCGTTTCTCGCGGAACTCGTCAGCCAGCCGCTTGGCGCCACGAAGCGCCTGCACCTTGCCACCGATCGCGCACCCAGCGGTGGTCCGAACCCAACCCCCAAGATCGACGCCAAGACGAACCTCATCGAGTCCTACACGCTGAAGCACGCCGACGTGATGGTCGCCTACATGCGCTTCGAGCAGCTCGACGACGGCACCCGCCGCGAGTTCCTCGAGCCGCTCGACCACGGGACTCCGCTGGTCGCCTTCCGCACCACGACGCACGCCTTCGCGTATCCCGATGGACACCCGGGGGCGTCGCTCAACAATGGCTTCGGCGAGAAGTACCTCGGAACACCGTGGCGCTTCCACCACGGGCACTCGTCGAGGACGCGGATCCTCCCGCCCGCCGCGGAGTGCGCGAAGCACCCGATCCTCGCCGGCGTCCAGATTCCGCCCGAAGGAATCGTCGTCCCGAGCTGGCTCTACCACGTCGAGCCGCTGCCTGCGGACTGCACCGTCCTGCTCTGGGGCGAGGCGGTCGACAGCGAGCGGAAGGACGCGCCGCAGAAGCAGCCGATCCTCTGGGTTCGCGAACGCCCCGTCGAGTATCGCAGCTGGCGCGATCCGAAGGAGCCACCCGCGCCAGCGCCGCGTCCGCAGCGGATCGCCTACACCTCGCTCGGGCACCCCGGCGACTTCGCCAATCCCGAGTTCCGCCTGATCGCCGCACAGATGGTGGCCTGGGGCGCCTCCCGCGAGCGCGAACTCGACGACACGGAGCGCACCGCCATCCGCACAGCGGCGTTCTCGCCGCCGCAAACACGGTGAATTGGGACGTGAATCTGAACCCAGCCTCGGCGCTGCGCTCCGGCGCGGGAATCACGCGGTGATTTCGCGCGGGCTGCGGGGTACACTCGTCCGCTCAGGACAGTCACCATGCCTTACTACACCAAGCTCGGCAAGATTCCCTCCAAGCGCCACATCCAGTTCCGCCGCCCGGACGGCAAGCTGTACGCCGAGGAGGTCTTCGGCACCGAGGGCTTCGTCGGCCCGACCTCGACCCTCTACCACATCAATCCGCCGACCCAGGTGATCGGCTGGAAGGCGCTCTACTCGACCAAGGTCGAGTACGTCGAGCGCGACACCATGCGCATGCGCCACGTGAAGAGCGCGCCGCTGCCGCCGAAGGGCGACGCCGTCACCGGCCGCGTCGTGCTCTTCGGCAACAACGACGTCGAGATCAGCGTGTGCGTCCCCGCCGAGCCGATGAAGTACTTCTTCAAGAACGGCATGGCCGACGAGTGCTTCTTCATCCACTTCGGCTCGGGCACGGTGTTCACCATGTTCGGCGCGCTGAAGTTCGGGCCGAAGGACTACATCGTGATCCCGAAGGGCACGATCTACCAGTTCGTCTTCGACAAGACTCCGAAGGGCGAGCCAGGCCCGCGCATGCTCCTCATGGAGAGCGTGAACGGCTCGCACATCCTGCCGCCGCCGCGCTACCTCTCGAAGAAGACCGCGCAGTTCCTCGAGCACGCGCCCTACTGCGAGCGCGACCTGCGCACGCCCGAGATGCCGATGACCTTCGACAAGAAGGGCTCGCATGAGGTGCGCATCAAGAGCCGCGACCTCGTGCACTCGTACCAGTACAGCTACCACCCGCTCGATGTCGTGGGCTGGGACGGCTGCTACTACCCCTACTGCTTCAACATCGACGACTTCAGTCCGATCGTCGGCAAGCACCACATGCCGCCGCCGACGCATCAGACCTTCGAAGCCCACAACTTCGTCATCTGCTCGTTCTGCCCGCGCCCGCTCGATTTCCATCCGCAGGCGATCGTGGTTCCGTACAACCACTCGAACCTCGACTCCGACGAGGTCCTCTACTACGTCGAAGGCAACTACAAGGCACGCAAGGGCATCGAGGTCGGGTCGCTGTCGCTGCATCCGCAGGGCATCCCGCACGGTCCGCACCCGGGCACGCCCGAGGCGACGATCGGCGCGACGCACACGAACGAACTCGCGGTCATGTGCGATACCTTCGCTCCGCTCTATCCGACGAAGGCTGCGCTCGAACTCGACGACCTCAACTATCCGCGATCGTGGGAGCACGGGTGGGAGACGACGGCGGCCTCGACCAACGGGCACGCCGGAACGAACGGGCACGCGAACGGCAACCCAGCGAAGAAGTCGGGCAAGAAGGTCGCGAAGGTCCCCGCGAAGGCCTCCGCGCCGCGCGGGAAGACGGCGAATACGTGGGAGTGATCCGGAACTGCGTGCAACGGAGCCGAAAGCGTGATCTTCCACACCATCGTCGTCTGCGCGCTCTTGCTTGTCCCGCCCGCGGGCGCTGGCGCACCTCCCTCGAAGCCTGAGGCTCCGAAGGAGGTGCAGGCGCCAACCGTCGTGCGCCCCGACAACGTCGTCCACTGCAAGGCGCAGACCGGACTTCCCCGCGAGAAGCTGAAGTTCCTCGGCGAGGAGTGGGACACAGAGCTCTGCCTCGACGGAACGTCGCGCGCGACCGGCATGGGCGCACGCACGGAGTTTCCTCCGAACACGGCGATGCTGTTCGCCTATCCGAAGCCCGATCTCCTGAGCTTCTGGATGAAGGACTGCCTGATCGACATGGACATGGTCTTTGTCGACGCGGAAGGGAAGATCAGCGCGCTGCACGAGGCGAAGCGACAACCGCTTCGGACGCGCAGCCAGTCGCTTGACGTCTACGAATCGGGACTCAAGCGCTACAGCTCGAACCGCCGCGCGAGGTACTGTATCGAGCTTCCTGCGGGCTCGATCAAGCGGCTGAAGCCGACGCTCGGGCAGAAGATCGAGCTCGACTGGGCTTCGATAGACACCCGCACGAAGTAGGCATTCCGCTCACGCGCGCGCGGGGAGCACGATGCCGCGGCACTCGCCGAAGCCGATGCGCGGGCGACCGGGCTTCTCGCAGTAGCCGCGCATGATGACCTCGTCGCCGTCCTGGAGGAACTTGCGCTCGGTGCCGTCGCCGAGCGTGATCGGCTCCGTGCCCCTCCACGTGCGCTCGAGCAGGCAGCCGCGCGAATCCTTCGTCGGGCCCGACACGGTGCCGGAGGCGAGCAGGTCGCCGATCTGCATGTTGCAGCCGTTCGATGCGTGATGCGCGAGCATCTGCGCGGGCGTCCAGAACATGTCGCGGAACGAGCCGCGCGAGACGAGCGTGGGCGCGAGTCCCTGGTCGCGCATCTTCAGGCTCGCGATGTGCACCTCGAGCGTGATGTCGACGTTGCTGCCGTTCGGGTCGTCGAGGTACGCGAGCGGACGCGGATCCTCGGCGGAACGCGGTGGCCCAGGCACGCGGAACGGCTCGAGCGCCTCCCGCAGCACGACCCACGGCGAGACGGTGGTCGCGAAGTTCTTGGCGAGGAACGGCCCAAGCGGCTGGTACTCCCACTTCTGGATGTCGCGCGCGGACCAGTCGTTCACGAGGCAGAAGCCGAAGATGCGGCTCCACGCTTCGGCGACGGGGATGGTCGAGCCGAGATCGTTTCCGGTGCCGACGTAGAAGCCGACCTCGAGCTCGTAGTCCATCAGCTTCGACGGGCCGAACGATGGCGGGCCGTCATCGCTCGCGACCGTCTGGCCGTGCGGACGCACGATCGGCGTGCCCGAGGGCACGATCGAGCTGGCGCGCCCGTGGTAGCCGATCGGCACATGCTTCCAGTTCGGCAGCAGCGGATTGGTGGGGCGGAACATCGAGCCGACATTGGTCGCGTGGTGGAGCGATGCGTAGAAGTCGGTGTAGTCGCCGACGACGAAGGGCGCGTCCTCGGCTGCCTCCTCCGCATCGCGCAGGAGCCTCTCGACCTTCGCGCGCGCGGGCGAGCCAGCGGCGAGCATGTACGCGAGGTTCTGCCGCAGCATCGTCTGCTGCGAGGGCTCGAGTTCGGCGAGGCCGTTCAGCCACGCGATGTCGAGCGCGGCGAGGAATCCGTCGTCTGACGCGAGCTTCTTCACGAAGAGGTCCGCCTCGAGGAGATCGCGCAGGCTGAGCGCCTTGCTGCCGATGCGCACCGCGGGACCGCCGTCGAGCGTGCCGTACGGCAGGTTCTGGATCGGGAAGTCGCCCGCGGGGTCGTTCGCACTCTCGACCCAGGAGCGGAGGTTCGGGTCGTTCGGATCGACGAGGACGTTCGAGCTCACTGGGTCACCTCCTCGGCGGCGGGCAGCAGCCCGAGCGCGCGCAGGTCCGCAAGCGGCTCCTCGAACGAGCACGAGCCGAAGCTGTGCGCGAAGCGCTCGCGGGCGGTCGCGATGTCATCGAACTTCAGGAAGCGGCGGCGCCACGCGAGGCCGGTCGGTCCGAACTCGAAGGCGCGCGCGTTCTCCTCGACGAGGATCTCCTCGAGCTCCTTCTCGCTCATCGCGTCGTCGTTCCACAGCATGCAGCCGGCAACGAACATGTTCAGGAAGCCGAACTGCATGCAGCCGACGTCGGTCGCCATGTGGCGGCACGGGTGGTGCAGGCCGGCCGTCGCCTTGAACGGCACCTCCGCGGCGCGGCAGACCTTGAGGAAGCGCGCGACCTGCTCGGGCGTGGGATGCGCGTCGGCGGTCAACCCGCCCGTGCGGATCTTCGCGCCCGCATCGAGCGACGCCATGGTGGCGACGAGCCCGCGCGGGTCGATCTCCGCGGGAATCTCGAAGTAGGCGAAGATGTCGTCCGGGACGTACTCGAGCGCGCGGTCGATCTCGTGGGCGCTCGTCGCCTTGGTCTCGATGGTGTCGATCATGGCGCGGCCGTGGGCGCGGCTGAACTCGCGGTCCTCCATGCGCTCGTTGAAGCGCTCGATGCGCTCGAGATCCGCGACGATCTGCCGGTCGGACGCGGGCGCGACAAGCACCGACAGCGGCCACGGCGCGTCGCCCTCGACGTCGGCGGTCTTCGGCAGGAGCGGATCGGCCTTCTCGACGAACTCAGGGAAGCGAGTCACGGGCACGATCAGGCGGGCCAGCATCCATGCATCGGCCCCCTTGCGGTAGCGCGCGAAGTTCGTCACGGTCGGCTGCATCTCGAGCTTCGCGGGCGGAAAGAGCCCCGCGTAGTCGAGGACGGAATCGAGAAGAAGACGGACGGCGTGCATGGTGGCTCCAGGGTCGGGAATCGCGCGCTGCGAGGGGCGTCGATTATGACCGATCGACGCCGTCCGTGCGGACGCACGATTCGGCGCGGAAACGCCCCGCCGCGCGCTAGACTCCCGCCCCAACGCCATCGATGACGCTTCGCACGCACTGCATCGCCCTTCTGCTCGCCGCCGCCACGCTGGCCGGCTGCTCCCATGCCGACCGCATGCGGTCCACGGTCGCTGCGTTCGAGCGTGGTGCCTATCCGAAGGCATCCGAGGAGGTCTCCGAGCTTCTCAAGGGCCGCCGCGACAGCTCGAAGGACCGCCTGCTGTACGAGCTCGAGGCAGGCAGCGTGTTCACGGCGGCAGGGGATGCGGCGCGCGCGGAGAAATCGCTGCGCTGGGCCGACGAGGAGATGTGGCGCTACCTCGACAGCGAGCCAGACGTCCGCGTCAGCGAGCAGGCCGCTGCGATCGCCACCAACCAGACGATCGTCCGCTACCGAGGCACGACCTACGACCGCATCATGTGCCCCACCTACCTCGCGCTCGGGCAGCTCGCGAAGGGCGATCTCGAGGCCGCGGGCGTGTCGCTGCGCCGCGCCTACGAGTGGCAGCGCGACGCGGTCGAGAAGAACGCGAAGGAGATCGAGAGTCTCGAGCGCAAGGCGCGCAATCGCGCCGAGGAGAAGGGCTACGACGCGAACCGCGCGATGGAGGATGCGCGCACGAAGGAGGGACTCGAATCGGCGTATGGCCCGATCCGCGAGATGCGCGGTTACGCCGAGTTCGCGATCCCCTACGCGACCTACCTTCAGTCGCTGCAGCAGATGCTCACGGGCCGCGCGGACGCAGCTGCACAGGCCGTCGTCGGATTCCGCAAGGTTGCGGGCATGCTGCGGGATTCAGACCGTGGCTACGCGGAGGCGGACGCGAAGGCCGCAGAGGACGCCTCGCTCGGCAAGCGCCAGCCGCCCACGGTCTACGTGCTCGTCGAGAGCGGCATGGCGCCCGCGCTCGAGGAGTTCAAGATCAGCATCCCGCTCTTCAGCCGCGAACTGCCCTACATCGGGGCGGCATTCCCCGTGCTCAAGATGCGCGCGGGCGGACCGAGCGGCTTCACGGCACGCGCTGGGAACGCAAGCCATGCATCGATGCTGCTCACCGACATGGATGCCGTCGTCGCGGGCGACTTCAACCGCCGCCTGCCCGCCATCATCACCATGACCATCATCTCGAGCGCTTCGAAGGCGGTCGGGACCTACTTCCTGCAGGAAGCCGCAGAGACGGGCGGCAACAACACCGCCGCGAAGTGGGTGGCGTTCGGCGCGGCGATCTACCAGGCAGCGACCAACAGCGCCGATCTCCGGACGTGGCTGACGCTGCCGAAGGAAGTGCTCTACGCACGGTTCGACGCGCCTGCGGACGGATTCGTCTCGGTCGAGCTCGGCGACGGACAGCGAATCGGTCCCCTTGCCGTGGAATCAGTGGGCGACACGCTCGTCCATGTCCGCGTGCCCGGCAGCGGCGCCACGCCCGCCGTGCGTACCATGCGCTTCCCACGCCGATAGAAGAGTCAGGTGACCACCATGAACCACACCACCAGCGCCCGCCCGCTTCCTGCACCCGCAGTCCGCACCGCCCTTCTCGCTGCCGTCCTCGGCGGAGTGGGGCTGAGCGCCTGCAACACGGCGAACACCACCCAGTCCGGCTCGGCGCGGTTCGGCTCGAACGTCCACTACGAACGCATCGTCTCGAACTGCTGGCTGAACTACAAGGCGAACGTCGTGGGCGTCCGCGAGGGCACGGTGAGCGACAACATCAAGAAGGTCGCCGTCGACGTCTACAGCGACCAGGCGACCACCCAGCGCTTCAACTACAAGTTCGAGTGGTTCGATGCCGGCGGGCTCCCGATCACTAGCGCGACGGCGACGATGACCAGCGTCACGATCGAGCCGCGGCAGACGCTGACCTTGACCGCGGTTGCCCCTGCACCCAATGCGGCGCAATGGCGGCTGACCTTCCTCGATGGGAAGAATTGATTCGACGGACGAACCGCCCGAGCGGCTCAAGAGCCTGTAGATTCCCCGCGCCCCACCGACGATCACCATGCGCACACTCCTCACCATCTCCGCCATCGCCGCCGTCACGCTCGCAACCGCAGCCTGCAACAAGGCCCAGTACGTCGATCCGAAGGGCAAGGACCTCGTGGTCAACGTCGACCGCATGAACATCCAGGACTGGAGCATGCTCTCCGACCAGGTCGTGCAGTCGATGGTGAGCTCGGGAGTTCTGTCACGGCTCCCGAACCAGCCTGCCGGCATGTTGCTGAATCCGTGCGTCAACACCACCACGCAGCAGTTCGACACCGACGCGATCATCAAGAAGATCCGCATCGCGCTGATGAACACGGGGCGCGTCGAGGTGATCATGGCCGACGACATGTTCGGCGGCGCGGAGGACCGCATCGCCCGCGAGGCGCAGAGGCGCAAGGACAAGGCTGCAGGCGTCGATACCGACGCCTCCAACAAGAACGTGCCCGACGTGACCGTGACCGCCAAGCTTCTCGAGGATCGCGCGCGCGCGGGCAGCACGCGCCAGGTCGCCTACATCCTTCAGATGACGCTGACCAACACCACGACGGGGCGCGCTGTCTGGGAGGGCGAGGCGCAGGTCGTCAAGCAGGGCGAGCGCTCCAGCGTCGGCTTCTGAGCGCGAGACGAGGCAACCGCACGATCAACCGGCCGCCGCGGACTTCGATTCCGCGGCGGCTTTGCCTTTTGGATCACCCTCTGGCTGCGCGCCCCGCTCCTCGCGCGGCTTGAACTCATCAGGAAGCGGCTTGCCCGCGCGCTCTGCGAGCCACTTCGCAAGCGGCAGCGGCACGGGGTGGTCCTTGGCCAGCTCGACCATCATGCCGAAGCAAGGCGCAGCGTCCTTGGTCGCAGCGAGGGCATCGAGCCCCTTGATCCAGCGCTCCCGCAAGGCATCCTCGAGCGCGGATTCCCATGAGCAGTACTCGGCCAGCGCCTCGCTCTCGAGGATCACGGCACCGAAGCAGGACTCCTGATGCTGCGAAGGCAGCGACCACACCGCGTAGTACGGCGGGTTGTACGTCGTGTAGCGGAACTTGCCCTCGAAGAAGCCGCCCTTGAACTCCACGCGCCTCGACTTCTCGTTCCACACGCCGTTGGTCAGGAACGGCTTTGCCCCTGTGTCCAGGATGACCTCGGCATCGGTGACCTTCGGCTTCTGCATCACGCGGAACCCGAAGGGCGGAGGGAGCTCGAACTCCCACTTGCCCTGGCGGATCGACTCCTTGACCATCGGGGCGATCGCCGGCGAATCGAGCACGATGTCGCGGTACTCGCGCGAGATCTTCAGCCAGAGAAGGAACTCGAGGCCGAGGGGGACGAAGTCCTTCAGCTTCATGTCCTTCCGCGACGGGTCGAAGCGGACGATCAAGCGCGCGACCGCGGGAGTGAAGACCTTGTCGCTCGCCCACGCCCGCTCCTTCGCGGAAAAGTTGCCGTCGAGCCCGATGGTCTGGATCGCGGCGAACTCGGAGGGGCTGATCCAGCCGCGCTCCGCGAAGAGCACGGCGAGCGGCTGGAAGACCGAGATGCGGAAGGTCTCGTCGGGCGTGCGTGCGCCGAAGTCCTCGGCGCGGCGCGGCATGGCACCGATCCGCTGGGCTTGCGCCACCGCCTGCATGCCCGAGTACATCACGTATGCATCGGCGAGCAACGGCGTGAACTCGGTGTTCCACCACTTGCTGAACTCGGCGCGGGCGGCGTCGTCCTTGAGCTTCCGACGCTCGACGAAGCGCCCGAAGAGCTGCAGCCATAGGACGCCGCTGTCGACGCGGTCGCGCATGGCGTCCCACTCGCTCCGACGGTCGGCGAACTGCTCGTAGTAGGCGCGTGCGCTGCCGAGGGTGCTGTCGAGCCGCCCGATCGCGCCGCGGTTTCCGATCTCGCTCGGGAGCGAGCCCTCGGAGAAGGTCCCCGCGAACTTGCGCCCGAGCTCTGCCTCGCGCTCGCCCTTCGATCCGTAGATGGCGGCGGCGGCGTCGAGGCTATCCCGGTCGGTCTGGTTGGTGATGAAGACGCGTCCCGTCGAGTCGCCCGCTGCGGAGATCTCGACCTTGACCCTGCGATCCTGGCATCCGAATGCGAGCGCGATCGCCGCGGGAACCAACGCGAGCAGCAGGAGACGGGAGGAAGCGACTGCCATGTGCCCATCCTACTCGCGACCAACCTCCGTCACGACGCCGTGCCACCCAGGAAGGCGCGCACTCCCTAGACTGCGGTTCTGTCCTCGCAGCCGCCCAGCAATCCTCCCGCCGCTCCAACTGCGGGCGATCCCAAGCCAGCGCACGACCCGTTCGCGGCGATGCGGGAGCCGAACTACCGTTTCTATGCCATGGCCTTCGTGGCCTCGAGCACTGGGCTCCAGATGCTCTCGACGGCGATCGGGTGGGAGATCTTCGAGCGGACGGGGAATCCGATGGATCTCGGGTACATGGGGCTTGCCCGCGCCCTGCCCGTGATCGCACTGACGTTGCCTGCAGGAACGCTCGTCGACCGAGGTAACCGCAAGGCGATCCTTTCGGTCACCCAGATCTGCTTCGGGCTCGTCGCATGCTCCCTTGCGTTTGCCAGCGAACTGCACGCGCCTATCTGGGTGTTCTTCGCGCTTCTGATCCTCTCTGGCTGCATCCGCAGCTTCAACGCGCCCTCGCGAGGCGCCCTGCTGCCGTCACTGATCCCAAGCGAGCGCTTCGAGAACGCGATCGCATGGCAGTCGGGCTTCTTCCAGTTCGCCGCCGTCGCGGGTCCGATCGTGGCGGGCATCGTGCTTCAGCAGACGGGGCACGCTGGGTTCGTCTATGGGTCGACGGGCGTGCTTTGCATCGGTGCCGGCATCGCGGCGCTCTTCCTGAAGCCTCGCCCAGTCCAGCGGAAGGGTCCCCCGCCTCGGCTGCGCGACATGTTCGACGGCGCGCGGCACATCGCCCGAGAGAAGACCATCCTTGGGGCACTCACGCTTGACCTACTCGCCGTGCTCTTCGGTGGCGCGACCGCCCTGCTGCCTGTCTACGCAAAGGACATCCTGGGCTGTGGACCCATCGGGCTCGGGGCGCTCCGCGCGGCACCGTTCGTAGGTGCCTTCCTGATGGCGGTCTGGCTGGCGGCTCGACCCAACTTCTCGCATGCGGGGCGGGCGCTCCTGTGGAGCGTGGCGATCTTCGGCGTGTGCATGATCGTCTTCGGCCTGAGCACGTCGCTCTGGCTTTCGCTGATCGCGCTCGCCGTCAGTGGCGCCGTCGACAACGTGTCGGTCGTCATTCGGCATGTGCTTGTCCAGACGCGGACGCCGGATGAACTGCGAGGGCGGGCGACCGCCGTCAACTCGGTGTTCATCGAGTGCTCCAATGAGCTTGGCGCCTTCGAGTCGGGTGCCGTCGCAGCGTGGCTCGGTCCCGTGGCTTCGGTGGTGAGCGGCGGATTCGGCACGCTTGCCGTCGTCGCCTTCGTCGCACTGGCGTTCCCGGCGCTGCGGACCATGCGACGCCTCCAAGAGACTTCCCGCGACGTGCGCGAGGCGGAGGTCGAGGAGGAGGAGCACAGGCGTCTTGGGACCGGCGGCTAGAGCGCGTGTCTCGCGATGGCGGCTGCCGATCCAGGAACTACCGATTTATCGACGGTTTACGCGCAGAAGGCGCCGAGGGCGGGTCTCTCCTCTGCGCCGGAGCTTTCTCGGCATCCCCATTTGACGTGCAATCGGTTCGGCTGTCGCGGAAACAGTCCAAGGGCGTCTTTTCGCCCGCAACCGATTGAAGCCCCGCACAGAGAGGCATGGACTCAGTGACTCGCAATCAATCTTGCGCTGCGATTGCAGCTTCAAGCGCCTTCGTCCTTGGCGCTTCAGTCGCCCAGGCGAGTTTCGTTGGGTTTTTCGTGAGCTCGAACGAGGTCTCCCTTGGCGGCAACAACCTGATTGTCTACACCTTGACGGCCCGGTTCGATGACTCCAGCGACACTGTCTTTCGGGCGCTCGACCTCTACACAGAGAATGCAGCGTGGCTCGAGGGGTTCTGGCACAAGGACAACCACGGCAATCCATCCACCAACGGGCTGCTCTCCCAGGAGTTCGGCACGTGGAACCCGCGGCGGACAGGCTCGGTGACGGCCAATCGCCCGTACGACTCGTATCTGACCATCGGCGGCATCGCCCGCCCGAGCAACGTGACTCAGGTCGAGGGCGCATGGTTCGACGGAAACAAGAACACACCGCGCGTCTGGGATCAGGCCGTTCTGCCCATGGGCAATGGCTTCAGTTGGTACAACGAGGAGTCGAGTTCGGTGTATCTCGGCGACGAGATCGCCCAGGGGCGCGCTGGCAACTCGCCTGGCGTCGCTCCCACGGATGTGCGCCTCGGACAGTTCGTGCTGAGCGAGGGTCACGAAGCCCGCACGTTCAGCATGTCGATCCTCTACCGCAACGGCTACTCGCTCTCGGATGATGACCAGTACGGCTTCGAGACGGGCTCCGGAACCTTCACCCTCGGCGACCCCATCCCGAGTCCCGGCGCACTGGCGCTGACCGCCATCGCGGGACTGCTGGCTCGCTCTCGCCGTCGCTGACGCGATCGCGCTGCGGAATTTTAAGAAATGTTCTTCGGCGCAAGTCCGCGGACTTCGCGCGGAATTCTGTCCTCAACTTCCATTGCCGCATGGACATACGCCGAGCGTGGCGGATATCCGCCGCGAACTTACGTTCGCCCCGAGCTCTGGAGGACGGGCGTTTCAGTCCACACCACGCAGAATCTGCGTTGGTGCTGTCTCTTCTCTTGTGGCTGGAAGCTGTCCCAGCCCCGTTTGGTTCTTGAATTCGTGGATGGCCTTGAGTCGCGCAGGACCTTTAGGGAGGTCCGTAGGCACGCAAGGTCGAGTGACCAACAACAGGAGTGAGAGAGATGAAGGGCATTGCTATCGGTTCGTCCGTGGTGGGATCGCTTGTCGCCATTTGCGCCGCAGGTTCAGCGTCGGGTGCTTTCGTGGGCTTCTTCGTGAGCTCGGCGAACCTCACCCACGAAGGGCAGGCGCTCACCGTCTACACCTTGACCGCGCGCTTCGATGGTTCGACGGATACGGTCGTGCGCGCCTTCAACCTGGCTGCGCTGTCCGACGACGGGCTGTCCGGCTACTGGCACAAGGACAACAGCAGCGTGCAGGATGCGACGAGCACGCTCTCGCAGCAGTACGGCTCGTGGGATCCCACCCACACCGGCTCGACCACGCTGAACCGTCCGTACGACTCATACCTCACCGTTGGCGGCATTGCCCGCGCTGCAAACACCTCGGCGGCTGAGACCAGCTGGTTCAACGGCGGCAATGCCGACAATCGCGGCTGGACTCGCCCCGACCTGCCGAACAACGGCGCGCTTGCCTGGATCAACTCGACGCTCAGCAACGGGCAGGGTCTCGTGGGCAACTCGCTCTATGTCGCCAGCACCGATGTCCGCCTCGGGCAGTTCGTGCTCAGCCAGGGTCACAGCTTCCGCGAACTCAGCCTCTCGATCGCCTACAACAACGGCGCGGGCGGTGCGACGGAGACCGTCTCCGGCAACTTCAGCTTCGGCGTTGTGCCGACTCCTGGCGCCTTCGCGCTCCTCAGCGTCGCCGGACTCGTCATCAACCGTCGCCGCCGCTGACCCAGCACAAGAAAATCCTGTTTGGTTTCCCGCCGTCCCGTCATCGCTCCCCCTGCGTTTCCGCTGCAGGGGGAGTGGTGCTTTTGGTGCGCCTGCTGTCGGGTCACGTGACGCCGCGGACAAGCACGTGCACGACGCCATCGCGGCGCTCGACCTTGCCTCGCACGCAGAGCATCGGTGCATCACGGACGCGGGTGCGGAGCCGCTCATAGACCTTCGGACGGAAGATCAGATTCGCCACGCCGGTCTCATCCTCAAGCGTCATGAACACGATGCCTTTCGCGGTTGAGGGACGCTGGCGCACGAGCACGAGCCCGGCGACCGCAACGCTGCGCCCGCTGGGAAGCCGACGCTCGTCACGGAGCCATCCGCATGGAACGGCGCCTGCCTTGGCAAGACGCTGCCGCAGGCACGCCATCGGGTGCCGCTTGAGCGAGACACCCGTGGCGTCGAGGTCCTTGGCGATGCCAGCAAGCTCCTCGACGGTGGGAAGATTGGGCTCGATGTCGGGCTGATGCACAATGGATGGAGTTGCCGGCTCGGAGACGGGGATCGCCGTCGATGGAGCATCGGAAAGAGCCTCGCTGCCCGCTGCTTGCGACGGAAACGACCACAGCGGACGCTCTCGATCGCGCAGGGCAAGGATCTGCCACGTCGCCTGCTGGCGGTCGAGCCCCATCGAGGCGAACGCATCGGCCGCTGCAAGGCGCCGCAGCGTCGAGGGCGAGACGCCTGCTGCGTCGTGAAGGTCGGAGATGCTGGCGAAGGCGCCGTGGCGCACGACAGCGTCGATGATGCGATGCGCTTCGTCGACGTCGAGACCGCGCACCATGCGCAGACCGAGGCGGATCGCGGGCTGCGATGGAACATCGAATCGTGGCGGCGCCTGATCGCCATCGCGCGCGGGCGCGCAGAGCGGCTCCGCCCATGCATGCTGCAGGGATCCCTCGGTCGTGACGCTGCGCCCTTGCGAATGTAGCCGCACGAACGTGCGCTCCGATGGGATCTCTCCCGGGACCCTGGAAGGCTGCAACTGGCCTGGGCACGGACGCCAGCGCGCATCGTGCGCTTGGCCATGGCACCCCGCACTCGATCCGCCCCACGTCTCGACCACGCCTCCGCTTCCAAGACGCACGTGGGGATGCCGCACGCGCATGCGGAGATACGACTCATCAAGCTGGCGCTGCGTGCGACGGCAGGAGCGCTCGCCCGATGCAGGCACGGACTGGCGCCGCTCAGAGGCATGGCGTAGCTCGGAAGACTGGGCGAGATCGACCGCGAGATCGATGCCACGCTCAAGGGTTGCGTCCCACTTCGAGCAATGGACATCGACTGCACGGACAGCGACCCCATGATCCTTCGCATCGCGGATGATCTGCGCGGGAGCGTAGAAGCCCATCGGCTGGCTGTTGAGGAGCGCTGCGGCGAAGGCTGCGGGATGGTGGCGCTTGAGCCAGGCGCTTGCATAGACGAGGAGCGCGAAGCTCGCAGCGTGCGACTCGGGGAATCCGTAGCCTGAGAAGCCTTTGATCTGCTCGAAGACCTGGCTGGCGAACTTGCGCGAGTAGCCGCGTGCGAGCATGCCGCTCTCGAGCGCCTCGCCGAACTGCGCGATCCGATTCCCCTGCCGCTTCCATGCAGCGATCGCCCGGCGGAGCTCGTCGGCTTGACCAGGCGTGAAGCCGGCGGCGACGACGGCCAGCGCCATCGCCTGCTCCTGGAAGAGCGGCACACCGAGAGTCCTGCCGAGGACGCGCTGGACCGCTTCATCTGGATACTCGGCGTACTCCTCGCCGCTCCGGCGCCGCAGGTAGGGATGAACCATGTCCCCCTGGATCGGACCGGGACGCACGATGGCGACCTCGATCACCAGGTCGTAGAAGCAGCGCGGCTTGAGGCGCGGAAGCATCGACATCTGTGCCCGCGACTCGATCTGGAAGACGCCGATGGTGTCGGCCTTGCAGATCATGTCGTAGGTGTCCTGGTCTTCGGCGGGAATCGCGTGGAAGCGCAGCGGCGCCGGTTGCGCTGCGGCGGTCGGTTGCACTGCGGCTCCCGTGGCGGTGAGCGCAGCCGGGCTGACGTCGAGGAGATCCGAGCGTGGCGTCGGTGCATCGGGCGTACGGAAAGGCGATGCGCCTGCCTCGATCGCCGTACGGTCGGCGTTGACGAGATCGATCGCCTTGCGGACGGCGGTGAGCATCCCCAGCGAGAGCACGTCGATCTTGAGCATGCCGAGTGCCTCGACGTCGTCCTTGTCCCACTCGATGATGGTGCGATCGTCCATCGCGGCATGCTCGATGGGCACGGTCTCGAGCAGCGGCGTGCGCGAGATGATGAAGCCGCCGACATGCTGGGATCGGTGACGCGGGAAACCCAGGATCTCGTCGACGAGGCGCGCGTAGCGGATGACCAGCGGCGAGGCTGGATCGAGGCCGGCGGCGCGCATGCGCTCCGCGCTCCGCTGCGGGAGCGGGCGCAGAGGATGGTCGCGCGCGTCCTCGCGTTGCGATGCTCGCTTCCCCTCCTCGGCGATGGCGGCAGCGTGCTCCTCGATGAGCTCATCGCGCGTCCCGAGACCGCCCCCACCCCAGCGATCGACCTCGCGTGCGACGCGATCGACCGCATCTGCCGCAAAGCCGAGCGCCTTGCCGACATCGCGGACAGCGCTTCGTCCGCGGTAGCTGATGACCTCGCAGACGAGGGCGGCGCGGTCGCGACCGTACTTCGCGTAGATGTGCTGGATGACCTCCTCGCGGCGCTCATGCTCGAAGTCGATGTCGATGTCGGGCGGCTCGTTGCGCTCCCTGCTGACGAAGCGCTCGAAGAGGACGTCGATGCGGTCGGGGTCGACCGCCGTGACGCCGAGCGCGAAGCAGACGGCGCTGTTGGCCGCTGCACCGCGCCCCTGGCAGAGGATGCCTCGCGACCGCGCAAAGGCGACGATCTCGTGCACCGTCAGGAAGTATGGCGCGTAGCGGAGATCATCGATGATGGCGAACTCGTGCTCGAGCTGGCGCGCGACCTTGGGCGGGATCCCGCGCGGATAGCGCTCGCGGGCCCCCTTCCATGTGATCGACTTGAGGTACTCCATCGCCGTCCAGCCCTGTGCGGAGAACTCCGGAGGCACGACTTCCTCGGGGTACTCGTAGCGAAGCTCTGCAAGCGAGAACCGGGAAGCGCGATCGAGGAACCTCCATGCTGCGTGAAGCGCCTCGGGACGGTCGGCATAGCGGCGCAGGACATCGTCCAGCAGCTTGAGCCTGCGCTCGGCGTTTGGTGCGAGCAGGTCTCGGGCCCGCTGGATGCTTGTTCCAGCTCGGATGCAGGCGAGGGTGTCGAGCAGTGGCTTTCGCGTGATGCAGTGCATGCGGACATCACCTGTGGCCACGACGGAAACACCGAGTGCATCGGCAAGCACGCATGCACGCTCGGCTGCGAGCACGCCCTCGGCGTCGTCGGTCCGATGCATGGCGACGGCAAGGCGCTCGTCCGTGAGGACCGAGGCGAGCCCCTCCGCGGCTTCGAGGAAGGACTGATCAGGAACGCTCGGCGGAATCAGCACCGCGAGCAGATCAGAGCCGCCCGGATGGTCTCGAAGGAGACCGATGAGTTCATGCAGCGTGCGCGGGCACTTGCCGCGACGTTGCAGAGCGCTGTCGTCCGAGTCGCCATGCACAAGACCACGATGACTGAGCAGCCTGCAGAGCGCACCCCATGAAGATCTGCTGCTCGCGTAGAGCGCGAGCTCAATCGATGGCTGGCCATCGGATGGCTCATCGGATGGCTCATCGAATGGCGCATCTGATGGACTGGCCGACAAACTTGCCGGCGTTTCCAGCAGCAATCGCGTGCGTGCCCCGTGGGCAAGCTTCAGCGGATTCCCAGCGCCCATGCCATCGCGTGCAGCCACATGTGCACGCACGGCGCCTCCGACCGAATCGATATCCGTCAGCGCGATGCCTGCATGCCCCAGACGTACGGCTTGCTCGACGAGTTCCTCGGGATGGCTTGCGCCGGAGAGGAAGGAATGGCTGCTCTGGACAAGCAGCTCGCCCCATTGGATATCCCGCGGCCAGCGTGCGCGAGGGAACGACGCTGTGGCTCCGTCGGGCGCATCGTCGCCAGCGTCTCCGCCGCAGCGTAGCGCGGGATGAAGGACATGCTTTGGTGGCGGCTGATCGGGCATCGGCTGAATCTGAATGGGGTCGTCTTGAGTGCGAATAAAGGAGGGCACGTGCCATGAGCTGCAGACAAGAACTGCGTCTTCCACGCTCGGATTCATCTCGAATGGGACTAGGCTCTGTCTGATGAATCGCCGAAGTCCCGAGATCCGCATCGGCACCCGAGTGGCGAGGCGGCGATGTGGCGAGGAGGCGAGGAGGCGATGTGGCGAGGTGGCGAGGCGAAGCTGTATCCGTCGCCATACCGTGAGCCGAAGCCGACGAAACCAAACATGGGATCAGGCGGGATGCCGGACGGATCCGTCAGGCAGAGCCCATGACCAGAGACCATGACCAGAGACCATGACCAGAGACCATGACGAGACCCCATGACGAGACCCCATGACGAGACCCTAGGCCCAGATCCCAAGCACCTCGATGTCGACACCATGCTGGATCGCGAGCCCGCTGCCGCTGAACCACCGCTGCGCACGCGCGGTCGGAGAAGCGAAAGACGATCTGTGCTCGCCAGAATGCAGTCCTTGTGGAATGGATAGCCGCTCGGGCCATCGCGCGAGAATCCAGAGCCACCCACCGCGGACGATGAGCGCAATTCGAGAAAGAACGCCCGAAGAATCGACGCCCGAATCCCTCTGGGTATCAATGCGTGCATTCCATGCAGGCTTCTCCCTTCCTGAAGGGGACTCCGCGGATTGGCGCGGTGCATGCCACGGAGGCAACGAGCGCTCCCATGCATCGATGGCGCCAATCCGCCAGCGTGCGCCACGCCATGCGAGGTGCGCCACATCGCGGTCATCCGCGTCATCGCCATACGTAGCGCGCCAAATCGTGCGCGTGGCGATCGACTGCGCGATCGCACCCGAAGCATCGCCGCCATGAAGAATCGCACTCTCAGGAGGCACCATCACCGCACTCGGTCGATGCGTATGGATAGGAGTCTCATGCGTTTGCGCCGGCATGGATGACACGCGAGCGCGCGGCCTGCGATCGGGTGTGCCGACCGGAGAATGGCTGAGGTCGCTCGGGCGAACGATCGACGCTGGTCCGAGCCGCGATGAGATCAAATC
>JBEGLX010000041.1:0-31722 GCA_041183345.1 Planctomycetota bacterium
CGGGCTACAACGCCGACTTCGACGGCGACCAGATGGCAGTCCACCTGCCGCTGTCGGTCGAGGCGCAGGCCGAGACCCACGTGCTGATGATGTCGACGCACAACATCTTCAGCCCTGCGAACGGCAATCCGATCGTCAGCCCGTCGCAGGACATCGTCATGGGCGTCTACTTCCTCACCTGCGCGCACGGCGACAACACGAAGCCGGTGCGCAAGTTCAAGGACATGGATGAGGCCCTGCTCTGCTTCCAGCTGCCGCACAGCGATCCGCGCAAGATCTCGTTCCATGACCCGATCGAGGTGCGCCTCGCGCGCTTCGGCGAGATCGTGAACGACCAGAAGAAGGCCCCCGAGACGATGCCGGTGAACCGCCGCGTCGTCACCACGCTCGGCCGACTGATCTTCAGCGAGATCCTGCCGGACGGCATGCCCTACTACAACTGCGCCCTCGGCAAGAAGGGCGCGGCGCGCGTGATCGACGACACCTTCGCACGCAAGGGCAAGTCGTTCACCATCGACCTCCTCGACGCGATGAAGCAGATCGGCTTCCGCTACTCGACGGTGTCGGGCCTCTCCTTCGCCATCACCGACCTCCGCATTCCCGCCGAGAAGAAGGCTCTTCTCGACGCGACGCAGAAGAAGGTCGACCGCGTCGAGAAGGCGTACCAGGGCGGCGCGATCACCGAGCGCGAGCGCCACAACCAGCTCCTCGACCTGTGGCAGCAGTGCCGCGCCGAGGTCACGACGAAGCTCGTCGACACCCTCAAGAAGGACCGCCGCGACGCCAATGGCGCCGAGGTCTCCATCGAGAAGGCCGACGGCACGAAGTACCTCAACCCCGTGTTCCTCTTCTCCGACTCGGGCGCCCGCGGCAACGTCAGCCAGATGCAGCAGCTCGCCGGCATGCGCGGCCTCATGGCCAAGCCGAGCGGCGAGATCATCGAGACGCCGATCCGCGCGAACTTCCGCGAGGGTCTGTCCATGCTCGAGTACTTCTCCTCGACGCACGGCGCCCGCAAGGGTCTCGCCGACACCGCGCTCAAGACCGCCGACTCAGGCTACCTCACGCGCAAGCTCTGCGACGTGGCGCAGTCGGTCGTCGTCCTCGAGGACGACTGCGGCGTGCAGACGGGCATCCCCAAGAAGGCGATCTACAAGGGCGAGGAAGTCGACGTCCCGCTCAAGGACGTCATCCGCGGCCGTACGAGCGTCGAGACCATCATCAACCCGATGACCGACGAGGTCATCGTGAAGCGCAACGAGGTCATCACCGATCCGATCGCCGCCAAGATCGAGGCGCTGGGCCTTTCGAGCGTGTACGTGCGCTCGCCGCTCACCTGCTCGACCGCACGCGGCGTGTGCGCGAAGTGCTACGGCCAGGACATGTCGACGGGCAAGCCCGTCGAGATCGGCATGGCGGTCGGCATCATCGCGGCGCAGTCGATCGGCGAGCCTGGCACGCAGCTCACGATGCGTACGTTCCACACCGGCGGCATCGCGGCGCGCGGCATTCTCGACAACTCCTTCAAGAGCTCCGCTGGCGGAACCGTCCAGCTGCGCGACTGCATGGAGGTCGAGGTCACCAACGAGGACGGCACCAAGTACATGGTCGCCCTCAAGCGCAACGGCGAGATCGTGGTCGTCGATTCGCTCGGCCGCGAGCTCGAGAAGTTCAAGGTGCCCTACGGCGCCCAGCTGTTCGCCAAGAACGGCGAGGTCGTCAAGAAGGGCTCCGTGCTCTGCGAGTGGCAGCCGCACGCGACGCCGATTCTCGCAGAGAAGTCGGGCATCGTTCGCTTCAAGGACCTCGTCGAGGACGTCACGTTCCGCATGGACACCAAGAAGGGTGCGGGCGAGAGCGCAGAGATGATCGTCATCGAGCACACCGGTGAGAAGCACCCGCAGATCACCGTCGAGGACGACAATGGCAACATCCTCGACTTCCACCACCTGCCGGCAAAGGCACGCATCGAGGTCAAGGACGGTCAGCGCATCGCCCAGGGCCAGATGCTCGCCCGCCAGCCGAAGGAAGCCGCGCGTTCGGCAGACATCGTCGGTGGTCTCCCCCGCGTCACCGAGATCTTCGAGGCCCGTATCCCCAAGGATCCGTCGGTCATGGCCGAGATCTCGGGTCGCGTCGAGCTCCACAGCGACAAGCGCAAGGGCAAGATGACCATCCGCGTCGTCAGCGACGCGGGCCTCGAGCACGACCACCACGTGCCGCAGGGCAAGGCGCTGCTCGTCCATACGGGCGACCGCGTCGAGGCAGGCGATCCGCTCACCGAAGGCCCGATGATTCCTGCGGACATCCTCCGCATCAAGGGCGAGGATGCGCTGTACGTCTACATGCTCGACGAGGTGCAGAACGTGTACCGCGCGCAGGGCGTGCCCATCTCCGACAAGCACATCGAGGTCATCCTCCGCCAGATGCTGTCGAAGGTGCGCGTGTCGAGCCCGGGCGATTCCGAGCTGCTCCCGAACGACGTGAAGGACAAGTTCGAGTTCCGCCAGGTGAACGACGAGCTCTCCCGCAAGATGCGCATCGACGACTCGGGCGGCACCGCCCTGCCCGTCGGCGCGCTCGTCGACAAGGACGAGATCCGCGAGGCGAACGCCCTTGCGGAGGCAGACGGCAAGGCTCCGTGCAAGACCAAGAAGCCCAAGCCCGCGACCGCCAAGACGCTGCTCCTCGGCATCACCAAGGCATCGCTTCAGGCGGAGAGCTTCCTCTCCGGCGCGAGCTTCCAGGAGACCACCAAGGTGCTCACCGAGGCTGCGCTCAAGGGCGCGGTCGACGAGCTCCTCGGCCTCAAGGAGAACGTGCTGCTCGGTCACCTCATCCCCGCCGGCACGGGCTTCGAGGCCTACTCGAAGGCCAAGGTGCGCAAGCTCGTCGACGTGCCCGAGTACGACGACGAGGCGGCTGCGGCGATGTACGACGCAGCGGCGATGGAGGCCGAGGCGCTGGGTGCAGAGCGCCGTGGCGGTGCGGTCACGACCGTGAAGGATCGTCTGGCCAGCATGGCCGCCTCGCCCGAGGGCATGGGCGGCGACGACATGGGCGCGCAGCAGTAAGCGCGCTCCGCAACGCGTGATTCATGACAGGCCCGGCTCCGCGCCGGGCCTGTTTCATTTGCTGCGGAGATCGCGGCGGCGCCGATACCCTCTGCGCATGCCCGATCCAGCCGACATCGCCGCATGGAGGCGCGCAGCCAGCCACGCCGAGACCGAGCGCTTCTTCATTGCCGAGCGCGCGCGCATCGCCGAGGTCGTGCGCGAAAGGCGCCCCCTGTGCCTTGCCTCTGGCGCCTGCTGCCGCTTCGAGGAGTACGGCCATCGCATGTACGTCTCCGGGCTCGAGGCTGCGTTCGTCGTCGCGCGGATCGATGCCGCACGGGCGGCGAGGGCTGCGAATCCCCTGCGTCTCTTCGAGGTCAGCGATGCCCGCGACCGAGGCGATTGCCCGTACCTGCGCGGCGGTCTCTGCGGCGAGCACGAGGAGCGCCCGCTTGGCTGCAGGATCTTCTTCTGCGACAAGGGCGCCGACGGATGCGCTACCGACTGGCAGAGTGACCTCTACGAAGCGACGCACCGCGCGACCATCGCCCTGCATGAGCAGCTCGGGGTGCCGTACCGCTACCTCGAGTGGCGCGAGGCGCTTGGACTGCTGGCGCGGTGAGCGCACGGACATCGCGGCGATCGACGCGAAACTCGCGGGATTCCTCTTGGGTCGGGGACGAGCGAGTCTATACTATCGTATATACAGCCGCATTTCGGGAGGAGCAGCATGCACTCGACGCGCATCTTCATGAATGGAGCAAGCCAGGCGGTCCGCCTGCCTGCGGAGTATCGATTCGAGAACCCCGAGGTGTGCATCACGCGCATCGGCTCCATGGTCATCATCTACCCCAAGGACGGGGCATGGGATCTGCTCCAGTCGGCGATCGGGTCCGTGACCGACGACTTCAGGCGACCGGAACAGGGCACGCCCGAGCACGACCTGGCGGACCTTGACCCGACGCCGGCCGCGATCCGCGCGCGGGTGTACAGGACGAAGAAGTCAACGAGCCGGTCCCTGAAATCGACCGCGGCAAAGACGCCTGCGAAGCGCCAACGGAAGTCGGCGTGATCAGAAGGGACGCGCAGAAGACATCGCAAAGAGGGAATTGCGGGATGGCCTACATGCTCGACACCGACTGCTGCGTCGAACTGCTGCGGGGCAAAGCTCCCCGCGCTGCGCAGCAACTTCGCCAACACGGTCTCGAACGCGTGTGCCTCTCTGCGATCTCCGTGGGGGAGCTTCTGGCGGGCGCCGCGCGGTCGAGCGATCCGAGCGGGAACTCCGCGCGAGTCCTTCGGCTCTGCGCCAGTTTCCGGGTCGTTCCCTTCGATGCGCACGCAGCAGCCAGCTATGCGCAGTGCCGGGCGATACTCTCGGCAAAGGGAACGCCGATCGGGCCAATCGACATGCTGATCGCGGGACACGCCCTTTCACTCGGCGTGACACTCGTGACTGGAAACACCCGCGAGTTCAACCGCGTCCCGGGGCTCTCGATCGAAAATTGGATCGACCGAGTGCCCTAGGGTCACTGCGGGCACGGTCCCCATGCGTTGAGTACTGCGGCGAGATCGGAACCGCTCACGATGCCATCGCCGTCGATGTCCACGCCTGGGAACTGTGATCCATTCGTGCCCCAGAAGTTGAGGACGATCGCCATGTCGGCGGCGTTGACTGTCTGATCCACGACGAGGTCGGCTCGGCAACCACACCGGATGCCCGTCTCAACCGTGTAACCTGCGCTGATCGAAATGAACCGCCCATCGGGAATGGGGATTTCCGCACTCGACGGCGAGCCCCACGTAACCACGCGCCCGTCGTTGCGAAGGGCGAGGCCACGCGAGGCCGAGCAATCGATCGCAACATACGTTCCAGTCTGAGGGATCTGCGTCAGTGCACCACCGATGTCCTGCCCCCATCCGCGAATCGACCCATCGACCGTCAGCCCCAAACTGTGTTTCCAGCCGCCCGAAACCTTCGTGAAGACCCCGCTAGGTGGTCCATTGAGCTGTCCAAAGTCGTAACCCCAGCCGACGGCGCTTCCAGAGGGAGTGACAGCGAGCGTATGCCAGCTACCTGCGCCGATCGAGATGAAAGATCCTCCTGGGCTGTTGCACGCACCCTTTGAGTTGTCTCCCCAACACCGAATCGTTCCATCAGTCGCGAGCGCGACCGTGTGCCAGTCGCCGCACGCCATGTCGATGTATGTACCCGCGGGCACTGCGCACTGTCCCTTCGAGTTGTCGCCCCATGCGACGATCGTGCCGCCCACGTCCCGCGCGAGTCCCCAGTTGTTCCCTGCCGCGACCTGAATCAGGCCCTTTTGAGAGGGAATCGACGCGCGTATGTCCGGCGCACCCCAGCAATGGATCTGCCCCGACACATCAAGCCCGATGCTCAGGTGGTAATTCGATGAAGTCGCAACCATTTGGGCACTCGGAATGTTGTTTAGCCCACCACTGCTGTTGCTTCCCCAGACCACGAGTTCGTCGCACTGTTGCGCCTGAGCACGGGACGTAAACAGCAGGGACATGATCGCGAAGGACGCCGAGAGTCTGCACAAATCCATCTTTGGCTCCATGAGTTCAGCGGACCGCCGTGCAAGGCGGACCTCGCCTTTGCTGAAAGAGCCACCTGCCTCGAACGCGTGCAACAGAATCGCGACCGCGAACAGGAAGATCGCGAGCCGACCGGCCTGAGCACCGCCACTCAAACGAGTCGCCGCGCTCCACCGCCGTGCCGCTGCACCGTCCATCCTCACCCGCCTCATCGCTCGAGCACCTCCTCGAGCATCGCCAGCTCCGCCGCGATCTCGCCCTCAGGCGTCCCCTCCTGCAGCAGTAACTCCCTGATAGTTCGGCGGATACGAATCGAGACCATCCGTGTCACCGTGCGACCATCGTCCACCGTGTACCCGAGCGGAGGACAGCACTCGGAATACGACTGCCCCTCGATGATGTGGCGCGCGAAGACCTCCCACGCCGCCGAGCGCCCCTCAGAGACGAGCTCCGCCTGCACCGCGGTCGCTGCGTCCGAGAGCAACGACCGCGCCCAAGCGGCTTCGAACGCCTCCTCGGCGGTCGGCTGGCTCGCGGCGGCTGCCGCGGCCGCGTCAAGCCCCGCCGTCTCGCGATTGCGCCCCGTATCGCGACGGATCCCCCGCGCGTGCAGGACGAGACCGTTCATCATCCAGCGGCGCAGGCGGGTTCCGCTCTCGGCCCAGCGGGTCAGCGCGTCCGCGCGCGAGAAGAACTGGACGAAGAACCCGTGCACCAGTTCGTCGGGCTCGCCCAGCGTGCGCAGCGTCGACCCGCGGACATAGACCAGGAGCGGCTCGCGATAGCGCTCCATCAGGTGCTCGCGAAGCGCGGGCGCACCCCGGTCGCCTTCCGCCAGCCTGTCGAGGATCCACGTCTGCTGCGTGGTTGGGAAGTGATCGATGTTCGACACGGTGCCCATAGAGCCACTCCGGAGCCACGCGTGCAGCTCACCCTCCGCCAGTCAGCCCGATCGTGATCTCGACGAGGCTGTGCACGGGACCGTTGCCCATTCCCGGGCACGGCGTCCGCTTGCGCGTGCCTTCCCAGGCCTCACGGCTCTCGAGGTTCTCCGGCCACCATGGCCAGGTGCGACATTGGCTCGGGCGCGCCTTGTAGAGCTGGCAGATCGCCTTGCCCGGCCGCGAGTCGCGATCGAGGAACACGCAGTCGTGCTTCCCATCGCGGACGAGCTCCTTCAGCGACCGACGCGCACCGATCCGACGCGTGTAGCGCTCGATGAAGAGTTCGACCGAGATCCCCAGCGCGCGCGCCATGCCATCGGCTTCCTCTGGCGTGAACCAGACAGCACCCGGTCCTCCCGAGCAGCAGTTGCCACACTGGGTGCACTCGAAGCGAAGACCCTCCGCGTACCACGGCGCATCGCCTGGCTGCGCGGTCGACCGCTCAGTTGTCATTCGCGCGCCCCCCTGGCGCCTCCGGCGGAGCACCGCCCCAAGGCTCGATGATCATCTCGTGGACGGCGGCGCGGCGACGCGTCGGGGGAATGTGCGACAGGCTCTGCGGCCGATCGTCGTATGCCACGCGATCCATGGTGTAGATCGACTCGAAGACGAGCTCGGGATGGTCGAGAAGCGCGTCCTCGATCAACTCCTCAGCCTGCGCCAAGCTACCCGCGGTCATCCAAAGCACCACGTTGGCACCGAGCCCCTCCTGCCCGTCGGAAGCGGTCGCCAGCACCACGGCGTGCCAGAGCGTCATGCCCAGGTGACGCCCGGCCTCGTCGACGTTCGTCTCGCGATCGATGTTCAGCTCAAGGAACCAGCGTTCGCGAAGCTCGAGGAGAAGTTCCTCGAGGTCGGGACGGTTGTCCGAAAGGTCGAGCACGTTCTCCGAGACGAGTTCCTCCTCGTCCATCGGGTCGCTCTGCTCGGACCAGGTCGTCTCCACCTCCTGAATGCCGAGCTTGTGGAGCATGTCCTCGACTTCCTCGCGCATCTCCACGGGAATCGAGATGACGACGCCTTTCCACGTATCGATGAAGACGTCGACCCACGGCTCCTCGGCGTTCGCGCCGACGCCGATGGTGACGTCCTCGAGGAGGATCTCCTCGAACTCGTACCACGTCCGCAGGAACTCCACGAGCGGCATCGGCTCCTCGCCGAGGTAGACGTCCACCATGCGGTAGGCGTCCCGCGAGCCGATCTCGACCACGGGCGTGACCTCCTTGGGAAGGAGGTTGAACGCTGCATCGATGAGCGGCTTCAGCCGCTCGTGGCTGACGACCGCGTGGAACAGGAAGGTGTCGGGTTCATCGTTCTTCCCCTCCTGGAACCGCACCGTGTAGCCTTGGCTCGGGGGCGACAGCTTCGTCTCGCGGACGCCGAGCGGCAACTGGTAGTCGCCAAGCGTCAGCCGCTTAAGTTCGGGATTGAGTCTGAAGTCGTCGGCCATGCGCTCCCTATCGACGCCCGTCACGGGCGCCAGTCCGATCGCATCGTAGCCGATCGAATGCACGCAACCAACGATCGTGACGTTTATCCGTCGCCGAGGTACGCCTCGCGCACGCGCGGGTCGACGAGGAGCTTCGCTGCGTCATCGGTGAGCGTGACTCGGCCGGTCTCGAGCACATAACCACGATGCGCGAGCTTCAGCGCGGCGCGGGCATTCTGCTCGACGAGGAGGATGGTGAGCCCGTTCCTGTTGAGCGCGGTCACGGCCTCGAAGATCTTCGCGACGAGAAGCGGCGCGATGCCCATCGACGGCTCGTCCATCATCAGGAGCCGCGGCTTCGACATGATCGCGCGGCCAATGGCGAGCATCTGCTGCTCGCCGCCCGAGAGCGTACCCCCGAGTTGGGTCGAGCGCTGCTTGAGGATCTCGAACAGCGCGTAGACCTGCTCGAGGTCGCGGGCGATCGCGGGCTTGTCGTCGCGCCCGTATGCGCCCATCATCAGGTTCTCGAGCACGGTCATGCGCGGGAAGATGCGGCGCCCCTCAGGCACCTGCACCAGTCCGCGACCGACGAGGAGGTCGGCGCGCGTGCCATCGATGCGCCTGCCGTCGAAATGGATCTCGCCGCCGCGGAGCGGGACGATGCACGAGGTGCACATGAGCGTGGTCGACTTGCCGGCGCCGTTGCCGCCGATCAGGGTGACGATCTCGCCTTCGTTCACGTCGAGCGACACCTGGTGCAGCACTTCGACGGAACCGTAGCCGGCGACGATGCCCTTGATCGAAAGGAGGCTCATCCGAGCTCCTCCTTGCCGAGGTAGGCCTCGATGCAGCGCGGGTTGCTCTTGATCTCGGCGGGCGTGCCTTCAGCGATCTTCTCGCCGTACTGCAGCACGTGGATCCGATCGGAGATTCCCATGACCACGCGCATGTGGTGCTCGATGAGCACCACCGTCGTGCCGCTCTCGCGAATGGCGCGGATGAGGCGCATGAGGTCGACCGTCTCGGTCGGATTCATGCCCGCAGCAGGCTCGTCGAGCAGGATCACGTCGGGGCGCGATGCGAGCGCGCGCGCGATCTCAAGCCGGCGCTGGTGCCCGTAGGGCAGGTTGCCCGCCGCTTCCTCCGCCTTGTCGGCGAGCCCGACGAACTCAAGGAGCTTGGTTGCATCAGCACGAGCGCGCCCGCGCTCCGCGAGCGCAGACGGCAGCGCGAGGAGCGCAGGCAGGAAGCCCGTGCACAGGCGGCGGTCCATGCCAACGGTGACGTTCTCGACGAGCGAGAGCTCGGGGAAGAGGCGGATGTTCTGGAAGGTGCGCGCCACGCCAGCGCTCGCGACCACGTCCGGCGTGCGGCGCGTGCGCGACCAGATCACGTAGCGCCCTGCCGCCCCGAGCGCCGCGCCCACGAGGAGCGGCAGCCAGGTGCCGACGAACCCACCGCCGAAGAGCGTGGACAGGAACACCCCTGCCGCCTTCATCCATGGGAACGGCTGCTGGAAGGTGTAGTTGTCGATGATCGCAGCCTGCCAGAGCGCCTCGACGCGCACGAGAATGGCGAGGAAGACAGCCGTCGCGATGCCCGACCAGACGATGCCGGCGACGACGCGCCCCGACATCTGCCGCTGCGGGTCGCGCCCGGAGACCAGGACACTGCCCTCGGTGGGCTCGTACACGCCGGTGATGGCGTTGAAAAGCGTCGTCTTGCCCGCGCCGTTCGGGCCGATCACAGCCGTGATCGAGCCCTGCGGGACCTCGACCGACACGTCCTTCACGGCGGTGAGGCCGCCGAAGCGCATGGTGACCTGCTTCACCGAGATGAGCGCGACGGGACTCGCGACGGTACTCACTTGCGCACCGCCTTCCGCGTATGCACGAGCCCATCGGGTCGGAAGTGCATCATCAGGACGAGCGCGAGCCCGAAGAAGAGGTACTTGTAGTTGTCGGGCGACGCGAGCACGTTGCCGGTCGACGCGAAGCCCGCGCGCTGCAGCGACTGGGTCGCGATCGGCAGCAGCACGTTGTTCAGCCCGACCATCACGATCGCGCCCACGAGGACACCCGTGATCGAGCCGATGCCGCCGACGATCACGATGCACAGCGCAAGGATCGAGATCTGGAAGTCGTAGTTGGAAGGCTCGCCGGTCGAGGAGAGATGGCTCGCGTAGAGCGCGCCCGAGATCGCAGCGAGCGCTGCACCCGCGGCGAACGCCTTGAGCTTCGCCTTGTCGGGCTCGATGGCCATGCAGCGGGCGGCGAGTTCGTCCTCGCGCACGGCGAACCACTGGCGCCCGAGCCTGCTGAACTCGAGGTTCCGGCAGAGGAAGACGATCAGCGCGAGCAGCGCGAGGTAGATGAAGAACCAGCGGACGGGCGTCTCACCGGAGACCTCGACCACCTTGAGGCTCGAGTCGAGGATCGTCGGCGCGGGCAGCGGATTGATGCCCTCGGTTCCCTTGGTGATCGTGGGGAGGTTCTTGAGCCCGTCCTGCACAATCTCGCCGAAGCCGAGGGTGACGATCGCGAGGTAGTCGCCGCGTAGGCGGAGCGTGGGCGCGCCGAGCAGCCAGCCCGCGAAGGCGCCGATCGCGCCCGACAGCACGATGCCCCACCAGAATCCGACCTGGAACGGGTAGATCTCGCTGGTGAGGATGCCGAACGCGTACGCGCCGATCGCCATGAACGCCGCGATGCCCAGGTTCAGGAGCCCCGTCCACCCGACGACGATGTTGAGGCCGAGCGCGAGGATCGCGAACACGATCACCGTGCGCATCGGCCCGCTGAACTGGAGCGACGGCGCCACCACGTCGAGGAGCGGCGTCGCAGCGAGCAGCGCGAGCACCACGAGCTGGCCCTTCGAGAAGAAGCTGAAGCGCTTCGACGCCATCAGACCTTCTCCCGCTGCTTGAGGCCCATGAGCCCGCTTGGGCGGAACACGAGGATCAGGATGAGCACGCCGAAGACCACCACGTTGGTCCAGCGCGTCTCGATGTACTGGTCGCTCATCGCGCGGATGAGCCCGATGAGCACTCCGCCGATCATCGCGCCGGGCAGGCTGCCGATCCCGCCGAGCACGGCCGCGGTGAACGCATCCATGCCGGCGCGGAAGCCCATCTGGAACGAGATCGTGTTGTTGTAGAGCGACCACATCACGCTCGCGGCGCCGCCGAGAAAGCCGCCGATCATGAAGGTCGCTGCGATGACGCGGTTGGTGTCGATGCCCATCAGCTGGGCGGCGACCGGATTCTGCGCGGTGGCGCGCATGCCGCGGCCAAGGCGGGTCTTCTTGACGAACAGCGTGAGCCCGATCATGAGCGGGATCGTGATCGCGAAGATCGCGATGTCCTCGAGCCGCAGCACGACGTTCGAGTCCTCGCCGAGCAGGTTCGAGCCCTCCAGCAGCTCGGGGAAGTCCTTGCTCGCGGCGGCCGCGTTGCCGCCACCGAAGACCTCCATCGGCGCGCCGCCCCAGAAAAGAGCGATGTTCACGAGGATGAAGCTGACGCCGATGGCGGCGACCAGCTGCGTGAGCTTCGGCGCGCGCCTCAGCGGCTTGTACGCGATGGTGTCGATCAGGACGTTGAGCCCGCCGCAGAAGAGCCCCGATGCGATCACCAGCGCGAAGAGCAGCAGCCAGTGCGAGCCCTCGCCGAGCGTCGCGGGGTCGATCACCGCGGACGCGCCCAGTGCGCCGACGATCGTGAGAGCAAGGAATCCGCCGAGCGTGAACACATCGCCGTGGGCGAAGTTGATCAGCTCGATGATGCCGTACACCATCGTGTAGCCGAGGGCGACGAGCGCGATGATCATGCCGTTCGACAGGCCATAGATGACCTGCTGCATGAAGACTTCGGTCTCGCTCATCCGTCGCTGCCTCGGGTAATCACGGGACGGGACGACACGCGCGGCGCGCGGTCACGGCACTCGCGCTTAGTTGACGACCTTCACGGTGCTGAAGTCGCCGTTCTTGACGGTGTTCACGCTCATGGTGCGGTTCGTCGTGTCGCCGTTCGCGTCGAAGCTCCATGTCCCGAGCGCGCCAGCGAAGTCCTTGGTCTTGCCGACCTCCTCGAGGACGCTCGCGCGGGTGATCTTGCCTCCGGCCGCGTGGATGCGCTGCATCGCGGCGATGACGACCTTGGCGGCCTCGTAGCCGTACACCGCGTAGCCCTCTGGCTCGGCGCTGTAGGTCTTCTTGTAGCCCTCGTAGAACTCCTTGCCCTTGCCCTCGAGGAGCTTCGGATCGACGCCACCGAAGGTGATGTACGCGCGCCCCTCGAGAGCCTTCTCGCCGGCGGCCTCGATGAACGCCTTCTCGTAGCAGCCGTCGGGAACGATCAGCTTCGCCTTGAGCCCTGCGGTGACGATGTCCTTCGCGAGCTGGCCCGCGTTCGTCTGCGTGGTGCCGCCGAAGTACACGACCTCGGCGCCGACCTGCTTCATCTTGGTGACGAGGCTCTTATAGTTCGAGGCCTTGCCGTCGAGACCGTCGGTGCCGACGACCTCGAGGCCGATCTCCTTGGCGCGCTTCTCGAAGACGCCGGCGACGCCCTTGCCATAGACCTCGCGGTCATTCAGCACGAAGACCTTCTTGGCGCCGAGCTCCTTGGCGAAGTCGGCGGCGACGGCGCCCTGCACGTCGTCGGTCGGCACGACGCGGAAGTAGTTGATCTTGCCGCTCGGGCGGTAGACGGCGGGCTCGTTCTTCTCGCCGAAGCCCTCCTTGGTGAGGTTCGGCGCGGTATTGGCGGGGCTGACCATCACGATGCCCGCCTCATTGAGCTTCGGCATCGAGATCTTGGCGGCGCCCGAGTTGTAGGTCCCGATGTAGGCGACGACCGTCTGGTCGGCCTTCGCCTTGTCGGCGTTCTGCGCCTCCACGGCGGGGTCCCAGTTGCCGCGCTGGGGGCTGGCGTCATCCCAGTCCTCGTAGGCGATCTCGAAGTCGCCGATCTTGCCGCCGACCTCGGCGATGGCCATCTTGATGCCGTTGACCATGCTGGTGGTCTGGGCGTTGGCGCTGCCGGTGCGAGGCAGGCTCGAGACGATCTTGACCGAGTCGGCCGCGAACGCCGAGGCGGCGAGGGCGAACGATCCGAGCACGGCCGAAAGGCGGACAAACTGAAGCATGGTTGATTCCTCGAAGGGGGTTGCGGAATATACCCGTTGGCGGTGCGCCCGACGCCTGACCGAGCCCGACTTACGAGATCCCGTCGAGGATTTCGTTGGTCATCGCCTCGCCGCGCGCCACGCGCGCCACGACTTCAGCCGAGATGCGGGCTGGATCGCGGCCCGCGAACGACGCGGCGACCCCCTTCAGGTCTTCCCTCGTTCGCTGCATACGCACCCCGTTCGTCAGAAGCTCGAGAGCCGCCGCCGCCACAGGCTCGGCGTTGCCCGCGTAGGGCACGAACTCGGGCACGATGCGGCGCCCCGCGATGATGTTCGGCAGCAGCCGATGCGGTGCGCGAAGGATGAGTTTCGCGCCGAGGACCTCGAGCGCGCTCAGACGGTAGACCCCGATCACAGGCTTCGCCTGCCGCGCGCAGTCGAGGCTGACGGTTCCCGAGACCGCGAGCGCGAGATCGCACCAGGCGACGCCCGCATCGATGTTGCCCGTCGTCATCTCGACGCCGAAGGGCAGCTTTCCGCCGACTTCGGCGAGGATCCGCCCCGCATTCGCCTCGCTCGAGGCAACGACAAGCCCGCTTGCACTCGCCATGCTGCCGCGGATGAGCATGAAGGTGTCGAGAAGGAGCGCCAGGTTCTTCCGGACCTCCGCCGAGCGCGATCCGGGCAGGATGAGGATCCTCGGCGCCCCCGCGGGCAGGCGCGAAGCCTCCTCCGCGAGCGCCTGCCGATCGAGCGGGGCCCCAAGCACAGGATGCCCGACGAACTTCGCCGTGACCCCGCGGCTGCGGAACCAGCCCTCCTCGAAGGGCAGCAGGCAGAGCAGAACGTCGCTGATTCGCCGGACCTTGCCGATCCGCCACGGCGCCCACGCCCACAGTTGCGGCGCCACCAGGTTCACGATCCGCACGCCCATCGGCTTCAGTCGGGCGCAAAGGGGGAAGTTGGCGCTCGGGCTATCGACGGGCACGTGTACCGCGACGGGGTTCTTCCGAGCCCAGTCGACGATCCGATTGTGGAGCGCCCGCACCTCGAAGACCTTGCCCGCGCCCGCCAGGCCCATGACCCCGTCGTCCGCCGTCCGACCAAGCATCCGTGCGCCCGCAGCCTCCATTTTGGGCCCACCAAAGGCGACTGGCTCGAGTTCGGGGTACGCCTCCCGCAGGCGGGCGATCACGGGAGCCGCATGGGCGTCACCCGAGGGCTCCTGAGCGGTGAAGAGAACCACCTTCCGAGGCGCTTCCATGGGGGGAGACTACCCAATTCAGCCGATAGACGGGGCTCGGCGACGGCCTTCCTGCCCCGCCTCCGCAGTACCATCCTCCCCCTCTCATGCTCAAGCGCTCAAACATGTGCGGCTCGCTTCGCGCGAGCCACGTCGGGCAGACCGTCACCGTCTGCGGCTGGGTCAACACCTATCGCGACCAGGGCAAGGGTCTGATCTTCGCCGACCTTCGCGACCGCGAGGGTCTCTGCCAGGTGGTCTTCGACCTCGAGCAGTCGCCCGCGCAGCTCGTCGAGCTCGCGCGCAAGCTGCGCCGTGAGTCGGTGGTCGGCATCAAGGGCAAGGTGCGCATCCGCGCCGGCGGCGCCAACCCGAAGCTCGCCACGGGCGAGGTCGAGATCGTCGCCGAGGAGCTCGAGGTCTACAACAAGGCCGACAACCCGCCGATCCTTCCCGACGACCACGACGCAGACAAGATCGGCGAGGAGACGCGGCTCAAGTTCCGCTACATCGACCTGCGCCGCCCGCGCATGCAGCACATCCTGCGGACGCGCTCGCGCATCACCAAGTTCGCGCGCGACTACTTCAGCCAGAACGGCTTCCTCGAGATCGAGACGCCGCTGCTCATCAAGACCACTCCCGAGGGCGCGCGCGACTTCATCGTGCCTGCGCGCCTGCACCCGGGCAAGTGGTACGCGCTGCCGCAGAGCCCGCAGCTCTTCAAGCAGATCCTCATGATCGCCGGCTGCGACCGCTACCTGCAGATCTGCAAGTGCATGCGCGACGAGGATCCGCGCGCCGACCGCCAGGCGGAGTTCACGCAGATCGACCTCGAGATGAGCTTCGTCGAGCGCGAGGACGTCATGGACATGATGACGGGCTTCGCGCGCGGGCTGTGGAAGGAGATCTTCAACTACGACATCGGCGACGTTCCGCGCATGACGTACTGGGATGCGATGGAGCGCTTCGGCATCGACCGCCCCGACACGCGCTACGGGCTCGAGATCCGCGATGTCTCCGACATCGCCGCGAAGACCGAGTTCGGCGTGTTCAAGGAGGCGCTCGCGAAGGCCAAGAACGGACGCAAGGGCGTCGTGAAGGCGATCCGCGTGCCCGCGCCGAACGAGAAGCTCACCCGCAAGGTCCTCGACGGCTACAGCGAGTTCGCAAAGACCTTCCGCGCAGGCGGCATTCCCTACACCAAGCTCGGCGCCAACGGCTTCGAGACGGGCGTGGCGAAGTTCTGCGAGCCGGTGAAGGCGGAGCTCATCGCGAAGCTCGGGCTCGTCCCCGGCGACGTCGTCATCTTCGCGGCCGACCACTACGACATCGCCACCAAGACCCTCGGCGAGCTCCGCCAGAAGATCGCGCGCGACCTCGAGATCATCCCCGAGGGCAAGTGGAACTTCCTCTGGGTCATCGATTTCCCGATGTTCGACTGGGACGACGAAGGCAAGCGCTGGGTCGCGCTGCACCACCCGTTCACCAGCCCGAATCCCGACCAGTTCGGCATCCTCAAGAGCGATCCTGGCGCGTGCCTGTCCGCCGGCTATGACCTCGTGCTCAACGGAAGCGAGATCGCCGGCGGCTCGATCCGAATCCACGACCAGGACGTGCAGGCGAATGTCTTCGAGCTCATCGGCCTCACGCAGGAGGACGCCAAGGTCAAGTTCGGCTTCCTCCTCGATGCGCTCAAGAGCGGCGCACCGCCGCACGGCGGCATCGCCTTCGGACTCGATCGCCTGGTCATGCACATCGTCGGCACCGACAACATCCGCGACGTGATCGCGTTCCCGAAGACGCAGTCGGGCGGCGACCTCATGACCGATGCCCCGGGCCCCGTCGATCCGCAGCAGCTCGTCGAGACGCACGTGCGCTCGACCGCGCCTGAGGCGCCTGCCAAGGTCTAGTCCCGACAGCTCGGTCCCCGAAGCGAGATCAAGGAGTTCATCGATGGCGAGCTCCCACGCGCGCGCACAGACCCTGTTCCTCTTCGCCGCATTGGTGCTGGGCGTGATCCTCGGGCAGGTGCTGTTCGTGCAGCACGGCGGCGACATCAGCGGCTGGTGGGGTTCTGCGGGCGAACTTCTCCTGCTGCGTCCGCTGCAGATGATCGTGGTGCCGCTCGTCGTCCTGTCGGTCGCCAGCGGCATCGCCTCGATCGGCGATCCCTCGAAGCTCGGGCTCATCGGCAGCGCCACCGTCGCGTTCTACGTCGCGAGCATGCTGGTGGCGGCGACGCTCGGCGCCATCGCCGTCGCCATCTTCGAGCCAGGCGCGGGCTGGTCCCCCGCCGAAGTCGACGCGCTCATCCGTCAGGGCGGCGAGGTCTTCTCCGCGGACAGCGGGCGCGCGCAACGCATGAGCGCCGGCGAATCGCTGGGTCTCGGCGGCGCGTGGCAGTCGATCCTCTCGCAGATCCTCCCGAAGAGCCCGCTCGCCGAGGCCGTGAACGGCAACACCGTCGGCGTCATCGCCTTCTCGATCATGCTCGGTCTCGGGCTCGCTGCTGCGGGCGACGCCGCGCGGACCGCACGCGACGTTGTGAACGGACTGCTGGCCGCGATGCTCGAGGTGATCCGCTGGATCCTGTGGATCATGCCGGTCGGGCTCTTCCTCTTCGTCGTGAGCGTGGTCGGGAAGATCGGACTGGCGAACGTCTCGGGGCCCGTCGCGAAGTACTTCGCCGTCGTCATGGGCGCCCTACTCCTGCACGGTTTCGTGCTGCTGCCGCTCATGGGACTCCTGCTCGGCGCTGGAAACTGCTGGAAGCTCATGTGGCGGGTTCGTCGCGCGCTCCTGACGGCGTTCTCGACGGCGTCCTCGAATGCGACGCTGCCGGTCACACTCGAGGTCAGCGTCACCGAAGGCGGCTGCTCGAAGCGCGCAACCAACTTTGTCGTCCCCATCGGCGCGACCATCAACATGGACGGCACCGCGCTCTACGAGGCGGTCGCGGCGCTGTTCCTCTTCCAGCTCTTCGGCGTCGACCTGACCTTCGGCGACACGGTGATCGTGGTGATGACGGCGACGCTCGCCGCGATCGGCGCCGCGGGCATTCCCTCCGCAGGGCTCGTGACGCTCGTGATCGTGATCACTGCGGTCAATACCAGCCTGGCCGGACGCGGGCTCCCGCCCGTGCCGATCAGTGCGATCGGCATCATCATCGGCGTCGATCGACTGGTCGACATGCTTCGCACCACGATGAATGTCTGGGGCGACGTCGTCGGCGCAAAGGTGATCACGCGGCTCGCGCCGGATGAGGCTTGAGCGGCCGCCGCTGGTGATTGAAAACGTCGAAGTCCGCGTGCAATGAGTGCCCGCAGACGAAGTCTGCGGAACGGGTTGCGCGGGAGTCCATGCACGCGTACCGCCAAAGCGAGCAAAGGCGACGCTCCTGAATCGAGCGCAGCTCGATTCAGCGCGTCGCTAGTTGCGAGCGCTCAAACACGACTGACTCCGCAGCCTCGCTGCGGAGTCAGTGCACGCCGTGGTCGGCAAGCCATCGCTCGGCGTCGATCGCGGCCTGGCAGCCCATGCCGCTGGCGGTGATCGCCTGGCGGTAGTTCGCGTCGGCCACGTCGCCCGCGGCGAAGACGCCGTCGATGTTCGTGCGGCTCGACCGGGTGCGAAGCATCACGTAGCCCTTCTCGTCGAACTCGATGCCCGTCCCCTGCAGGAACTTCGTCGCCGGCGAATGTCCGATCGCGATGAAGAGGCCCTTCACCGGCAGCGTGCTGCGTGCCTTGGTGATCACGTTCTCGAGGACGACGCCCTCGATGAAATCCTGCCCGAGGACCTCGACGACGACCGAGTTCCAGACCGCCTCTGCCTTCGGGTTCTCGAGGATGCGCGCCTGCATCGCCTTCGACGCACGGAACGAGTCGCGGCGGTGGATCACGTAGACCTTCGACGCGAACTTGGTGAGGTAGCTGGCCTCCTCCATCGCCGTGTCGCCGCCACCGACGACCGCCAGCGGCTGGTCGCGGTAGACCGGAAGCGCGCCGTCGCACACCGCGCAGGCGCTCACGCCTCCGCCGTTCATGGCGAGGCGCAGCTCGTTCTTCAGTCCGATCCAGTTCGCCGTCGCGCCCGTCGCGATGATGACCGCATGCGCGCGCACCGTCTCGCCCTCGCTCGTCTCGAGCACGAAGGGACGCTGGGTGAAGTCGCACTTGACGACGTCGGCGTTGGTGATGCGGGTGCCGAACCGCTCAGCCTGCTGCTGGAAGAGCGACATCATCTCGGGACCGCTCACGCCGTGCGGGAACCCGGGGTAGTTCTCGACCTCGGTGGTGAGCATGAGCTGCCCGCCCGGCAGCACCGGCGCGGGATTCGCAGCCGGCACGCCGATGATCGCGCGGGGCGAGAGATTCGCGCGCGCGCCGTAGATGCAGGCGGTCCAGCCGGCGGGGCCGGAGCCAATCACCACCAGCTTCTCGACGTTGCTCGATGCAGTCATGCCTTCTCCAATCGCGCCGCGGCGCTCACTTCGCCTGACCGCGCGAAAGCGCGCGCAGCGCCGGCCAGATCACGAAATCGCCTTCCTTGCCGCCGACCGCATGACGCGACGCGTTGTTCAGCGCGTTGTCATCGTTGCGGGCGTAGAGAAGGCAGCCCGTCGCCTCGACGCGACCGAACTCGCTCTCGATGCCCTTCGTCCCCGAGCCGAGGAACTCGTAGCGGAACTGCCCGTAGTCCTTGTCATAGGGGTCGAAGTTGAAGCGCTTGGGGAAGTACGACGTGTACGCCTTCTTGATGTCATCGGGCCAGCGACCGATCTCGCGCTGGTAGCTCACGATGCCCGCGGCGCACACGGTGCCATCGAACTCCGCGGTCACGCGACGTCGCATCTCGAACAGGCGGTTGATGTCGCTGAGCGCGAGCACGACGGCCGCGTACTTCACGGGGTTGGTCTTCGAGTAGACCGTCGGCATCGAGATCATCGGTCCGTACGCGGGCAAGCGCCAGCGGCGCCACCAGTCGTCGTAGATGGCGTTCAGCTTCTGGAGGCTCGCGTCGAGGCTGCCGTGGACGCCTGCGATCTTCGCCCAGCGCTTGCTCGCGCCGAAGCCCGTGAGCGGCTGACCAGTCGACTGCAGGGTCGCGAACGTCCCCGAGAACTTCTCGTCGGACACGGCGCCCGAGGAGTCGAACACCGAGCGGATGAGTTCCTCAGCGACGGCAAGGTCGCCCTCGGGCATCTCGATGCGCTTCAGGCGCTCGGTGTCGCCCGCCTTGAGGAAGGGATACTCCTTGAGCGAGAGGTTCTTCGCGACATCGACCGGGATCTTCTCGTAGTACGCCGCGAGCACGTCACGGTGCACCGAGAATGCATCGGAGAGCAGCGTCATCGCCGTGAGCTTCTCCTCGAACATCTGAGCGTCGCAGGCCTGGCGCAGGACGCGGAGATTCGCGACCGCGACCTTGAAGCCATCGGCGAAGTTGCCGGCCTCGCATTGGCGGTAGAGCTCTGCGACCGCATAGGCGCTCATGGCCTCCAGCGCCTTCAGATAGCCGAAGCGGTTCTTGGTGAGGTCGCCGCCGACCCCGATCTCGGCGGTCAGCCCGCGCTCGACGAACTTGGGGTCGACGCCCGTGGTGCCATACGGCACGCCGAGGATGGCGCAGTCCTGGACGTCAATCAGTGCCTTGCCGATGTTTGCATTCGCCTCGGCCCACTTGGCAACGTCGGCCCAGCCGTCCATGCCCGGCCAGATGGTCGTCTGGTTGAACTCTTCGCCGAACGGCTTCGGCGCCTTGGTCAGGTCAAGGTAGGCGGTGAACAACCGCTGGCTGCTCTTGGACTTCTCCTGGACGCGCGCCGCGGGGGCGTTCAGCTTCCGAAGAAGCTCGGGGCTTTGGGCGCTCGCCGTCGCCGGCCCGAGGGCAAGCAGCGCGAACAGCGCCAGCGGCAGGAGGCTCGGCAGCGAACGGACGAGGAAAGGCCGGGTCAATCTCATGGTCTGATTCCGTGGAGTCCCCGCAGGGCGGGCCGCGCAATCTAGCACGTCTCCCCGCTACAGTGTCCGCCTCCCATGGCCAAACTGCGCTGCCCAGACAAGGTGAATGTCCTCCTCCTCGGTACGGGCGGGCGCGAGCACGCCTTGGCTTGGAAGCTCAGGAAGAGCCGCCGCATGGGCACCCTCTGGGTCGAGCCAGGCGCCAATGCGGGAATCAAGGAACTTGGGCAGGTGTGCCCTGAGCCGATCGATGACACCTTTCGCATCACCCGCTGGTGCGAGCGGGAGAACATCGGCTTGGTCGTCATCGGACCGGAGGTCCCCCTCGCCGCCGACTACGCAACGAAACTGGCTGATCCGCCGCGCCGCGTGGTCTTCGGTCCCAGCAAGGCGGGCGCCCAGCTCGAGTGGGACAAGGCGTTCGCGAAGCAGGTCATGCGCGCCGCCAGCGTGCCGACAGGCGACAGCCGCACGTTCACCGATGCAGACCAAGCGCTCGCGTACGTCGAGACGCGCGTCGACGGCTGCGTGGTCAAGGCCACCGGTCTCTGCGCCGGCAAGGGCGTCGTGGTGTGCAAGACCATCGACGAGGCGCGGCGCGCGGTCGAGGATGCGCTCGTCAAGAGGCTCTTTGGCGAGGCGGGGAACACCATCCTTATCGAGGATCTGCTGTCAGGCCCCGAGGTCAGCGTGCTTGCCTTGTGCGACGGCCAGACGTTCTGGATCCTCGATCCGGCGCAGGATCACAAGCGCGTAGGCGAGGGCGATACGGGACCGAACACGGGCGGCATGGGCGCGTTCAGCCCGACTCCGAAGGCAACGTCGGAGTTGCTCAACATCGTCCAGCGCGATGTACTTGTCCCCACGATCGATGCGCTCAAGCGGATGGAGATCCCCTTCCGCGGCGTGCTCTACGCAGGCATGATGCTCACGCCCGCGGGTCCGAAGGTCCTTGAGTTCAACACCCGTTTCGGCGATCCGGAGACGCAGCCGATCATGGCTCGGCTCAAGGGAGACCTGGTGGAGCTGTGCTGGGCCACCGCAACGGGCCAGCTCTCGGAGGTCGACCTCAGCTTCGATCCGCGCGCCGCCTGCTGCGTGGTGGTTTGCGCCAAGGGCTACCCCGGCTCGTACGCCAAGGGCCTTGAAATCACGGGACTTGATGCCGCGACGGCCCTCGAGCGCGCGCCCGACGAGGACGTGATCATCTTTCACGCGGGAACCACGCGGAAGGACGGCAAGCTCGTCACCAACGGCGGCCGTGTACTGGGGGTGACCGCGCTGGCGGCGACGAGCGCACGCGCCTCGGAGCTGGCGCGTCAGGCAGCGGCCCTCGTTCAGTTCGAGGGCGCGTTCTTCCGTCGGGACATCGGCGTGGGTCTGGGTGATCCGCGCCCGCTGACCCGCGTCTGATCTGGACCGCGGCCACGCGATTCCGTCGCCTCGGCGACCCACGCATTCGAAGCGGCATTGCCTCCGATGGCTCGACCCACGTGACCAATCGCTTCGGCGTCCGCGCAATGTCCGAAAAACGTTGCCCTCCCTGCCACCCGAGCCACCCTTTGGTATAGTCCGACCTTCGCATGACTGCGTCCGAGGAGGCGCAGCGCTGTCGGAGTATCCTCGAGGCGGAGTTCCTCGCGAGGCCTCCCGATGCGCTGCAACTCCAGGCGTCGCCATGCGCGAATTCACGACTTTCACCATTCCGACCAGTAGTGCAGAAACAACCTGTCCGACCCCGCGTATCTCGGAGTTCAACACCTTCATTCGGCGTGCATGGCATGAGCGTGCACACGCGACCGCAGTAGGTGCCGAGGACCGCGCTCAGACCAAAGTGAACGACTCGAACGAGATCATGAGCATGAACGCCCGTCGCTTCGCCGTTGAACTGAATCCCGCCCTCCGCGTCGCCCGCGGCATCGCTGTCGCCGCGACGTTCTGCGCGACGGCGTTCCTGACGGTCGCGAACGCCGCCGAGGCGGTGCCGAGCTCCACCGTCACGGAGTCCGCGGGCCGCACCTACGCGCCGCGCGAGATCGCGCCCAAGCGTGATCCCATCGACATGATCCGTCGCTCGTACATGTCGAACGACTGGATGCCGGATCCGCACCGTCTTCCCGGCACCTTCGTCATCAAGTTCCGTGACGAGGTCAAGGCGCGCGCGGGCACCAAGCCGTCGCGCGACCTCGGCAGCCTGAGCGGCACCGACATGTCGCAGGCGCGCGGGCTTCTCGCGTTCTACGGCGGCACGTTCCGCCAGTGGATCCGCAAGTCCGAGGGCGAACTGCAGCAGATCGAATCGCGCGCGCGCGACAACAGCGGTCGACAGCAGCCCGATCTCGCCGGCATGATTCAGGTCGCAGGCGTCCCGACGCATCGCTTCGTCGAGGCCACGCGTGCATTCTCGTCGCTGGATATGGTCGAGTACGTCTCGATCGACCTCTACGCTGCGAACCTGCAGGCTGTCCAGGGCTGCGACCCGGGCAACGCCCAGGACTGCAACGAACCCGCATGCCCCATCCCGTTCGGCTGCAACCCTGGCCAGCCCGACCCGATCTTCGGCTGCAACGACCCGGGATGCTGCAACCAGATCGCAGAGATCGATCCCACTTGCAACGATGAGCAGAGCGGCAACGGCTGGGACGTGTACTGCGCAGCGCTCGCGAACCAGTTCTGCGGCCCTCAGGTGTACGAGCTTGGCGCCTATGACGCTTGCTTCTTCGCCCCTGGCGCTCCAGAGAACATCAATCCCGACTTCTTCGACGTCTACTACCAGGTTCAGCAGGGCGGCTGTGCCAGTCCGCACAATGGTCCTGGCTGCAGCAACGCTGTCTGCTGCGCCGCGGTCTGCACCATCGACCCCTCTTGCTGCTCAGGCAGCTGGGATGCCTCGTGCGCCGACATGGTCCGCGCTGGCATGGTGCCCGAGTGCAACGGCATCATCCCCCCGCCGCCGACGACCGACGTTTCGCCGGACCTCACCGCGCAGGAGACTGGACTGGGTCTTCAGGGCTTCCAGTTCTACACGCAGTCGCAGCGCCGTGGCGAGACGCTCTCACCCGTGATTCCGGGTTCCACCGACACTTGGCCGAGCCAGCTCGGCCAGAGCGGCAATGAAGTGGCGACTCAGTTCGGCTTCTCCGGTCAGGGCTTCGCCCTCAAGGAGATGAACGACTTCCAGAACCTGATCTGGGAGTACTACCAGTCAGGCGATCCTGCTGAGAATCCCTTCCTGAACGGCAACGGCGTGCGCATCGCTGCCATTGAGTCGAGCGCCTACGTTCAGCACGAGGATTTCGTGCTCGCAGGTCCGCCGAAGAACCCGACCCAGCCTTGGGAGGGACCGCTTCTGGGCATGCCGAAGGTCATCGCCGAGGAAAACCAGAATCCGCTCTTCATCGAGGACGGGCGCATCAGCGCGAACCACGGGACCAACGTCCTCGGCGTGATGATCGCTGCCGACAACGGCATTGGCATCACTGGCATGGCTCCTGATGCACAGGGCTACTTCTACCCGACGCACTCGATCGAAGACGGCTTCCGTGCCCAGGACGCGATCGCGTCGTGCCTCCAGGAGTTCACCCAGGGCGACGTCATGAACTTCTCCTGGGGCTTCCAGGATGGAGAGGCCGACATCGGTCCCTACTTCGCCGGTGCATTCACGGAACTCAACACGCCGTCGCCGACGCCGACCACTCTCGTGGTCCAGCCAGTGACGTCCGTGGCCGCGTACTGGCAGCTCATCCGCACCGCCTCGGACCTTGGCATCGCCTGCGTGCTTGCGAACGGCCAAGGACCGCGTCCTTGCCAGTCCGCTGGCCTCGGCGACAGCGGCGCGATCATCGTGAGCGCCTCGTACCCAGGCAGCATCCTGCCCGGGACGGTCGCGCCAGGGCGCGGCGCTGGTCCAGGCTACAGCAGCTGCCAGTTCAGCGAGGACACCGTGAGTTTCCTCCGTTATCCGTCGAGCAACTTCGACGGCGAGGACACCGCTGGCGACGATGACGCTTCGAGCGACGTCACCGCATGGGGCTTCGGCGTGGCGACTACCGGTGGCACCACCGAGCGACGCAACGCGATCCAGCCGAATCCGCAGTTCTATCTCTTCCAGGGCATCAACAACGCACCGCCGACGGGTACCGCCCCCGAGCTTCAGGTCGACCAACTCCGAAGCTACACGGACCGTTTCGGTGGAACCTCCGCCGCGGCAGCCATGATTTCGGGTCTCGTCGCGCGCATTCAGGGCGCCTCGCGCCAGTTCTATGGGATGCCACTCTCGACGACGCAGCTCCGCACGCTCATGCAGACGGCGCCGGGCTCGTTCGGTCAGTGCTACGCCATCGGCAACGGTGAGCCTTCCTATGCGGCAGACGACGCCCCGTTCTTCTCGCAGGGCCTGCTTGCGACGGGAACGGCGGACTCGTGCCTCGACACCGCGAACGGATGCGTGCCCATCGGCTGCACCTGCGAGCGGCACCCGATCGCGACGATGCCGAACCTCGTGCAGATGACGCCCTCGATCCTCTCGATCCCGGGCTTCGGAGGCAACGGAACCGATGCCGACGTCATCACTGGATCGCAGCTCGCGGGATACTCGTGGAGTTCGTTCCAGATCCGCGCTCAGGATGGCAACATCCTTCGCATTGGCTCAGTGCGCATGAACGCGGGAACGCAGCGCGAAGGGCTCGCCTATCCCTCCGCAGGACAGACGACGGACATCCGAGTGAGCGACGAGATCGCTGAACCGAATCCGGACCAGACCGTGTTCGGCCTGGGTCTGCGCTTCACTTCGCGCGCCACGCGCAACTTCGTGATGGCTGGATTCTTCGTGAAGAACTGGCGGCGCAACCGCTACGAGTACTTCGACGCGGAGATCCTGCCCGTCCAGCTGCCTCTCTTCCCGACCATGGTCACCCTGCCCGATCTTCCGAGCTTCGCCGATTATGTTCAGGCTGGCACCAACAAGGTCGAGATGCGCATGTGGACCTGTGGGCTCGGCAGCACCGGTCGCCACATCGTCGACCATGACCTGATCGAGATCGTCGTCAATCCGAACATGATCCCTGGCCCGTGATCGGCGTCCCGACCACACGGCGCAGCCCAAGTTGAGAACCAAGATTCGCAGTGCGTCGCCGACGGCGACGGATCGAGGAGCGAGTACGAAGATGATGCTGAAGAACGCTCTCGCCGCAGCGTTGATGCTCGGCGTGTCGACCCTGATCGCAACCGCAGCGCCCGAGCCCATCGCGCAGCAGGACTCGAAGCAAGCCGCTCAGATCCCGTTCGACCGTGCATGGCAGCACGACGATGGGACGATCACTTGGCGCGGAAAGGCCTATGCAAGCTGGGATGCGCTCCGTGCCGAGATCCCCGCTGAGGAGTGGCGTTGCGGTGCTCCCTTGCCGATCCTTCCCGGCGCACAGTGGGGGCACAACCACGTCGCAGGCGAAGGTGGCATCGCGGGAGCCACCATCTCGGGTAACGATTGCAGCATGACGCTGTCGTCGCTGTCCGGCGGTCTCTACACCTACGCGGTGGCGAACGGCAACTTCAGTCCGACGAATCCGCTCGGCAAGATCGAGATTCCCGTTGTCGTGCACGTTCTTCGGAACGCCGCGGGAACACAGGGCGAAGTGAGCGACGCGAACATCACCGCGCAGATCACCCGCCTGAACGGCGACTACGCCGGCGGCGCCGGCGCACCGGGCGGACCAAATCCCTCGGGCGTGAATACCGGCGTGACCTTCCGACTCGTCCAGGTGATCCGCTACAACAACACGCAATGGTTCAATGATTCGGGAGACTACTACACCCCGAATGCGTGGGATCCGAGCCGTTTCCTCAACATCTTCACGAACACCGCCGCAGCCTTTGGCCCAGGCACACTTGGCTACGTCACCGGCTTCCCCGCGGAAGGCTGCCATGTCGGAACTCCGCAGGACCGTATCGTTGTCAACTTCCAGAACGTTGGCAACGCAGGCGCTGCCCCGTACAACCTCGGTCGAACCTGCACGCACGAAAGCGGGCACTACTTCGGGTTGTTCCACACGTTCCAGGACTCCTGCGGTGCGGCCGCTGCGCCTGATTGCTACGGCGAGAACGACCTGATCTGCGACACACTTCCCGAGCAGGCGCCGCACTTTGGATGCGCGGCAGCCTCCTCCTGCGGCGACGCCGATCCGATCAACAACTACATGGACTACTCGGACGACACCTGCATGACGCAGTTCACGGCCGAGCAGTCGCAGCGCATGCGCTGCACCCTCCTGACCTGGCGTCGCAGTCTCGCCCATACGCCCAGTGCTGCGAACGGACCGACCTACATCAACGCCTCCCAGGGCAGCAATGCCGTGACGGTGACATGGGGAACTAACACCACCTCGGGTGCGGGTACCCAGCTCGGGTTCCAACTGGCGCGCAAACCGTCCACTGCGCCCGACGTCGACGGGTCATACACCGTCCTCGCGGACAACCTGAGCGCTTCGACGCTGTCCTACATCGACACCACGGCGGAGTCGTACCTCATGTACGACTACCGAGTCAGGGCGCGGCTGACCGCCGCCCCGACCTTCTCGGGTTGGACCGGTGGAGCGCGAGGCGCGGTCGGGTTCACTGGCCCGACGGACGTGGTGGCCTCCGACTTTGATTACTCCGACCGCGTGGACGTGTCCTGGACGGCTCCGACCGGATATACCCCGAGCGCGTACCGAATCCTCCGCGGGGAACAGGGCGCCTGCGAGGGCGATGTGATCGCAACGATCCCTGCCTCCGAGACGACCTTCAGCGACTTCACCGCAGAGGCTCGCGTCCTCTACACCTACAGTGTGCAGGCAGAGGTGGCCTCCGGAGCAGCGAGCTACGGAGCGAGCGACGGCGGCGCGCGCGCGATTCCTGCGCCGTACAACCTCGTCGCTTCTGGCGAGATCGGTGGCACAACTCCTCCGAGCACGAACAGAATCAGCGTGACGTGGACCCTGCCCTTCCTGACGGGCAATGCCACCATCAACCGCATCTACGTCTACCGATCGGTCGACGGAGGTCCGCTTGAGCAGGTCACGATTCTCAACACGCCGTCGACCCAGTGGTCGGACACCAACGTGTTCTCCGACACCCGCTACGACTACAGCGTCCGCCTCTTCTCGTCGTTGCTTGGTCTCTCGGGCTACAGCAACGCCGACATGGGCTTCGCGCTCGAGGCTCCCGCCGTGGCCTCGGCGAGTGACGGCACCCCTGGAAGCGTCTTGGTGCGTTGGTCGCGCCCCAACACGTGGAATCCGATCTCGTACTCGGTATGGCGTAAGCCGCAAGGTCGAGATCCGTGGCCCAGCGCGCCGATCGCAACCGACCTCTCTGCAAACACATTCCAGTTCACCGACTCGACCGCACAGTCGGGAGGCCTCTACGTCTACGCCGTCACGGCGAAGTCTGCGGCCTTCAACACGTGGAGCGAGCGCGGTCGCGTCGACACCGGCTACCCCGCCGTCCTGCCGCCGACTGCCGTCGCAGCCAGCGATGGAACCTTCCCTGCCTACGTGCGGATCACATGGACGCCCGTCGGCGTGGCGACTGGCGTGAGCTGGGAGATCTACCGTCGCGTGCGCAACACGAACACCGCGTTCACCCGCATCAAGACCGTGACGACGCCCGTGCACTTCGACTCGACCGCTGCGGTTGGCGTGCAGTACGACTACTACGTCGTAACGCGACTGCCCAACGGCGTGCTGTCGGCGCCAAGCGCAATCGACGTCGGTTTCCGCTGAGCAACCCATCCACGAAACACCCGCGCGATCCCGAGCAATCGGGGTCGTGCTGTTTTTGCGTCCGCGCGCGCAGGGACGCGCTCGCAGAACTTTCAGAACTTTCTGAAAGTTCGATTGCCGCCGCGGTGCGGGCAAGTTAGGCTTCCGCACTCAATGAAGCCTTCCGCCACCAGCTCCGATCGAGATGCGACGCCCCTGACGGCGCTTCCGTCCGTCGACGAGATCCGCGCAGCGCAGGACCGATTCATCGAGTTCTGGGGGGAGATGGGCACGCGCTGGGGCGTCCAGCGCAGCGTTGCAGAAGTGCACGCCCTGCTCTTCATCACGGGCGAACCACTCTCCGCAGAGGAGATCATGGAGCGCCTCTCGATCTCGCGCGGCAGCGTCTCGACCACGCTCAAGCAGCTCGACGAATGGGAGCTTGTGCAGCGCGTGCGTTCGAAGGACCGCGCCGATCGCCGAGAGTATCACCAGGCGGAGCAGGACGTCTGGAAGCTCTTCTACACGATCCTTCGGGCCCGAAAGCGACGCGAGTTCGATCCGTTGATCGATGAACTCGGAGGCTGCCGCGTCGCCCAGAAATCCTCGCGAAAGACCGATCGCCAGAAGCAGCACGATCAGAAGATCGATGAATTGCTCGAGCTCTGTCGGTTCTTCGACGGGCTCGCGAACACCATCTCGAAGTCGGGCAAGGGCATCGAGCGGGCGTCGAAGATCCTTGCGCGCGTCCTGGGGAGCTCGCGATGACCCGCATCGCACCGACGCGATCCACGCCGGTCCGGACCGATGACGTGCTGCTCGATGCGCGCTGGCGCCTCGGCGTTCGGGGATCGCTGTCCCTGTCCGTCCTCCCTGGTCCTGAGCGCGGCGCGGTGACCGCCGTCGTTGTTCTCGGCTCTGAGCGGGTGATCCTGGCAGGCCGCAGCGAGGATTCGGATCTCGAGAGTCGATTCACGTTTCAGGCTCTCTCGGAGCATGGAGACGACGACGGAGTCACTCAGATCGGTGGCGAAAGCGGTCGTGCCGAACGACGTAACCTTCGTCGCCTCAGCGGTTTCACGGCGTCGATCAGCCACACCGCGACCACTGGCGACGGCGCGCCAATCGTGCTCACCGACCTGCCATCACAACTCTGCCTGATGGGCGGCACCTACGCGCTCGAGTCGATTCGTGTCGCCCCGTGATTGCGCGGAAGACGATTGCGCGTAACTTCTCGGCATGCCCCACCACTCCAGGATGGCTCCTGGCGCTTTCAGCGCGCTGGCGCTGGTTGCTATGCATTGGACGATCGGAGCGTTTCCCTCCCCGGCCTTCGCGCGCGGCGGTGAAACGGGATTCCCGAACTTCACGCTCGAGTCCTCCACGCGCGGCGTGAACTACGTCGTTCAAGGCGTGCCGCAGGCAAACGGCCTCTACGGATTCGGCGTGGGCTGCATCGACCTCGATCTCGACGGCGACGACGATCTCGTCTGCATCGGGAAGTTCAGCGGACAAGTCGGAGTCTTCGCGAACAACGGCTCGGGACAGTTCACGGATGCAAGCCTTGCGAGCGGCATCACGAACCTCATCGGAGCATCCGCGGTGGCGGCGGCCGACCTCGATGGTGACCGCCTTCCTGAACTCATCTTCACGCAAGTCAACGGCCCGGTGCGGGTCTACCGCAACCAGGGATCGCTTCGCTTCGTCGCGCACGCCCTCGATGCCGCATTCGGAACGACTTCCGTCGCGAAGGCCATCTCGCTCTCGGACATCGACCGAGACGGCGACCTCGACTTCTTCCTCGCCAACTATCCGCTGAACAACTCGCCGTCGCCCGCGGAGCGAAACCGTCTGCTCCGCAACGACGGGTCATCACTCGTCGACCTGGCGCCGTCGCTCGGCATGAACGGCACCGCGCGCACCTTCCTCGGCGTGTTCACCGACATCGACGTCGATGGCGACTCGGATCTCTACATCTCGAACGATCGCGGGCACATCGGGCCGTTCTTTGCGGCGAATCAGCTCTGGCGGAACGATGGCAACGGCGTGTTCACCGACATCAGCGTCGCGAGCGGCGCGAACGTCGCGCTCTATTCGATGGGCGTCGCCTGCGGCGACTTCGACGACAACGGTGCACCTGACCTGCTGATGACGAACATCGCCTCCGCAGAGCCGCCTGTGTTCGGCATCAATCCCCTGCTGCTTGGTCAAGGCGACGGGACCTTCGTGCGCGGCGAGATCGCCTGGCAGGTCGAGGACTACCACACCGGCTGGGGCGCGCTCTTCCTCGACCTCGACCACAACGGCTACCTCGATCTCTACGTGAACCATCAGGGCAGCGCCAACGCGCTCTGGACGAACTCGGGAACCCCACCGGCGACCGTCGTCCCCGGCGCGGCGGGCGCCGTCGGCGTCGCGAGCCTCTGGAACTACTCAACGTCCTACGCAGACCTCGACCGCGACGGCGACCTGGATCTCGTTGCGCTCGGACTGGGATCGAACCTGATGGTCTACATGAACCAAGCCGGGAACGCCCAGCCCAGCGTTCGGATCCGCCTGGAGGGAATCGGACGCAACACAAGCGCGATCGGCGCCCGTGTCGAAGTCCGCACCGGCAAGCGAACGCAGTTTCGCGAGATCCATGCGGGCGGCGTCGGCTACATGGGGCAGAACACGCTGGAGGCGCACTTCGGGCTCGGCGGGCTCGCCGCTGCCTCGAGCGCCACTGTTCGCTTCCCTGATGGCGCGGTACGCGAACTCTCCGTCGTTCCAGCGGGCGCCTACCTCGTCGTCCATCCAAGCTTGCTCGGAGACGGCAACTACGACCAAGCGATCACTGCGGCGGACCGCCCGATCTGCCAATCCTGCATCACGGCCGCGCTCCCGCCCCGCGCGGGCAGCCCCTGCGCGCGGTTTGACTACGACGGGAACATGCAGCTCGACGCCGCCGATCTTGCCGCATTCGACGCCCACCTCGCCCACGCGCGCGCGGATCTCGATGACGACGGCGTCGTTGGCTCGCGCGATGTCGCCATCCTGCTCAACCAGTGGGGTTCGGGCGGACCAGCCGATCTCGACCTGAGCGGATCCGTCGGCCCTGAGGACGTCGCGATGCTGCTGCAGTCATGGGGCTGAAGTGGGGTCGCACTCGCGCTCAGGGGAACTTGGCCGGCGTCTTCCGCTGCTTCTCGACGACAACGATGGTGTTGGTCTCGGTGCGGATCTCGCCGACGACCGCAGCGTGCAGCTCGTAAAGCGACTGCTTCGCTGCCGCGACCTCCTCGCCTGCGCGCTCACCCTTGATCGCAAGCATCAGGCCGCCCACGCGCAGAAACGGAACGCTCCAGAGCGCGAGATCGGCGAGCCCACCCACCGCACGCGACGTGCCGACATCGAACTGCTCGCGCAGCGGACCACGGGCTGCCTTCTCGGCGCGCTCCTGCAGGACGGCGACGTTGCGAAGCCCGAGCCTTCGTGCAACCGCTTCGAGAAAGCGCGCCTTCTTGCCTGTCGCCTCGAGCAGCGTCCACCCGATGTCGGGGCGTGCGATCGCCAGCGGGATCGCCGGCAGACCGCCACCCGAGCCCACGTCGATCGCGCGCTCGACGCGCTCCACCGATGAAAGCGGCGCGAGCAGCGAGAGGCTGTCGACCACAT
>JBEGLX010000042.1:0-30117 GCA_041183345.1 Planctomycetota bacterium
CCGCAAGACCGCCGCCACGCTCTCGCATGCGCAGGTGCGCCAGCCGATCAACAAGAAGTCGATCGGGCGGTGGAAGAACTACGAGTGGGCGTTCGACGGTTCCTGGGACAAGGTCGTCGCCGATCATGATGCACGGCGGAAGTTCAGGTAGCCATGCGCGTCGCGCTCGTCACCTGCACGGAGATGCCGCGACCGGACGGTGATCTGCCGCTGCTCGAGCGTGCCTTCGCGGCGCTCGGCGCGACGGCATCGATCGTCTGCTGGGATGACGCGCAAGTCGACTGGAGCGCGTTCGACGTCGCGCTCGTGCGCTCGACGTGGAACTACGTCGGGCGCTACCGCGAGTTCCATGCCTGGATCGAGCGCGCCGGCCGCGCGACGCGGCTCCTGAATCCGCGCGCGGCGCTCGAGTGGAACCTTCACAAGCGCTACCTCGCCGAACTCGCGCGTGCGGGAATCGCCGTGGTGCCGACGGAAGTCGTGCTCCATGGCGTCGATCCCGATTGGCAAGCGCTCTTCGCGCGGTTTGGCGACCTCGTGGTGAAGCCAGCCGTCTCGGCCGGCTCGTTCGCGACCATCCGCGTGCGTGCGGGCGACCTCGCGCTGGCGCAGTCGCATCGCGCCGCGCATCGCGAGCGCGATCTGCTCGTCCAGCCGCTGCTCGCGTCGGTCGTCGCCCACGGCGAGACCAACCTCGTCCACCTCGGCGGGCGCTTCTCGCACGCGATCCACAAGGGCGCGCGCTGGGATGGCGACTCCGAGCAGTCGCGCGGGCTCGTCGAGGCTGCAGCCGACGAGCTCGCGCTTGCCCGCGCCGTGCTCGACCACGTCGATGGACTCGGCTTCGGTCCGCTCGCGTATGCGCGCGTCGACACCGCGCGCGGCGCGGACGGCAAGCCGCTGCTCATGGAGCTCGAGATCGTCGAGCCCTCGCTGTTCCTGCCCGCTGCGCCGGCGGCAGCCGGGCTCCTCGCCCGGGCGGTCGTCGCGATCGCCCGATAGGACTTGGTAAAAACAGCGCGCGGCCAGTCGGAGGACGGCCGCGCGCTTCGTTCAGGCGAGCGAAGGGATCGCTCAGGTATTCGTCGTCGTGTTCGTCGTCGTGTTCATGCGACGGTTGAAGAGCGATACGATCACGAGCAGGGCGATCAGGCCGACGAAGCCGCCGTTGCCGAGGCCGGTGATGAACGCCATCAGGTTGTCGGTGATGCTGCTGAAGAACATGACATCCTTGCCGAAGATGATCTGCACGAGCACGCCGACCGAAATCAGCATGAGCGCGAGCTCAATGAACCCGCCGACCCAACTCTTGAGCGTATCGAGTGCCTTCATGAAAGCTTCTCCTGAGCAATTGCGTGGCCAGCCTGCGTTGAGGCAGTTCCATTACTGGCGACCATTGCGTCGGCTGTTGCCTTTGCAAATCAACAAAGAATTCACCGTGGTTCGCCGTTGAAAATGCCAAAAACCGCGTTTCCATGGCGGAAACGCGGTTTTTGTTGTTGGACAATCTTGTCTATCGGCGACGTCGAGACGCGCCGAGCGCGCCGAGGCCGAGCAGTGCGATCCCCGCGGGCGCCGGAAGGATGGTGAAGTTCGCGATGTCGAAGCGCGCATCGATGTTCTGCCCGACCATCGAGGCAGGCACGGCGAAGCCGAACTGCATGTTGGCGATGTTCGAGAAGACCGCCGCGTAGCGCGAGCCTTCGAAGGACACGAAGTTCGGGCTCGATGCAGTGAGATCGATGAAGACTGTCGTCCACGTGTTTGGCTGCACCGGCGAGAACGTCACCACGGCGGCGCCAGGGAAGTTCGCCGGCGACGCGAAGCGCCCGGTCACCGTGACCGCTTCGGCGAGATCGTGGCGGAACTGGAAGGTCACGCCGGTCACTCCTGCGGCTATCCAGTTGCCGACGTAGCCGCCGCCCGATGAGCCGTACGACTGCTGGGCGCGAATCACGATGGGCGGAAAGCCTCCTGCCGTGGTCGAGCTCAGGTTGAAGGTGCTGCTCGCGTAGCTTCCCCCGTCCGGTCCGCCTGTCGCCGACCAGGCGAGGGTGGCGGAGCCGTTCGAGTTGCGCCAGTTGGCGGAGTCGGTGGCGAAATTCTCGGTGAAGCCGACGATGCTTGCGGAGGCGGACGATGCGATGGCGCACGCGGCGCCGAGTGCGATGAAGTGTGTCATGAGCTGAAATCCCTCCTCGATCGATGCCAACGCGTGGCATCCCCTTTGTTGGACGAAGCGTAGCCTTGCCTGTCTATCCTGCGCTCGCGTTTTCGACTCCAGTCAGCGGCGTCGGCGTCCTGCAGCCGCGCCGAATCCGAGCAGCAGGGACCCTGCAGCGGGCGTCGGAACGATCGTGAAGTCGGTCATGCTGAACGAACCGTTGAAATCCTGGCCTGCGAGCGTGCTCGAGACCATGAAGCCGACCTGCATGCCCTCGACGCTCGAGAGGCAGGCGGCGTAGCGCGCGCCCTCGAACGAGATGATGTCCTCGCTTTCCCTGCGGAGATCGAAGGTGATGGTGGTCCATGCGTTCGCCTCGATCAGGGACGACGTGGCCACGATGCACCCGGGTGCATCGGAGAACGGCGCGAAGCGCGCGGTGACGCGGATCGCCTCGCTCAGGTTGTGGCGGAAGCGGAAGCTGACCGCGGTCACGCCTTCGTCGATCCAGCGTCCGGCGAAGGCGCCGTTCGACGAGTTGTACATCGTGTGCGCGGCGAACACGGCCTGATGATCGTCGCCCGCAACCGCTCCGAGCAGGTTGAACGTGCTGGTGACGAACGACGCATCCATCGAGCCCGATGCCGCGGACCAGTCGAGGTCGGCGACGCCGGTGGCGCTTCGCCAGCCGGCGGCGTCGTTCACAAAGCCTTCGCGAAAGCCGATCACGCCGGCATGCGTGCTTGACGCAATGACAGCAATGACCGCGATCGCGGCGCATTTTCCTGAGTGCAGCATGTCTGGTTCCCTTTCCCCTGAGACTCCCTGCGCCCCGATGGAGCGCTCCCTTGCAACGAAGACTACAGTGCGATCTATCGTGGTCAAACCGTTTGCTACGACTTTGCGGGCTGGCAGGAACTCGGACGATGCGCGTCCGCGCACCGTCGAGCGCATGCGCGTTTATCCGTCTTGCCTGCACAGACTGAACGGAAATCTTCGATGAATGGGGCTGGACGCGTGGTGCTCTCGCGGAAACAGGCGGTCGCGTATGACAGGCACTGCATGGATGAACTCGGCCTGGCCGGGATCATGCTCATGGAGCGCGCGGCGCGTGGGTGCGCGGACATCGCGCTTCAGTTGACGAGTGCTGCACCAGTCGTGGTCGCGTGTGGTCCCGGCCAGAACGGCGGCGATGGATATGCGATCGCGCGCATGCTGCGCGATGCGGGGCGACGCGCGGTTGTGGTCCAGCTCGGAACGCCGCGGGCTGGGACGGACGCGGCGGCCATGCGTGCGAGGCTCGGCGACGCCCGGCTGATGCCGTTTGCGCCCGGGCTGTCCGTCGAGCAACCGGCGCTTGTGATCGACGCGCTGTTCGGCACGGGGCTCGATCGCCCGTTGGAAGGCGACGCGCTCGCGGCCGTGCGGTGGATCAACGCGCTCGGCGTGCCCGTCCTGAGCGTGGATCTTCCCAGCGGACTCGACTGCGATCGCGGCGTGCCGCTGCCCGAATGCGTGCGCGCGACCGTGACCGCGACGATGGTGGCGCCAAAGCTCGGCTTCCCGCTGGCGGGCGAGTGGACCGGGAGGGTCAATGTGGTGCCAATCGGTGGTCCCGATCCCGCGGATTGGATGCGTGCGACGGGGCTGCGCGGGTAGAGTCCACTCATGTCGCCGACGGCGCACTCCTTCGCACAGCCACCTCGATGCATGCGCTCGCTCGCGCGCACGAGGATGTGGCGTTGAGCGCCGCGCTGCTCGCGGCGGCGACCGCCGTTCGCGTCCTCGTCGCGCCTGGGCCTGTCGTGATCGACGAGGCGTTCGATGCCCGTGTGAATGGGCTCGCGGAGGCGATCGAGTGGTGTGCCAGCCGCGCCGCCGATGCCGATCAGGTCGAGATCGTGCTCGCCGCTGGCGTGCATGAAGTCGCGGCCAGCCTGCGCATCCCTGCCGGCTTGCGCGGGTTCACGCTGGTCGGGCGCGAGGGCGCCCGCATCATCGGTGGAGTGGCCGGATTCGTCTCGGGCGAGGGCGCGGCGCAGACGGTGTGGGTCGATGCCGATCCCGCGGTGCTCGCGCGCGTGCCCGAGGAAGCGCGCGCGCATGTGCGTGCGTGGCGGCTGCCTGCCTCGGCGCTGGCGCGGCTCGCGGGACCCGTTCACAGCGGACATACCATCGAGACGAGCGCTGTCCACAGCGAGTTGATCGTCGGCGAGCAGGCGCTCACGCTGGCGCGCTGGCCGAACGACGGCTTCGCGGAGATCGGCGAGCTCATCGATGCGGGCAGCGCGCCGCGCGAAGGCTGGGATGACGTGCCGCTCGAGCGGCGCGTGAAGGAGCCCGACCGTGGTGGCACGTTCGTTCCCGCCGATCGCGCGCGCGCGGTTCGGTGGGTCAACGAGCCCGATGCTTGGGCGCTCGGCTTCTGGAACTGGGATTGGTCGCATGAGCAGCTGCCGATCGCGAAGATCGACGCAGCGACGGGCGCCATCACGCTGGCGCGCCCGCATACGTATGGCCTCGCCAAGCGCGGGCGGTTCTTTGCGCGAAACCTCCTCTCGGAGCTCGATCGCGAGGGCGAGTATTGGATCGATCGCGCGGAGGGCGTTGTCTACGCGTGGCTGCCCGCTGGCGGCGAGACGCGTGATTGCGCGGTCTCACTCGTCGGCGAGCCGCTGCTTGTCCTCGAAGGCGTGCGCGGCGCCGTCATCCGCGGGATCGGCTTCTCCTGCACGCGCGGTGGCGCGATCTCGGTGCGTGCCAGCGACAGCGTCCGCATCGAGGACTGCCGCTTCGCGAACAGCGGCGCGCGTGCGGTCGAGCTCGATGGCACGGGCAACGTGCTTGCGCGCTGCGAGTTCCGCGACATCGGCGGGACGGGCGTCCGGCTGTCCGGAGGCGATCGCCCGACCCTCGCGCGCGGCGGAAGCAGCGTCGAGGACTGCACGTTCCACGAGTGCGGACGGCTGCTGCGGAGCTATAGCCCGGCGGTCGTGGTCGAGGGCGTGGGCAACCGCGTCTCCCACTGCCGGATCACGCGCCATCCGCACATCGCCCTGTGGTTCCGAGGCAATGACCACGTCATCGAGGCCAACGAGTTCGCAGAGGTCGTGTACGAGACGGGCGACGCGGGCGCCGTCTACGTCGGCCGCGACTGGACGGCGCAGGGCACGGTGGTGCGGGGCAATCTCTTCCGTGATATCCGCGGCAGCGACGCGCGCTTCCAGAACGCCGTCTACCTCGACGACATGTCGAGCGGGATCACCGTCGAGGACAACGTCTTCGTGCGCTGCAACTGGGGCGTGCTCGTCGGCGGCGGGCGCGACAACGCGTTGCGGCGGAACACCTTCGTCGCCTGCGCGAAGGCGGTGTCGTGGGATGCGCGCGGCGTCGGCTGGATGGCGAAGGAGATCCAGGATCCGTCGACGTCGACCTTGCTGCGGACATATGCGGCGATGCCGGTCGCGAGCGATCCGTGGAAGTCGCGCTACCCGCTGCTCGGCGACTACCTCACCTTCGACTTCGGGCGCCCCGTGCGCGGCGTGCTCGCTGATTCACGCTTGATCGGCACGCCGCTCGGGCGGATCGACGACCGCGTGCGCGTGACCGAGTCGGGCACCGTGAGCGAGCCTGCGGAGGGCGCTGCGCTCGATGCGAAGGCGGCCGAGGCCGTGGCGTCGGCGAGGCGATCCGTGGGCCCGCGGGTGTCGGAGAAGCGGTGAGGGATGAGCGTCGTTGGGCGGTCGCGGCTGCATGGCAATGGACTCCCACGCAACCCGTTCCGCAGACTTCGTCTGCGGGCACTCATTGCCTGTGGACTTCGTTTGATGGAGTTGTCTCTCGCCTGTGGACTTCGTTTGATGGAGTCGTCTCTCGCCTCTGGACTTCGTTTGATGGAGTGGTCTCCCGTCCGGAGTCCGCTTGCAGTGAGTGCCCGCAGATGGAGGCAACGCCGAAATCTGCGGAACGGGTTGCTCAAGGAGTCGCTTTCGACCACTACACAAGCACCAAAGGGAGCCGCCGCAGCGGCGACCGCTCAAAGTGTGAGTGCCCGCAGATGGAGGCAACGCCGGAATCTGCGGAACGGGTTGCTCAAGGAGTCGATCTCGACCATTGCACAAGCACCAAAGGGAGCCGCCGCAGCGGCGACCGCTCAAAGTGTGAGTGCCCGCAGATGAAGGCAACGCCGGAATCTGCGGAACCACGTGCACGGGAGTCGACTCACGATCTCAACCGACGGACGACTTCAAAAGGAAAACGCCCCGGTCACAGGGACCGGGGCGCCTGAGCTTTCAGATGGACGACCCGCGATTCAGCGGCGGCGGCGCGTGGCGAGGCCTGCGAGACCGAGCAGCGCGATGGCGCCTGGGGCGGGGATCGGACCACTCGACACGACGATGTTGTCGATGCGGTTGGTGCCGCCGGTGGCGACCGTCGAGAGATTCACGAAGCGGAAGATCAGGCTGGCCTGATTGTCCGCACCCGCGATGCTCGCGATCGTGGTCGTGAAGGCGCTCTGCACGCCGTTCGCGACCGACCACGCGAGGGTGTTGGTTCCCGCGAGACCAGCCTGGATGATCGAGTAGCTGGCGAGGATGGTGGAGAAGTTGGTGCCGTCGGTGCTCATGTCGACGCGGAAGCTCGACGGACCCGTGCTCGAGCGAGTCTGATCCCACGCGAGGTAGATGTCGCTGAAACCGGTGGTCGACACGCTGACCTGGTAGTAGTCGCCCACCGACCAGTTGTTGCTCGACAGCGAGTACGTCGAGCCGTTGCCGGACGGGCTGGACCACGTGGTCGCGGGCAGGGCGTGGAACGCGCTGAGGCTGGTTCCGGCGGCGGCATCACCCGCGTCGGCTGCGCCGTAGACGTAGTTGCTGCCCGTGGTGGCAGCGGGGATAGCGGTTGGGATGGACCAACTCGCAACGATGGCCGCGGAGGCGCTCGCCGAGACGGCGAGGACTACAGCCGAAGCAAGGAACATCTGCTTCGTCATCTGAGCTCCTAAATGTGAGGACAGGGAACGTGGACAGGGACACGCGGGAAGGGATCCCGCGAGCCACCAAAGTACCCCTTGCCCCCGCCATCCGCAACGAAAATGTCATCCGTTCACCGCATCCAAACATGCGTGTTCCTGTGGTGAAACCAAGGGTTACGACGCAAGCCGCGCAGCCATCGGGGTTTCCGTGGCGAGCCGGACTGGACGTGGCGGCAAGACGGCGCGGGATTTTCTTGGTACCCCTTCCCCTGATGTCTGCCCAAAGCTCCTCCGGCACCCGCGAAGGCAACCTGCGGATGGCCCTCGTCTTCTGCTTCATCGACCTGTGCCTCATGGGCACGGCGCTGACGCAGTCGAACTCCGTGACCATCCTTGGCGACCTGCTCAAGGAGTCGACCGACACGCTCTCGGTGCTGGCCGCGTTCCTCACCGTGCGCGCGGTGCGCAAGTCGCCCGACTACCGCTTCGCCTACGGCGTGGGCAAGCTCGAGAACCTCGTGAGCGTTTCGATCGGCGTGATCATGGTGCTGTGCGCGCTCGGCGTGACGGTGCGCGCGGTCAAGCAGCTCGAGGATCCAGAGCCCGCGGAGGGCACGCTCTTCGGCATCGTCGTCTTCGGCGTCTACGCGTGCATCTCGTTCTTCATCAGCCTGCGCGCGCGTGCGGTGCTGAAGCGCCAGCCCTCGGCGATCATGGAGTCGCAGGCGCGGCTGTGGTTCTCGAAGGGTGCGTTCGACACCACCATGGGCGCGGGGCTGCTCGTCGCACTCATCTTCCGCGAGCACGAGTGGAGCTGGTACGTCGATCCGCTGGCTTCGCTCGTGGGCGTCACCTTCATGCTGCACGCTGCATGGGCGATGGCGAGCTCGTCGGTGGGCGACCTACTCGACGCGACCGTCGAGGAGGAGACGCAGCTCAAGATCATGAGCGAGCTGGTGCGCCACATCGACGACTACGAGCGCATCCACAAGGTCCGCACGCGGCGTTCGGGGCCGCACATGTATGCGGAGATCTTCCTCGAGTTCGATCCGGAGATCCGCATGGGCGACGTGCAGCGTCGCATCGACGGCATCGCTGCCGACCTGCGCGCGCGGATCAACGGGCTCGATGTCTCGATCTGTCCGGTCGGGCCGATGAGCGCCGGACAGGCAGCCTAGACAGCCGAGGCAAGCGCCTCGGCGCGGCTTCCGTGCAGCTGGAACACCGCGCGAAGCCCGCTGATCTCGATGATCTCGCGTACGTCGGGGCGCATCTCGCAAAGGGCGATGGCGCCGCCGCGCGCCTTCATGCGCTTGAACGCGGAGATGAGCGCGCGCAGGCCGGCGCTGCTCAGATACTCGAGCTTCGCGCAATCGAGGATCAGCCTCGGTCCGGCAGCGCCCGCCACGAGCGCGATGAGCTCGCGCTCGGCGTCGAGGTGGCTCTTGTCATCCAGGCGGCCATGGAGCGCCGCGAGGGCGCCGCGGTCGCAAGCGAGCGTTTCGATGCGGAAGTGCATCGGGGGAATGTTGCAGACCAGGCGCGCGCTGTCGAGTGCGATTACTGGCAGCCGCCCCACGACTGGAGCAGCACGGTGAGGTCGGCGCCATCGACCGAGCCGTTCTGGTTGATGTCCGCCGCGCAGTTCGCGCAGGGACCCCACGACTGGAGCAGCACGGTGAGGTCGGCGCCATCGACGGAGCCGTTCTGGTTGATGTCCGCGGGGCACGCCGGCGGCGCGGGCGGATTCAGCCAGATGCAGGCGTTGGTACAGAGGTCGGCGTGGTCTCCGCCAGCCTCTGCGAACCAGCCGTTGAAGAGGGTGTCGGCGGTGTCGCCGGTGCCGTCATCCGGCGGCGACGAATCGCCGAGCATGACGACCCTGCCCAGCCCGTAGGTGGAGTAGGCGAACATCGCGTCGCTATTGAGACGCGCAGCGGTGCTGAAGAGCACGCCGCGCGCGGCGCCCGTGACGGTGATGGTCGAGCCAGCGTTGTACTCGATCGTGGACACGGTGCCCGCGGGGCCGTTGAGCAGCGGAGCGGCGGCGAGATCGGTCGAGGGGAAGCTGGCGATCAACGTGATGCTGTTTGCGTTCGACGCGAAGCCGAAGGGATTGACGGCGATGCCGTTGTTCGTGAAGAGGTCGTTGTAGACCTCGACGGGATCGAAGGTGTCGTTGTTGCGGTCGGAGCCTGAGTGATTGCCGCCGAAGAACACGCCGCCGCCCGCCTGGATGAAGCGGATGATCGCCTGCTTCTCGGCGAGCGTGAACAGGATGTTCGGCTCGGGGATGACGTAGACGCCGTAGTTCGAGAGATCCTGGACGTTGGTCGGATCGCCGAAGGTGATGCGTCCGCCGATCGGCAGCGTCTCGACGCTGAAGCCACGCTTGACGAGGGCGACGCCCCACGCCGACAGGGCGCCCTTCCAGTAGGTCTCGGGCGTCGTGGCGGTGATGCCAGACTGCGGCGGCGTCGGGAAGCGCTGCGGGTTCGACTCGGTGCCGCCGCCGACGACCATCAGGCCGCCTGCGCCGGTGCCGACGTTGTTCACGTCGGCATCGATGATCCAGTCGGCGTTGCCGGCCATCTGCGCCTTTGTGGCGTCGAAGAGAACCTTGTTGCGGGTGACGGTCTGGGCTGAGGTCGCCGAAGCGAACGCAAGCGCGGCGGACGTTGCCGTAAGCAGGATTCGACTGAGCTTCATGGGATGGGACCAACTACGGGGTGCGATGGCACAACAGGCGGGACGACCCACCGGTGCCCCATGAAAGCACGCTTCGTCTTCGCAGATACCTTGGTTGCTGCGGAATCCCGCAGACCGCCCGATTATTGGATGACGGCGACTTTACCGCTCCCAGAGGCTGGACTTAGCGCACGCGCGCAAGATGCTTCTTGGTCTCGGCGCGCGAGGCCTTGATGATCGCGCTGGCGGCCTTGGGGTTGGCCTTCGCCTCGAGCAGCGCCGACAGCATCATCGGCGCCACGATGGTCGCGTCGCTCTCGACGACGAACATCGGCGTGTCCTCGGTGAGCTTGTCCCAGGTGATCTTCTCGTTGGGCGTGGCGCCCGAGTACGAGCCGTAGCTCGTGGTCGAGTCGCTGATCTGGCAGAAGTACGCCCAGGGACGCACCTTCTCCTGCAGGTCGTACTTGATGCTCGGCACGACGCAGATCGGGAAGTCGCCCGCGATGCCGCCGCCGATCTGGAAGAAGCCGACGCCCTTCCCGGTCGAGAGCTTCTTGTAGTCGTCGTAGAGGTTCGCCATGTACTCGATGCCGCTCTTGACGATGCTCGCGCTGCAGTCGTTGAACTTCACGTGCGACGCGAAGATGTTGCCGAAGGTCGAGTCCTCGTGGCCGGGCACGACCATCGGGAGCTTCGCCTTCGCGGCCGCGAGCAGCCAGCAGTCGTCGGGGTTGCCCTCGTACTTCGACTTCGGGATCGAGAGGATGAGCTCGTAGAAGTACTCGTGCCAGAAGCGGCGGTCGCCGTTCTTGGTCGCCTTCTCCCACATCGGCACGAGGATCTTCTCGACCGAGCGGAACGCCTCGTCCTCGGGGATGCTCGTGTCGGTGACGCGGCGCATGCGGTCCTTGAGGATCTTGGTGTCGTCCTGCTTGGTGAAGTAGCGGTAGTCGGGGAAGTCCTTGTAGGAGTCGTGCGCCACGAGGCGGAAGAGCGACTCCTCGAGGTTCGCGCCCGTGACCGAGAGCCCGTGCACGAGGCCCGCGCGGATCGCGGGCGCGAGCGTGATGCCGAGCTGCGCGGAGCTCATCGCGCCGGCGACGGCCCAGTACATCTTGCCGCCCGACTCGATGTGGTCCCAGTACGCGAACAGCGCGTCGCGCGTGGAGCGCGCATTGAAGTTCTTGTAGTTGCGGGCGACGAACTCGAGGATGGGCAGCTGCGAAGTGGCCATGGGGGGAGGAATGCTAGCACGAAGTGCGGGGGGCTTCACGCGTGCGGGCGCGCTCGCGCGTGTGAGTGCGCGTGCGGAGGCGCTCGCGCACGCGGATCCGCGCGCGCGCGTTTTCATAATGGAGGCGTCATTTTCGGCGGCCGCGTCGGTCCCGAAGGCTTCTGCTTCCAGAAGGAGAACGGCGATGAACGATCCGATCGTGGTTGATTTCGAGGGGTTCGCGGGAAAGCCCCCGGTGCTCGTGGGGGTGCTGGTCGATGGCGTGTTTGGGCAGACCGCATTCACCGATGTCGAGCCTGCGCTGGCGATGGCTGCGCAGGCGAAGGGGCTCAAATGCGGGGAGTTCGCAGGCTTCTGCCGCGAACTGATCAAGCGGGCCCGCGCGGAGCGGCGCGCGATCTGCGGCTTCTCGATCCGTGAAAGGCAGTGCATCGCAGAGGCGCTCGGCGAAGCCTGGCCCGTCGATGTCGACTACCTCGATGCCAAGCGATGCGCGAAGTCGTGGGGTCGTCACGAGCACCCGGGCGAGCGAGCTCGGCTGAAGCGCATCGCTGATCGTCGGAGAAGGCGCAATGCTTGGGTTCCCCCAGGCTTCGGTAACCGGCTGGTCGACTTCGTCAGGCTTGCGGGAGAACGCATCCCGTCGAACTACGCCCACGGTCGGGTGACCGCGACCCTGAAGCGCGTCATCGAGCAGGCGCGGAGCAAGCCGTCCTATGTGGAGTTCGCTCCGGGCGCGAAGCGGTCTTGGACGAGGCTCCTGGAGCACAATCGAATGGACTGCGTGTGGGCTCGCGCATTCGTCGGGAGATGCGTATCGAGCGAGCGGTGAAGCGGTCATGAAGTGTGCCGTTGCCACGAACGACAGCGCCACGGCATGCACCGGGGCGCTGGTTCGTTTCATGAGGATGGGCGACTCAACCGGTCCAGCCCGAGAGCAGGATCGCGAGATCGCCGCCACCGACGCTGCCGTCGCCATCGAGATCGCCCGAGCCCGTGCCGCCCCACTGGCCGAGCAGGTCGGCGAGGTCGATGCCGTTCACGGCGCCGTCGCCGTTCAGGTCGCCGGGCACCGCGGTGGGGGCGCCGAGGGTGCCGTCCGCTGCGACGCGGGCAGCGAAGATGTCGTTGCTCGCCGACGTGGACTGCCATGCCATCACGATGGAGTTGTCCGAAGCTGTCGAGGAGACGAAGCGGTACTTCGTGCCCGCGTTCGACGCGACGGTCGTCGTCCACGCGACGGTGCCGCCGGCGTTCATGCGCGCCGCGTACGCGGTCGCAAGCGTTGCCGTCGCGGACGTCGCGTACGAGCAGCCCACGCCGCTGCCGAAGTTCAGCGCGCTGCCGACCTGCTGGTCGTAGAGCACGCCAGCCGACGACGGCGCGTGCGGCACGAGCATCGCGCCGTCGGCGCCCCACGCGGTGGTTCCATCGGGGTTGAAGCACTGCGCGCCGAGCCCGTACCAGACGATGCCGGAGATCGACGCCGAGTAGCTGCGGTAGAAGCAGTAGATCCGTCCGTCCGCTCCGACGACCGTGGCAGGATTGGTGCGGTTCACGTTCGCCGTGGTGCCGCCGAAGCTCGCCGTCGTGTTCGTGCTCACGGGGACGCCGTCGGTGCCCCAGGTGATCGCGCCCGTCGCATCGAAGTGCTGCATGCGGCAGTTGAGCGGGCTCGTCGTGTACCACGGCACGTAGGCGCCGCCCGAGCCATCGGCGATGAAGTCGGGGAAGTTGCCGGTCTGGATCGAGCCGGTGACGAACGCGGGGCTGCCGAGCGCGCCGCCCCAGCCGTAGGTGCCGTCGGCATTGATGCGGCGCAGGCGGAGCGTCTTGGGGCTGGAGATCGTGGTGTAGCGGATCGTGCTGAAGATCACGGCGCCGTCGATCGACGGCTGGAGCCCCGAGCACATCTGCTTCGTCGTCGCGTTCTCGTTGATGAAGAGCGAGCTCGTGACAGCGCCCGTCTTCGGGTTCACGCGCGCGACCGTGCTGTCGAAGCCGATCGCATAGGCGCCCCAGATGAAGCCGTCCGACGCGACGGTCGCGCGTCCGCTGCCGAGGCTGGTGGCGCCGAGCGTCGAGGTATAGAGGACGGTCGTCCAGCGGACGCTGCCGCTCGGCGCGACCGAGACCATCTTCACCACCGCGCCCGTGGCGTTGCTCGGGTCGGTGGCGTTGTAGACGACATACGCGTTGCCCGCCGCGTCGCTCGTGAGCGCGTAGTCGGTGGTCGAGCTGAAGGCGCGGTCCTCGATGAGGAGCGGCGCCGCCCATTCTGCGTTGCCGTGCGAGTCGCGGAGGTCGAGGTAGATGTCGTAGCCGGCGCCGGCGAAGTACGAGACGTACTGGCCGTCGTTCGCGGCGCGCGCGATCTTCGGCTGCACGTCCTCGCCCGCGCTGGCCGCGATGGCGAGCGGGGTGGCCGCGTCGGAGGAGAACTGCGCGAGGGCGCTCGATGCGAATGCGGTGACCGCGCACAGCAGCGCGCCCGCGGCGAGGGGACGGTTCGTGTAGCACTTCATGGCCTGCGGATCGTCGCGCGTTTGGCGGCGCGCGTGTGCGGATCTCGCGGAATCTGCGGGAAATTCGCGGCTTTCGTGGGCGCCGCTGCAGAGACGCGCGCATCGACTACCGTGCGCGGACCACATGCACTCCTCGCGCTCCAACGCCTCCGCATCGCTGCTCGCGGCTGTTCTCTCCGCAAGCATCGCATCGTCCGTCACTTGCGCCGCCGCGCGCGACGATGCCGAGCTCGCCAGCCGCGGTCTGCATGGCTACATCGCGAGCCGCGCCGAGCGCGTGCCCGCGGAGTTCCACTATGGCGCCGGCTTCTACGCGTCGGTGTGGCCGCTCATCGCGCGGCCGATCGCGGGATTCCAGATCGGGTTGCCCTCGACCTGGATCCTGCCCGACAACTCTGACAACACCACAGAGCCGCTTTGCCCGCCCGGCACGCTGCCGCGCGACAGCTGGCCCGAGCGTGGCCCGACCTACGACACGGTGTTCCAGACCCTCGAGGGCGGGCTCGGCTACTGGGCGGGCAACCGCTTCCACTACGGCCCGCCCAAGTTCAGCATGAACGGCACGACCGACTGCTACACCAACGAGGTCGCATCGCCCGGCTGGTCGTTCTTCTACAGCAGCAGACCGCTTGCGGATGACCGCCTCGGCATCGCGCAGATCAGCAATCGCCTGCTGATCCCGCCCGATGGCCTGCCGTTCAGCGGCGCGCCGAACGGCGAGCTCCTCGGCTACGCCTACATGGCGCTGCCGCTCACCGACGCGCGCAAGGCGCCGCAACCGACGGGCGAGTTCAGCTGGACGCTGTTCCTGAACGCCGCGAATTTCAAGGGACCGCTCGCCTACTACATCCCCGAGTGCTGGAGCCGCATCTCGCGCGACTATCCGACCGCCGTCGGGCGCGGGCTCGATGCGCGCGTCGCGTCGGGGCGTGTCGACGGATCGATGGAGATCAACACCGTGCCCAAGTTCATCGCGCGCGACGAGAGCGGCACGGCGTGGACCAAGATCCCCGAGCTGCGCTTTCCCGTCGATGCATCGGGCCGCACGACGCTCGTGCGCGACGTGGCGCTCTACTCGAGGGCGGCGCTCTACGACGCCGTGCTCGCGTGGCGCCGCGGCGGCGAGGCGCCGAAGGGCGCGTTCGCAGCGGCGGGCACGGTGCGCCCGAAGATCGCGACGGGACGCGTCGGCTACAAGCAGGACGAGCGCGAGATCGACGGCATCCACGAGCTCGCGACGCCGACGATCTTCGAGGACGGCGCGTTCGGGCTGCAGTGGGCGAAGCCGTCCGCGCTGTCGAAGCAGGACGGCTTCGCGCGCTTCCCGCAGTATTTCCGCGATGCAGCCGCGACGGAGGGCGAGAAGGACGGCAAGCGCGTCGCCGTCGCCGCCGCCGACGTGCCCGCATCGCTCGGCCTGCGCGAGCGCGAGTTTCCGCCGCCGAACGCGAGTCCCGCGCCCTACAGCGCGGAGCCGCTCGCGGGCGCGTGGGCGAAGCCGGGGCCGACCGATGGTCCGGGCGCCGGCCCGTTCACCGTGAAGCTCGTCGACGGCTCGACCGTGACCTACCGCTGGTACCGCTTCATCGACCAGCCCGTGTTCGCGCAGTGCGGCTTCAGCGACGCCGAGCGCGCCGCGCTGCAGTCGCTCATCGAGCGCATGCATCGCGCGTGGCCGATCGACGGCGAATACCTCGCGCCGCCGCGCGCGGGCACGCTCGCGTCGTTCGACTCGAACCTGTTCGTCACGCCGCCAAAGGGCATGGAGGTCGGCTTCGTGCCGATCGTCGTGCGCCAGGAGATCACCGCGCCATGAAGTCGCACCGCATCGCCATGCTCGGAACCGGCCTGATCGCCGACTTCTACACCAAGACGCTGCACGGCCAGCGCAGCCGCGACGCGGTGTCGGTCGCGTACTCGCGCACGCAGGAGCGCGGCGATGCGTTCGCGCGGCGCTGGGCCATCGCCCGCGCGACCACCAGCATCGACGAGGCGATCCGCCATCCCGAGGTCGATGTCGTCGTCGTCGCGTTGCCGAACCACCTGCACGAGGAGGCGGTCGCGGCCGCAGCGCGCGCGGGCAAGGCCGTGCTCTGCACCAAGCCGCTCGGCCGCACGGCCGCGGAGGCGAAGCGCATGATCGCCGAAGTCGAGCGCGCGGGCGTGTTCGCCGGCTACCTCGAGGACCTCTGCTACACGCCGAAGACGCTCAAGTCGATCGAGTCGGTGCGCGCAGGCGCGGTGGGCGACGTGCTGTGGGTGCGCTCGCGCGAGGCGCATCCTGGCCCGCACAGCGCGTGGTTCTGGGATGAGAAGCAGGCGGGCGGCGGGTGCATCGTCGACCTCGGCTGCCACTGCATCGAGATCATCCGCAACTTCGTCGGCAAGGGAAACCGCCCCGTCGAGGTGCTGTGCTGGAAGGACACGCTCGTCCATCCGATCACCGCCGAGGACAACGCGATCGCGCTCATCCGCTTCGAGTCGGGCGCGATGGGGCAGTTCGAGGTGTCGTGGACCTTCCGCGGCGGCATGGACCTGCGCGACGAGGTCGCGGGCACGCGCGGCACCATCTGGCTGAATCACTTCCTGCGCACGGGCTTCGAGATGTTCACCGCGGGCGCAGCCGGCGGCTACATCGCCGAGAAGGCGGAGACGGCGAGCGGCTGGCTCTTCCCCGTGGGCGACGAGGTCGCGGAGCTCGGCTACGTCGACATGTTCACCGACATGTTCGACGCGATGGAGGCGGGGCGCGCGCCGCGCGAGACCTTCCGCGATGGCTACATCGTGAACGCGGTGATGGATGCGTGCTTCCGCTCGGTCGAGTCGCACGGCTGGGCGAAGGTGGAGCTCGAGTGGACGGGCGGCCTCACGCCGCGCATCGCGCCGACTCCTGAACTGCTCGACGGCCAGATCGTGGTCAAGCGCGAGCTGCTGCCCGATGGCCGCGCCAAGCTGATCCTGAAGGACCCTGCGACGGGCGTGTGCAGCGACCGAGTGATGTGAGCGGATTCAGCTCGGCTTCGACGTGGTGGCTGCCTCGGCCTCGCGCGCCTTCCTCGCAGCCTCGACCTGGGCCTTGAACTTCGCGCGGTCCTCGGATTCCCTCTTGCCGCTGACGGGGATGCCCGTCACGAAGAACACGCCCTTCTCGAGCGCAAGGCGCTTGAGCTGCTCGCGCGACTTGGCCATGCGCACATGCTTCGCGCTGGCGTCGCGCATCGCGGCGTCGAGCTTCTTGTCGACATCGGTGGCGGCGATCGCCGTCACGACCGATCCCTCGATTCCGAACACATCGGGCTCGATGAGCAGCACGCCCGACTTCACCGTCGTCGCGCCGGTGAGCGTCAGGTCCTCCGGCGACTCGGTGCTCGCATAGGAGAAGCGCCCGCGCAGGTCCTTCGACCACGCGAGCCTGGCGACCTTCGCCTCGAGCGCGGCGCGCTCCTTCGCGTCCGACGCGACTACGAGCGCGAGCGGCTGCAGGTCCGCCGACGCGACCGCGAGCCCGAGCCTCGCGTCGAGCGTGATCGGGAGCGCTGGCTCGCCGTCGGCCTTCCTTGCGGGGAACTTCTTCGCGATCTCGCCCAACTGCTTCACCATGTCGGCGGGATCGCTGAAGAGTTCGCGCGGCCCGCGGACGAGGCCCTTCAGCGCGATCGCGGGCTGCGCGTCGGGCGTCAGCACCGCGAACACGGTGTTGACGGGGTTCCCCTGCAGCTTGGTCACGAAGGCGGCCTCCTCGGCCGACTCGTACGACGTCAGGCGGATGCACACGAAGTCGCGCGACGCTGCGACGACCTCGTCCTTGAGGAGCCAGCCGTTGTCGATCTTGACCTTGCCGGGGCACCACATGCCCGAGACGCCCGCGCAGTGCGGTGCGCCCGAGACGAGCAGGATCGGCCTGCCCGTGCGCTTCGCCTCGGCCAGCCCGCGGTCGAGCGTGGCGTACCACTGGATGATCGCGCCGTCCTTGGTGGTGGCGGGCGCGGTGCGCGCCTCGGGTCCGCCGCCGCGCGGCGCACGCTGGGCGAGCGCGGCGCTGGAGACAGCGAGCGTCGCGAGGGCGGTGACGGCGAGGATGCTGCGGAGGTGCGTGCGCATGAAGGAGATTGTGGGTTGCGGCGCGCGCGGGACCGAGTTTCGCCTCGATTTCGCGAAATGCGGACCCTCGGTCGCCGGGTGCGTGCCCGCGCGCGTCACGCAGGGGATGTCCGATGGGCGCAGGACGGAAAGAGAGGGTGATATCTGACCGGAGCGCTCCTGCGGATGATCCGTCCGTGACTCCGCGGTGCTATAGACGGTGTTCGATCGGTCGAATCTCGGTCCGAGCGCATCGATTGCCCTAGGAAGGGCAGGGTCGTGGTTCATAGTTCCATCGCGTTGGCTCACCCGTCCCGTCGTCGGCTCGCAGAGAGGGCATCGATTCGTGAACGTGATTCGTCTCCTTCGGACCGCCGGCATCGGCGCTTGTGCAGTGATGCTCGCAGGATCAGGGTTCGCGCGTCCCGCCTCGCCGACTGCGGCAGGAGGTGCGGCTACGCCGCCGAACATCCTCGTGATCGTGCTCGACGACCTCGGCATCGACCAGATGGCGTTTCCGCCATTCAACTGGAATGCGGCGCCCGAGGCGCCTGCGATGCCCGTGCTCGCCGAGATCGCCTCGAAGGGCGTGAGCTTCCGCAACTTCTGGGCGACGCCTGAGTGCTCGCCCTCGCGTGCGGCGATGCTCACCGGACGCCATGGCTTCCGAACCCGCGTCGTGACGGCGATCACCGACCCGATGATCCCGGCGAGTCAGCTTCACCCGTCCGAGGTCACCGTGCCGAAGCTGCTCAAGGCAGCGGGATACACCTCGGGCATGCTCGGCAAGTACCACCTCGGCGGCGGCGAGGCCAACACGGCGCCGGGATACGGATACGAAGCCCCCAGCTCGACGCTTGGCCTCGATTTCTACCAGGGCTACTGGGATCTCCCGCCGTCGGTGGACACGACCCTCGGCGGCCAGGCAGCCGATGGAACCTACGACTGCGGAACGATCGGTGGAGTCCATACGCGCGGCGCCGCCTGCTTCCCCGACGGAAGCTGCGTGGAGAATGTCCATCCGCTGCAGGCGATGGCGATGGGAGCGACGCCGCTCCTGAAGGCTGACGGGACCCTCGCCGCAACCTGTGCCGAAGGCGTCTGCTCGTCGGTCGACTTCGCGCGAACCAACGCCTACTACGTCTGGCCGTGCACGACCACGACGCCGACCTCCGCCGAGCGGGCGAAGGAACCGCAGCGGGAGTACCTCACGAGCTTCATCAGCCGCCGTACCGCAGAGTGGATCGCAGAGGCGCGCGTGACCGGCAAGCCGTGGCTCGCCTTCTCGACGCACTCGTCCGCGCACACGCCCATCCAGCCACCGCCGCCGTCGCTCACGGGTCCTGCTGAAAGCGACCTGTCCTGCGCATTCACCGGGCCTGGCTTCCGGAGTCAGTACCGGCTCATGGCCGAGTCGGTCGACGCCTCGATCGGCGACATGCTGGTCGCGCTCGGTCTGGGCAGCCGTGACAACGGCACATTCGTGCTCGGCGACCTCGTCGCGGCGAACACGATGATCCTCGTCGTCAATGACAACGGAACCCTGAACTACAACGTGCTGCCGCCGTTCTCGATCTCGCAGGCCAAGCAGACGGTCTACGAGACCGGCGTGCGGTCGCCGTGCATCATCGCGGGGCCGCAGGTCGTCGCGCCCGGCCGCGCGGTCGATGAGGCCGTGTCCATCGCCGACCTCTTTGGGCTCCTCTGCGAGACGGCGGGCGTCGACTGGACCACGGTGGAGACGCCCTCGCGCCGCATCGATTGCGTGCCGATGATGCCGTTCCTCACCAATCCCGCCCAGGGCCCGATCCGCGAGTTCAACTTCGCGCTGTACCGCCAGGGCATCTTTCCCGCGAGCACCGTCGGACCGTGTGTGAGCGGCAATACGGTGATCGACGGCCTCGTGACCAGCCCCGAGCTGTGCGCCGCCAACGGCGGATGCTGGCTGGGCGGCGCGCCGTCCGCTCCCTATCCGATCACGAACTACTGCGACCTGCTCTCGACCGATCCCTCGAACGCGATCGTCGAGTGCGGCGGCATCAACTACTGCTTCCTCCCGCCGGACATGGCGGGTCAGTGCGCGAAGGGCAGCACGGTGGTCCAGCCGCCCACGATCGCGCAATACGCGGTTCGGCGCGGCCAGTGGAAGCTCGTGGTCCGCCAGCTTCCCGCGTGCCTCGCGCCCAACGACTGCGAGGTGCGGCTCTACCAGCTCGCGCAGCCGGTGCCGCCGCTCCAACCGGGCATCGAGGGCAGCGACGGCGACAAGGGCGTGTGGGATCCGCTGAACGACACCCTTCCGGCGGTCGCGCAGGACGAGTACCAGGCGCTCAAGAACGAATTGGTGCGGCTGCTGCTGTCCGAGCCGACGTCGCTTGCCGACGGCAACCTCGACGGCGTGGTCGATGGAGCGGATATCGCGGGCGTGTTCTCCGAGTGGGGATCGATGGGCTTCTGGGATGCCACGCAGGACGGTGTCGTGAACGGCGACGACCTTGCCTTCGTGCTGAGCGGCTGGGGCACGGTTGCGCCGTCGCTCGACGTCGTTCCCAGCTGCCTGCTGGGCGGCGCGCAGTCGCTCGTGCGCGACTACGCCTTCGACAAGGGCTACGGTGATTCGGCCGGCAGCGGCGTCGCCGCCATCCCGATGGGCGGGCGCGTCAAGAACGGCGCGTATGAGTTTGGTCCGCAGCAGGGGCTGCGGATCCCGGTCGCGGGTCTCGACCTCAGCGACTACACGATCGAGATGGACTTCGTGTTGACGGGCGGCTTCGACTTCCTCGGCGCCAAGCTCCTTGACTTCAGCAATCTCACCCTCGATGCAGGCTTGTACTACGTGCCGGCGGATGAAAGAATGGCCTTCGTGATGCCGCCGTCGGGCCCATTGAGCGCTGCGACCATTCCCGTCAGAACCCCGGTGCGGATTGCGCTGCGTCGCGATGGTTCGACGAAGATCGTCTCGCTGGCGATCGACGGCGTCCCGCAGTGGGCGCTGCAGGACCCGCTCGGCCGTGCCGTCGCGCCGACCGATGGGTTCATCACGCTGTTCGCCGACGATCTGATCACGAAGTACCGCGAAACAAGCGCGGGCCGACTGATGTCGGTGCGGATCCTCACAGGAAGCGGCGGCTGAGCGGCGCCCGGAGAGGCGCGCTGGCTCAGCCCTTCTTCGGCGGCGTCTTGAGCCCTGCGATCTTGCGGAGCGCCTCGACGGCAGGATCGAGCGACTCCTTGCCCTTGATGGCGAGGATCTCCTTTCCGTCGAAGAACGCGAGCAGCTGCTCGGCCCACTTCTTCTTCGCCGGCTGCTTGACCGTCTTCGCCCAGCCGTTGACCTCGGCGACGAACTTCTGCGACGCGCGCTTGTCCTTGGTGCGCTCGGGTGAGGCGAGGTACGCGTCGATCTCGGCCTTGCAGCGCTTGACGAACTCGTCGTCGCCGCCGAGCCCGCGCCAGCAGCGGGCGAGCAGCGCGCCGTTCGTGCAGCCCTGGCGCTCGAGCGCCTCGAGCAGCTTCGCGGTCTCGTCCGCCGACGACGGCGCGGGCAGCTTCTCGATGCGCGCATGCGCGAGGTCGCGCACGGTGGTCATGTACAGCGCGTACTTCTTGTCCTTCGCGATCTCGGCGGTCTCCTTGGCGAAGGCGTCGAGCACGGCGCCCGCGGTCTTCCAGTCGGGTGCTGCGTTGAGCGCGGCGTCGACGAGCGCGATCGCGAACGGGTTCCGCGCGAGCCCCTGGTCGACGAGCTTGACGCAATGTGCCGCGCGCTCGTCGGCGGGCATCGCGTCCCACTTGCGGCGCAGCGCGAGCGCGTCGAGGAACGACTCGAAGTCGCGGTTCACGCCCCACGCGACGGTCTGGTGCCAGATCATGTGGCGCCGTCCGCCGACATCGTCGTAGTTCCAGCCCGCGTGCACATGCGTGACCTCGTCGCCGCCGGTCGCATACTGCCCGCCGCGGCAGCGGTACTCCTTCGTCTTCGGGTCGTACTCGGTGTAGACGATCGCGCAGTGCCCGGGCTGCCCCGCGGTCGACGCGGGCTGCCCGACGATGCGGTGCGTGCGCGCGCCGATGTTGCCCATCGTGCCGCACACGCCGCCGTCCTTCCACATCATCTGGATCGAGCCGTAGCTGAAGGCGAGCGGCGCCACCCGGCGCGCGCTCTGCATGTCGAACTGCTGGGCGATGCCGCCGATGTACTCGCCGTAGGTGCGGAACTCGCCGGTGTCGCGGAACTTGACCCAGATCTCCTCGCGCTCGCGCAGCGGCTGGTCGTCGGCGACGAGCATCATGAGCACGGGCCACGGCGCGTTCAGCGGAAAGCGCGGCCAATCGCGGGCCTTGCGGTCGGCGTCGCTGAACTCCCAGCGGTCGTTGCGGATGAACCACGCCATCGACTCGCTCGGCGTGGGCGCGCGGTCGCGCTCGGCGGGCATGCGCCCCTTCGCGCGGTAGGCGTCGTGGAAGAGGTTGTGCGCGTCGGCGATGCGCTTCTTCTGCGCGCCGTCGTTGACCATCTCGGTCGCTTTCCAGAAGACGACCTTGTCGCCGCAGTCGATCGACACATCGGCGAACCCGTGCGCGGCCATGTAGTCGTTGAACTCGCGCTGCAGCGCACTCGACGCGATCACGTCGGCGCCGTACAGCGGTCGCGCGACCATCTTCTTCACGGTGACGGGCTTGCCCTGCGGCTTCGCGATGCCCTTGTCGTCGTACTCGAGCGGCGGCAGCTCCTTCACCTCGGTCTCGACCTCGATGGGCGCGTGGTCCTCGAGGAAGTTGATGATGTGGTCGAACTTATCGAGGGTGCGCGAGGTGTCCTTCGTATTGACGGGCTTGCGCGGATCGGCGGGAATCACCAGCTCGAGCCGCGGGCGCGGCGAGACATCGGGCAGTTGCTCGGGCGGCTTCGCGCCGTCGGCGTCGTTCCACGGCGTGCCCTGCGGGCCGCGCGCGGCGTAGGAGTCCTGCATCGCGAAGGCGAGCGCGAGCTGGGTGTAGTCGCGGCGCACGATGTCCTCGCCGAGGTCGATCTCGAGCGAGCGCAGCGCCAGCAGCACCGGCAGCGGGTTGTTTCGGCAGCCGTAGACGGTCGTGCGCACGACCGCGGTCTTGTCGACCCAGGCGAGGAAGTCGGCGGGAAGCTCGATCTTCCGCTCGCGCAGGGCATCGAGCGTGCGCGTGCGCGCCTCGGCGATGTACGGCTCGGTCTTCGCCGAGAAGGTGTCGGCGAAGGCAGACTGGGTGGCGAGCGTGACCGAGACGAGGATCGCGGTGATCCAGGCGCTCATCGAGGGGACGCGTCGAATGCGGTGCATGGCGACCGATGCTACCGTCTGCACCCGCCGCAACCGAGCGTCCACGCATGCCTGCGAAGAAGAAACCGTCCAGCCGACCGCCGACCAGCGCCGAGCGCGTGAAGGAGGCGTGCGCGTGCATCCGCCGCGCGCGCACCCTGTGGGACGCGCACCGCAACGCCGCCTGCCGCGGCGAGCGCGCGAAGGCGATGGCGCTCTACGAGGCGCTCTCACCCGCCGAGCGCGAGCAGGTGCCCGAGCAGCTGCGCGTGTGGCTCCGCTACCGCAGCGAGAAGTACTTCGGCGACCACACGACGCCGCCCGCGCGCGGCAAGGGAGCGGGCTGACATGCCGCACATCCACGACCTCATCGACTTCACCGTGGCCATCTTCATCGTGCATGAGGGGAAGGTGCTCGTGATCCATCACAGGAAGCTCGACAAGTGGCTGCCGATCGGCGGGCACATCGAGCTCGACGAGGATCCCGAGCAGGCCGCGCTGCGCGAGGCGCGCGAGGAGAGCGGGCTCGAGATCGAGCTCCTCGGCGAGCGCCCGCCGACCACGGGGCCGGGCACGCGCGCGCTGATCGCGCCGCGGTTCCTCGACATCCACCGGATCAGCGACACCCACGAGCACATCGGGATGATCTACTTCGCGCGGGTGAAGCGGGGCACCACGACGCTCGCCGCCGAGGAGCACCACGCGATCCGCTGGTGCACGGGGGCGGAGCTCGAGCAACTCGAGCCCCCGATGAGCGATGCGGTCAAGTGGTACTGCCGCGCGGCCCTGCGGGAGGCGTGAGCCGCATCGGCCAACTCGCGGGACTTGGTGTGAAAGCCCTTGGATCGCGGCGCCCGCGGAGGTAGCCTGATGGTCCGACCCGTCTTCAGAGGAGTGCCGATGCGCCTGATCTGCCGTTCCGTGTTGCTATCCGCGCTTGCCGCCGCGACTTCCGCAGACGCAGCAATCATCCATCAGCAGATCGACATGCCTATCCCGGCCACGCAGAACGGCCTTTGGATCAACCTCGAGACAGGCGCCGTCTCGACGACCTCGGCGGGACCGTCGGGCTGGGACTTCAACATCTACACGAATGGCGGCTACTCCAGCGGTCCCGCTGCGGGTGGCCCGACCATCGTGCTGTACACAGGCTCGACGAATGGGTCTGGCTTCATGCGCTACCCAGGCACGATCTCTGGCACGCCGCCTGCGCTTCCGCTCGGTGCGGTGGTGGCTGCGTATGGATCGTTTGGCGCTGGAACCGTCCAGTTCGGCTCGTACGAAGGTGCGTGGCGCTTGAACTCCGACAACTACATCGGTTTCAAGTTCCGCACCGCAGACGGCGCGATGCACTACGGCTGGGCGCGCATCGCCGTCGGCGCGAGCACGCTCGACCGCGTGCTTGCCGAGTACGCGTACGAGACGACGCCCGACACCTGCATCGCCGTGGGCGCGACCGCGGGTCCGCCGCCCACGAACTGCGCGACACCTCCCGCCTACAACCCGTGCGGGCAGCTTGCGCGCGCGTTGTCTCCCGGCACCAACACGATGCTGGTCGATGTCACGACCACGAGCGACCTCGATCTCTCGGGATCGGCGTGCGGCGCAGGCTTCGTGATCCGCCGCGCGAACTGGTATCCGTTCGATGTGTCCACGACGGGCGTCTATCGCGTCGGCCTGTGCGGAAACTCCAGCGACACCCGCATCGCGGTGCTCTCGGGCTGCAGCCCGAGCTCGGCCGTGCGCGCGTGCAACGACAACTTCTGCGCGAATTCGGCGGCGGTCGATGTGTCGCTCGTCGCGGGCGAGCGCGTCTGGGTGGTCGCAGGCGCAGCGTCCGCGACCACGGTCCTGCCCGCCTACCTCCCGATCACGATCGAGGCGCCCTTCGATCCGTGCGCAGCGCCCGTGTCGATCCCGACAGGCACCACCGCGGTCGCCGCGGTGAACGCGACACCCGCGCTCGACCTCACCGGGTTCTGCAACTCGGGTTCGGTGCACCCGTCGATTCTGTTCAAGGCGAACTATGTGCGGTGGACGGCCCCCAAGACGGCCTACTACTCCTACTCGATCTGCAACCAGGGCTACACGCACATCGCGGTGCTCACCGAGTGCGGCAGCGCGTCGACCGCGCTCGCCTGCTCGTACGACAGGTGCGCAGCCAGCTCTGGCGCGAAGGTCGGCTTCTGGGCCGAGGGCGGCACCGAGTATGTGCTCGCGTTCGGCATGATCGATCCCGTCTACGCGCTGCCCGCCACGCTCAGTATCACCATCGAGCAGGCGCCGCCGCCGCCCGATCCGTGCGGCGCCGATCTCAAGGTCGCGCAGATGGGCCTGCAGTCGGTGCGGCTCGACATGGACTTCCCGAACCTGCCGCTCGCGGGCTCGCCGTGCAGCTTCGCGATCGGCGACCAGGCGCTGCGCTATCCGTACTACCTGCGCTTCACGCCGCCGGTCACGGGCCTGTACACGATGGGCAACTGCACCGACACCGACCCGAATTTCTGGGGCATCTACGACCTGCGCATCGCGGTCATGTCGGAGTGCGGCAACGCGCAAACGATCTTCGCCTGCGACGACAACGGCTGCCACGGAGATGTACCGCCGTGGACCGCGCTGATCCGCGACCTGCCGCTGACTGCGGGCGACACCGTCTACATCGGACTTGGCGGAAACGGCCCGGCAGCGCCGGGTCCGTTCGCGTTCGAGATCACCGTCACGCCGACCGCGTGCACGGGCGACCTGAACCAGGACGGCTCGGTCGGCGCGGCAGACCTCGCCGCCGTGCTGAACGCATGGGGCACCACGGCCGCGGATCTGAACGGCGACGGCGACACCAATGCAGCCGACCTCTCGGTCGTGCTCGGAGCGTGGGGGCCATGCGCGGGCTGATCTCCAGTCTCCTCGCCACCGCCGCGCTCCTTTGTTGCGCGCGCGCAGCCCACGCGCAGTGGACCACGCAGCCCGTCACGGCGCCGAATGTCTCGTACCGCACCTTCCAAAGCGCCGCGGCCCGCACGACGGTCAGCTTCCACATCTTCACGCCGCCGCAGTACGCGGCGCAGCCGCAGGCGCGCTTTCCCGTCCTCTACTGGCTGCACGGCTCGGGCGACGGCACGCTCGCGATCCCGACGCTCGCGAACTACTTCGGCAGCGCGATGGCGCAGGGGCGCATCCCGCCCATGCTCGTCGTCTTTCCGAACGGCATGACCTACAGCATGTGGTGCGACTCGAAGAGCGGGACCGTGCCGATGGAGTCGGTCGTGCTCGACGACCTCATCCCGCATGTCGACGCGACCTTCCGCACCATCGCGCGCCGCAACGGCCGCATCCTCGATGGCTTCAGCATGGGCGGGCAGGGCGCCGGCCGGCTCGGCTTCCGCAGGCCAGACCTCTTCTGCGGCGTGTCGATGCTGGGCGCGGGGCCGATCCAGACCGACTTCCTCGACGCGCCCGACAACTCGACCACGCCGCCTGCGCTTCGCCTGCAGATCTACGAAGATGTCTGGGGCAGCGACCCGAAGTACTACACCGCGCAGCATCCGCGCACGATCGTTGCCGCGCGCGCGCAGGCGGTGATCGCGGGACAGGTGAAGGTGCGGCAGGCGCTCGGCTCGCTCGACGCGCTCGTGCCGATGAACCAGGAGTTCGACGCGCACCTGACCGCGCTCGGGATCGCGCACCAGTTCACCGTGCTGCCGGGCCTCGACCACAACCCGCCCGCGGTGCTGAACGCGCTCGGTCAGGCGAACTGGGACTTCTACAACGCGGCGCTCGCGACGCCGTGCCGCACCGCGGCGGACCTCGACTGCAGCGGCATCGTGAACGCGGCGGACCTTTCCGCGCTGCTCGGCGCGTGGGGCGCGGGCGCCGGCCCAGCCGACATCGACGGCGATGGCTTCGTGGGCGGTGGCGACCTCGCCGCGCTGCTCGCGGCGTGGGGGCCGGTGCCGTAGTTCGGGGCGATCTCGCTCGGCCTGCTTCGTCAGCCGCCCAGCGCGGCCTTGAGCGCCTGGAGCGCCGCAGCCTGCTTGGCTGCAAAGTCGTCGTTCAATGCGGAGCCACCGGCGGTTCCGCATGGATCGGCCGCGTTCAGCGCGTTCAGCGCCGCAAGGAGCGTCGCACGGTCCGCATCGGGGAGCTTCATGCCGTTGACACCCGCCGCCATCGGTGGGACGACGAGCTTGAGGCGATCGAGCAGATCGGTTGCGAAGTCGGACGACTTCGGAAGTCCGCTGCCCGCGATGTGGCGCAGCATCGACGCGATGGCCGCGGCGCGACGCGCTGCGGCGGCCGTGTCGCCCGCGACGAAGTTGCGCGCCGCGTCGGCCGAGAGCATCGCGCTGCCGTTGCGCACGCCGCGGAACAACTCGGTCAGCTCGGGGGGAAGCCTGCGCGCACCCTGCTCGATGATCACCTCCGCGAAGGTGCAGTCCTTCGTCTCGGCCACGCGCAGCAGCGCCTCGATCTGCGGCTGCGACTGCTCGAGCGAGCGCGAGAGCGCCGACCATGTGCCCTTGGCGCGCGATCCGTTGAGCGACACGCCCTTCGTGTTGAAGATGAGTTGGAGCGCGTCCCCGCACAGCGCGTCGGTGAACTTGGCGACGACGGCGGGGTACTCGAGCGCTGCGCCCGATGCCGTGCGCGGGGCCGCGGTTGCTGGTGCCGGAGCCGGTGCGGCTGCGGGTTGCGCGGCGGGTGCAGGTGCGGGTGCCGGTGCAGGCTCGCTGCCACCACAGCTGGACAGGGCGACGACGGTCAGGGCGAGCAGGGACCGAATGAGTGATTGCATCGGGGCAGCGTAGCCTGAAAATGCTTGGATACGCTTGCCCGCGGCACGCAGCCGTCGTCCAATGCACGCATGCGCGTGCCGTTTCTCATCTTCCTGCTCGCAGCCTTCACGAGCATGCCGCTTGGCTGCGCGTCGGGCACGCGTGAGGGCCCGACGCATCCCGCGCCGCTCAACATCGTCCTCCTCTACGCCGACGACTGGCGCCACGACACGCTCGGCTGCGCGGGCAACCCGATCGTGCAGACGCCGCGCCTCGATGCGCTCGCGCGCGACGGCATGCGCTTCACGCACAACTCCGTCACCACCGCGATCTGCGGTGTCAGCCGCGCGACCATGCTCACGGGCCAGTGGATGTCGCGCCACGGCAACCGCGCCTTCGACATGTTCAAGACTCCGTGGAGCGAGACCTTTCCCGCGCAGCTGCGCGCGCACGGCTACTGGGTCGGCCACATCGGCAAGTGGCACAACGGCAGGTTCCCCGCGGCTGAGTACGACTCGCCCGCGTCGGCGCTCGCGAATGGCACGCACTGGATCAAGCAGCCTGACGGCACGCGCGTCCATGTCACGCAGAAGAACGAGCGCGACGCGATCGACTTCCTGCGCGGGCGGCCGGCCGACAAGCCGTTCTGCCTGACGGTCGCGTTCTTCGCCACGCACGCCGAGGACGGCAACAAGCAGCAGTACCTCCCGCAACCCGAGAGCATGTCGCTCTACCGCGATGTGACCGTGCCCGTGCCGCCGACCGCGACCGACGCAGCGTTCCGCGCGTTGCCGCCGTTCCTCGCGAACGCCCGCAACGAGGGCCGCAACCGCTGGACCTGGCGCTTCGACACGCCCGAGCGCTACCAGGAGTCCATGAAGAACTACTACCGCCTCGCGACCGAGGTCGACGCGACCTGCGGGCGTGTGCTCGATGAGCTCGCGCGGCAGGGCGTGCTCGAACGGACGCTCGTGATCTTCACGACCGACAACGGTTACTTCCACGGCGAGCACGGCTTGGCCGACAAGTGGTACCCGTACGAGGAGTCGATCCGCGTGCCGCTGATCGTGTGCGATCCGCGCATGCCGGCCGCGAGGCGCGGGGCGACCAGCGACGCGCGCACGCTGAACGCGGACCTTGCGCCGACGATCCTGGTCGCCGCGAACATCGCGCCGCCCGCGGGCATGCAGGGTCGCGACATCGCGCCGCTCTATCTCGCACAGGACACGCCCGCGTGGCGCGACGAGTATCTCTACGAGCACCCGATGCTCACGAGCCGCGACTTCATTCCCGCGTCCGAGGCGCTGGTCACGCGCGATTGGAAGTACATCGTGTGGCCCGACTGGGGTGTCGAGCAGCTCTTTGACCTGACGCGCGACCCATACGAAGCACGCGACCTTGCGCGCGATCCTTCGCAGGCGGATCGCCTCTCGGCGATGCGCGCGCGGCTCTCGGAAGCGCGGACCGCTGCCAGATAGCCTCACTTCACGCGCGTGTAGGTGGCTTCCATCATCAGGTACTCGGCGTCGGTCGCCATGTCGCTCGCCCACATGCGGTGGGTCTGCCGATCATCGGAGTCGTGGGTGATGACCTGGCGCACGGGAACGCGACGGTTGCGGATCGGGCAGAAGTAGGTGAAGTTCGTCTCCACGCTCCTGCCGTCGGCCAGGCGCTTGCCCGTGCCCGTCATCATCGCGGTCCCGAAGCTGTCGATCCAGGTGCACTGGTACTCGCCCGCCGCGTTGTCGTAGCCCGTGATCGCGAGTCCCTCGAACTTGCCCACGCCTGGCATGTCGGCGCTGTAGGTCGTCTCGGAGAATCGCCCACCGAGGACCATGCGCACGGTGAACTCGGCGGGCATCGTGATCGGCTCGGCGGCGATCCCCGGCCACGACTTCGAGGTGCCGGTCCAGCGGCCGGTGTCATAGGCGAGGAACGCATGCATCTCGCCCGGCGTCGCAGCCTGCATCATGCGGGCGCCGATCTCCTCGTCGCTGAGCGCCGTGGGCTTGGGTGCGCTGTCGCACGCTGCGAGCAGTGCGGTGCATGCGATCGAGGCGACGGACAGAAGGACGGAGCGGAGCTGACTGGTCATGGTGATGCTCGCGACAGGGGGGAGAGCGGCGAGTGTTCGTCCTCACCGATGCCGCAGCGTAGCGATGCGGCGTTCGGAAGCATCAAGGCGCGTGAGCATAGCCGAGTCTTCGGAGACGGCTGCGAGACCGGGCGGTCGACTCCCACTTCGTCCAATCACCAGAGGGAGCCGCCGCAGCGGCGACCGCTGAAGCACGAGTGCCCGCAGATGGAGGCAACGCCGGAATCTGCGGAACCACGTGCGTCAGGAGTCGACCCCGACACCCGTCCAATCACCAGAGG